>NZ_BAABEV010000004.1:0-347616 GCF_039540335.1 Actinomadura verrucosospora | reverse complement strand
GGGTAACTCAGGGCCCTGTCACGAGCCGCCCCGTTCAGGCTTCCTCACAAGCGGGCTATGAGTTCGCAGGCCCCGCCGGCGGCGGGCCCGGAGCAGGCCGCGACCCGGCCGGTGCCGCTCGTCCGGACGAGCCCGCCCCCGGCGCTCTACAACCGGGTCGCCTCCCGGTCGGGCCTGCGCTGGTACTGCGTCATGCGCGGGCTGGTCGTCGCCGAGGAGTACACCTCGCGTCAGGCGCTCGACGTCCTCGGGACCGGAACCGGCCTCGCCGACCTGCTGTGCCGGCTGGTGTCGGCGGTCACCCGGGGGCGGCTGACGGCCGACCACAGCGAGGTCACCTTCGTCATCCGCAAGCCGGAGAACCGTTTCGCGCGGGTCATCTGAGCGGGGGCCGCGGGCGGCCCGGGCCGGGGCGGACGTGCGCGCGGCCAGGCCGGGGCAGTATTTTTCCTGCGAAAACCCTGCTCGCCATGGATGAGCCCGGCCGCCTCGCCGGGCGGGATCGGAGATCGCGGTGACCGCCGAAGCCGGCCTTCCCGACACGCTGCGCGACCTGCCCGCCTGGACCCCGGACCCGGTCGAGCTCGCCGACCTCGAACTCGTCCTCGCGGGGGTGTACCGCCCGCTGACGGGCTTCCTCGGCTCGTTCGACACCGCCATGGTGATCGCCGGAGGGCGGCTCGCGGACGGCACCCCGTGGCCGGTCCCGGTCACGCTGTCGGTCCCCAAGGAGCTGACCGGCCAGGAGCGGGTCGTGCTGCAGGACCCCGAGGGCGTGCCGCTCGCCGTGCTGCGGGTCGCCGAGGCGTGGCAGGACCCGACGACCCAGGGCTGGCGGCTCGCCGGGCCGCTGGAGGCCCTCCGCGCGCCCGCGCACGGACCGTTCCACCGCCTGCGCCGGCGCCCGGACGAGCTCGACGCGTTCGAGGGCGCCGTGCTCGCGGTGGCCACCCGCGAGCCCCTGCACCGCAAGCAGCTCGGCCAGCTCCGCCAGGTCGCCGAGCGGCTCGCCGCCAAGGTCCTCGTCCTGCCGCTGCTGGGCGGCGAGCACGACGAGTCCCTCGTCCGAGCGCTGCTCGGGGTCCGCAGGGAGCTGCCGGACGGCGCCCAGATCATTCCCGTGCCGCTGCCGGCGCGCGGCGACCGGGAGCGCGACGTCCGGCTCCGCGCGCACGTCGCCGCCGCCTACGGCGCCACCCACCTGCTCGCCGAGCAGGAGCTGGAGGGCACCGCCGTCCCGCTCGTCGTCCCGGAGCCGTGGGCCTACGACGCCGACGTCGAGGTCTGGCGGCCCGTCGCGCGCATCGAGCCCGACCACGTCCAGGCGGAGCTGACCCCCGAGCGGCTGAACGAGCTGCTGGACGCGGGCGAGCCCGTCCCCGACTGGTTCACCCCGCCCGCCGTGGCCGCCGAGCTGGCGCTGGCGCGCCCGCCGAAGCGCTCGCGCGGCATCACGGTGTTCTTCACCGGCCTGTCCGGCTCCGGGAAGTCCACGGTCGCGCGCGGCCTGGCCGACGCGCTGGTGGAGCGCGGCGGCCGGACGGTCACGCTGCTGGACGGCGACGTCGTCCGGCGGATGCTGTCGGCGGGCCTGACGTTCTCCCGCGCCGACCGCGACCTCAACATCCGCCGCATCGGGTTCGTCGCCGCCGAGATCACCCGGCACGGCGGCACCGCGATCTGCGCGCCGATCGCCCCCTACGCGGCCACCCGCGCCGAGGTGCGGCGGATGGTGTCCGCCGTGGGCGACTTCATCCTCGTGCACGTGGCGACGCCGCTGGAGGAGTGCGAGCGCCGCGACCGCAAGGGCCTGTACGCCAAGGCCCGCGCCGGGCAGATCCCCGAGTTCACCGGCATCTCCGACCCCTACGAGGAGCCGGACGACGCCGACCTGACCCTCGACACCTCGCGACTGACGCCGGACGAGGCGGTCGCCCGGGTCCTCGACCTGCTGGTCGACGGCGGCTGGGTGCGAGCGGAATAACCTCTTCCGTCCCACTCGTACCCCCTTACCCGGTATTTCCGGATCCGGAGGGCATCACCTATCGTGTTAGCCATAATTCCTACATGACAGGTAGGTCATGCCGATGGACTTCGATTGGACGATGGCGCTCGGGTCGTTCCTCGTCGCCATCATCGTCGGGCTGACCGGCATGGGCGGCGGCGCGCTGATGACGCCGATGCTCGTGACGTTCTTCGGAGTGAGCCCGCTCGCCGCCGTGTCCAGCGACCTGGTCGCCGCCGCCGTCATGAAGCCGGTGGGCAGCGCCGTCCACTACCGGCAGGGCACCATCGACATGCGGCTGGTCGGGTGGCTGTGCGCGGGCTCGGTTCCCGCCGCGTTCTCCGGAGTCCTGCTCGCCCGCGCGCTCGGGCACGGCGACTCCGTGGAGAACGTCATCGGCAAGGCGATGGGCGCCGCCCTGATGATCGCCGCGGCGGGCCTGGCGCTGCGCGGCTACCTCGCCCACCGGGGGCGCGCCGGCTCCGCCGGGGACGCCGACCGGTCCCCAAAGATCACGGTCCGCCCCGTCCCGACCGTGCTGATCGGCGTCGTCGGCGGCCTCGTCGTCGGCATCACCTCGGTCGGCTCCGGCTCCCTCATCATCGTCGCGCTGCTCGCCCTCTACCCGTCGCTCAAGGCCAACCAGCTCGTCGGCACCGACCTGCTCCAGGCCGTCCCGCTGGTCTTCGCGGCCGCCATCGGCCACCTGCTGTTCGGCGACTTCCGCATGGAGGTCACCGCCGCGCTGCTCGCCGGCTCGGTCCCCGGCGTCTACCTCGGCTCCAAGATCTCCTCCCGGGCCCCGAGCGCCCTGATCCGGCGGGTGCTGGCCCTCGTGCTCGTCGCCTCCTCGCTGAAGATGTTCGGCGTCGCGCCCGTCCCGCTCGCCTGGACCATGGTCGTCCTCATCGCCGCCACGGTCGCCGCCTGGCTCGTCCTTCGCCACCGGGCCGCGCCGCACCGGGATACGCTCTCCTCTCCGGTCGTTTCCCCCGGCGTCGCCGGTGCCCCAGGAGAGCAGAGCAGACGTGGACCCACGATGGCCGCATGACACCGTCGACGTCCTCGGTGTACGGGTCAGCCGCGTGGACGTCGCCCGGTTCCGCTCCTTCGTCGCGGCGGCCGTCAAGGAGCGCTCGAAGCTGACGGTCACCTTCGCCAACCCCGACTACGTGCTCAGGGCGCAGAAGGATCCGGGGCTGCGCGACCTGATGAACGGCTTCGACCTCAACCTCCCCGACGGCTGGGGCGTCGTTCTGGCCGCGAAGGTCTTCGGCCGTCCCGTCCCCGGCCGGATGGCCAACGACGACCTCACCGACGACCTGTTCGGCCAGCCCGCCGAGGAGGGCTGGCGCGTCTTCCTGTTCGGCAACGCGCCCGGCGTCGCCGAGGCCGCCGCCGCGAACGTCCGCGCCTGGTACCCGGGCCTGGACGTCGCGGGCACCCTGCACGGCCACTGGGCGGACGGGCAGGGCAGCATCCCCGCCGAGACCGCCGAGCGCCTCGTCGCCGAGATCAACGACGCGGCCCCCGACATCCTGCACGTCGGCCTCGGGACGCCCCTCCAGCAGCGGTTCGTCGCCGAGTACCGCGACCGCCTCACCGCACCGGTCGTCATCACGTGCGGCGCCTACTTCGAGCACCTCGCCGAACGGCGCGACTACTACCCCGCCTGGGTCCTGAGGCTGCGCGTGGGCTTCCTCTACCGCCTGGCGCGCGAGCCCCGCCGCCTCTGGCGCCGCTACACCGTCGAACTCGGCGCCTATCTCGCCCGGGTCCTCTACCATCGCCTGCGGCACGGCAGGGCGCCCGCCGACTGAGCGGGACGCCTCCTATGCCGCACTTTTCCGGAACCCCTACTCGTCCTCTAGCCATGTGGTAGGACAAGATGCCATCAGCGTCCCCGGCCGCTTCCCGGAGCACCTTCATGCGCCCCACCATCGCCCGCCTCACGGCCGCCGCGCTCGCGGCGCTCGCCGTCCCCGCCGCCGCGGGCACCGCCTCCGCCGACATCGCCCAGCCGGCGGTCGTCTCCGCCAACCCGGTGAACATCACCCCGCACGTGCTGGACGGCACCGTCCGCGCCATCACCACCGTCGGGAACTGGGTCGTCGTGGGCGGGAACTTCGAGGAGGTCCGCGAGGCCGGCAGCGGCAAGAAGACGATCAAGCGGCACAACCTGTTCGCCTACGACATCCGGACCGGGAAGATCAGCACGGCCTTCGTCCCGAAGGTCAACGGAACCGTCCACGCCCTGCAGCCCGGGTCCAGCGACTGGATCTACGCGGCCGGGACGTTCACGACCGTCAACGGCGTCAAGACCGGCACGGTGACCGCGCTCAAGATCTCCACCAACAAGGTCCACACCGGCTTCAAGCCGAACGTGAACTACCGGGTCTACACCATGGTGGTGCGCGGCTCCCGGCTCTACATCGGCGGCATGTTCACCAAGGCGGGCGGCAAGGCGCGCACCGGTCTCGCGCGGGTCGACAGGCTCACGGGCGTCGCCGACAACGCGTTCAACTTCACCGTCACCGAGCCGAGGTCGGGCGACCTCAAGGTGTACCGGATGGCGGTCGACCCCACCGACACCCGCATGGTCATCAACGGGACGTTCACCCGGGTGAACGGCCAGCGCCGCGTCCAGATCGCGATGATCACGCTGGGCAAGGGCACCGCGAAGCTGTCGACCTGGTCGACCGAGCGCTACTCCACCCCCTGCAACCTCGCCGCGTTCGACACCTACATGCGCGGCATGGACTTCTCCCCCGACGGCAAGTACTTCGTGGTCGTCACCACGGGCGGCCCCTACGGCCAGAGCCAGCTGTGCGACTCGGCCGCCCGCTGGGAGTCGTCCCCCACCGGGTCGGGGCAGAAGCCGACCTGGGTCAACTGGACGGGCGGCGACACGCTGCTGTCCACCTCGGTGACTGGCGCCGCGGTCTACGTCGGCGGGCACCAGCGCTGGCTGGACAACCCCTACGGGCACGACTCCGCCGGCCCCGGCGCCGTGTCGCGCCCCGGCATCGGCGCGCTCGACCCGAAGACCGGCAAGGCGCTGGCGTGGAACCCCACGCGGACGCTCGGCCACGGCGTCGAGACGCTGGTCGCCCACCCGAAGGGGCTGCTCGTCGGCAGCGACACCGACCAGCTCGGGCACGAGTACCACGGACGCCTCGGGATGTTCCCCGCGGGGTGAGCCGGCGGCTCCCATGAGATAAAGGGCGGGGGACGTTCTGCGGGAAGGGGCGGGGGCCTTGGTCCATCACGAACAGCGCGAGGTGGTCCGCGGCGGCCATCACCGCCCCGACGCGCGCCGCTCGCTGCCCGTCCCGCCGGACGGGCCGCGGCGGCGCGACCGGCGCCGCGGCCCCCGCCCGTTCTTCTACGTCACCTCCGCGGGCGCGCTGCTGGTCCTGGGCGGCTCCGGCGCGATCGCCCTGTCGGGGACCGGCACGGCCCACCACGCCCGGACGGCCGCCGCGGGCGCGAGCACGGTCGTCCCCGCCTCGGCCGACACCTACGTGGTGCGCGAGATGCCCGGCACGGCGTTCGGGGACGCGCGGAAGATCACCGCCTCTGCGTGGCCCGGCTGGCACACCGAGGCCTACGTCGCGTTCGAGGTGCCGCCCGGCACCCCGGCGGTCACCCGGGCCCGCGTGGAGATGACGTTCGACCGGTTGGAGAACCGGCCGCGGCGGGTCGAGCTGCGCACGCTGCCCGGCGCGTGGACGGAGGAGGGCACGTCCTGGGGCAACCGCCCGGTCGCCGGATCCGTCGTGGCGAGCGCCCCCGCCGGGTCGGGGGGCACGGTGTCCTTCGACGTGGGCCAGGTGGTGACCGGCCCCGGCCTCTACGCGTTCGCCATCACCGGCCAGGGCCCCCGGACGGCGGTCTCGCTGCGCTCACGGGAGACCGGCGAGGGCCCGCGCCTGCTCCTGCGGACCCGGCCGGGCGCGCCCCCGCCGACGCCGAGCAGGTCGCCGGAGACGTCCGGCACGGCGCTTCCCGCGCCCGGGCCCGAACCCACCTGGCAGACCCCGCAGCCGGTGAAGACCCCCGGCACGTCCCCGGCGGGCGGGCGGACGCTCTGCGGCCTCTCCCTCGAACTCCAGCCGGGTGAGACCTTCCAGAAGGCCCTCACCCGCCTGGACGCCGCCTACGGCGGCCTGGAGACCGTCCGGCTGTTCTACCAGGGCGTCCCGCCGGCGTGGCCGGGCAAGCCCGACACCGGGAACCGCCCGCCGATCATCTCGTTCAAGCTGGCGCCCAAGGACGTCCTCGCCGGCAAGTACGACCGGGAGATGACCCGCTGGTTCGCGACCGCGCCCCGCGACCGCGACCTCTACTGGGTCTACTACCACGAGCCCGAGGACAACATCGCCTCCGGCGAGTTCACCGCCGCCGACTACCGCGCCGCGTGGCGGCGGCTGCGGTCCCTCGCCGACAAGGCGGGCAACCCCCGCGTCCACGCCACCCTCGTCCTGATGGGCTGGAGCCTCGACCCGCTGTCCAAGCGCGACTGGCGCGACTACTACCCGGGCCGCGACGTCATCCAGGTCCTCGGCTGGGACGTGTACAACCTCGGCTGGAAGAAGGGCCGCTACGACGACCCGGCCACCATGTACGACCGCGTCGTCGCCGTCAGCAAGGGCGAGGACCTGCCCTTCGGCATCGCCGAGACCGGCAGCTACCTGGTCAAGGGCGACAACGGCGACAGGCGCGCCGCCTGGCTCAACGCCACCAACGCCTACCTCGCCAAGCACCGCGCCCTGTGGGTCTCCTACTTCGACCTCGACTGGAGCACCGGCGACTTCCGCCTCCTCGACACCCAGAGCCGCAAGGCCTGGAGCGATTTCTGCTGACGGCCCCACCGCCGCCGACATGCCGCGCCCCCCGCCGGAGATCCGGCGGGGGGGCGCGGCGCGTGCGGGTGACGCGTCCTACTTGCGGGCCAGGACGATGGTCCACATCGCGGCGCGGCTGGCGGCGTCGGTCGTCGCCGTCTTGCCGCCGTAGGCGCCGGTGGCGACCGTGCCGTTGCTGTCGGCGACCAGGGCCGTGATGCGGCCGCTGCCCGAGCCGATCCCGGTGCCGCGGGCCTCCACGCCGGCCGGGGCCGTCCAGGACGTGGTGGTGGACGACTTGTCCGCCCAGTACGTCACCACCCACGACCCGGCCGCGTCCACCTGGGCCGACGGGCCGGTGTGGTCGGTGACGGTGCCGGCGTCGCTGCTCTTCGCCACCGCCGCGACCGGGTCGGTGGCGTTGGTGCCCTCGTAGGCGAGCAGCCGGATGTCGGCCTTGGTGTAGGCGCTGAACCCGATGCCGACCTGCGTGCCGGCGTCACCGGCCTGGGCGACGCGCTTCCAGACGACGGACGTCGCGGTGCCCGCCGCCTGCGTGCCGACCTGCGTCCAGCCGGCCGGCGGGGTCGCCAGCGTCGCCTCGCTGCTGTTGAACGTCAGCAACAGGAGCATGCCGTCGCCGGGCTGGACCGCCGGCGGGACCTGCGCCGTGGCGGTCTGGACGTTGCCGTTGCCGCCCGCCCCGCCGCGGTAGCCGATGTTCACCTGGTTCGACGCGACCGTCACGTCCTGGGACCGGGTGCCCTTGCCGCCGCGGTCGTCGGTCACCGTCAGCTTGACCGTGTAGGTGCCGGCCGCGGCGAACGCGTGCTGCGGCGCGACGCCCGTGCCGGTGCCGCCGTCGCCGAAGTCCCAGGCGTAGGAGGCGATCGAGCCGTCGGAGTCGGACGAGCCGGCGGCGTTGAAGGTGCAGGTGAGCCCGTCGCAGTCGCCGGTGAACGCGGCGGTCGGCGGCTGGTTCGGCGTCCCCGCGTACAGGAAGACCGTCCGGCCGCGCCAGTCGGCGGTGCTGACCTCGGTCGGCGAGCCGGACGGCACTCCCGCCGCGGAGAACGCGACCCGGTAGAGCCGGCCGTTGCCGTTGTTGACGTAGTAGAGGTTCGCGCCGTTGACGAACATGCCGCCGACCGAGCTCCAGCTCATGCCGGGCAGGTTGCCCACCGCGGTGAACTCCTGCGCGCCGACGACGTTGCTCTCCGGGTTGAACGTCCGGTAGTAGAGCGAGGACTGCCCGCGCGTGTAGTAGATCCGGCCCTTGGCGAAGAACATGCCGGTGATGTTCGGCACCTGCGAGTGCCAGGTCGTCATGGCGGTGAGCTGGTCGGCGGTGTCGATGGTGGTCGGCGTGCCGAGCGCCGTGCCGTCGAAGGACCGGCGCCGGAACGCGCCGTCCGACGACCCGTAGAAGAGCTCCCCGTTGACCATGAAGGCGCCGCGCGCGGTGCGCCAGTCGACGCCCGCCGTGCCGTCGTCGACCGCGGCGCCGGCGGTGGTGCCGTCGAACGAGCGGTGCCTCAGGTAGTTGGCGGCCCCGAAGCCGATGCCGCCGCCGGAGTAGACGTTCCCGGGCAGTTCACCGGTGCTGTAGGCGGGGATGACCGCGCCCCCGGCCACGGGGAACAGCGCGAGCTTCTGGTGGAACTCGCCGCCGACGTTGTCGGTGTCGCTGCCGATCCACAGGCCCTCGTCGGTGGCCAGCATGTCGAAGACGCCGACGCCCTTGTCGCGGCCGGGGTTCCAGCTGAACGGCAGGCCGCTGACCGGGTCGAGCGCGACGATGCCCTCGCGTCCGACGGCGCCCTGGCCGGGGTTGTCGCCCGCGAACGGGTTGTTCGCCCACCGGAAGTGGCCGCCGGTGTAGACGGCCGTGTCGGTGATCTCCACGGCGTAGGTGGTGTCGCCCCCGGTGTAGTTCACCCAGGTCGGCTGCTGGCCGCCGCCGGAGGCGGCGCTCTCCCAGCGGGCCTGGGTGTCGCACAGCTTCGCGGAGCCGCCGTACGCGCCGGTGGTCGTCACCACGAAGTACGCGCCGTCGGGAGAGAACTCGACGTCGCGCATGTACGTGTCGAACGACTGCGAGCACTGGTCGGCGTAGCGGGTGGTGTCCCAGTTCGCGAGCTGGGCGGACGGGCCGGTGAGGTCCACCATGACGATCTGGCGCCGGGTGCTGCCCGCGACCGAGCTGAAGTTGCCGATGCCGACGAGCTTGGAGCCGTCAGGGCTGACGTCCATCTTGTAGATCTGGGTGACGCCGTCGCCGGTCTGGGTGCCGGTGACGTCGAGGTTCAGGAAGTCGTCGCGGGCCCCGGTCTGCGGGTCGAGGGCGGCGAGGGCCGGCCGCGCGACGCCGCCGACGGTCGCGAAGGTGCCGCCGACGTACAGCCGGCCGCCCGCCAGCCGCAGGTCGCGGACCTTGGCGTCGAACTGCGGGTCGAACGAGGCGATGGGGGCGCCGGTCTGGGCGTTGATCCTGGCGAGCACGAAGTGCCGGACGCCGTTGATCTGGCCGAAGCTCCCGCCGACGTAGATCGACTGGCCGTCGGGGGCGGGCAGCAGCGCGCTGGCCTCGCCCTTGTCGAGGCTGGGCGCGAAGTCGGGGTCGATGGCGCCGGTGGCGGCGTCGAAGGCGAACAGCCGGTTGCGGACCAGCGTCGGCTTGTTGGCCCCGGGCTCCTTCACCTGGGTGAACGAGCCGCCGACGTAGATCTTGCCGCCGATCTTGATGATCGACTTGACCTCGCCGTCCAGGACGTTCGGCGTGTAGTTCGCCGGGTCCGCGTTGACGACCTTGCCGTGCGCGGGCTCGGATCCCCTCTGGTCCGCGCTCGCCGGGGCGCCCGCGGCGAGGCTCCCCGTCAGCGTCCCCAGCGCGAGCACCGCCCCCACGGCCAGAGGCCCCCACCTGCGTCTGCCCATCGACCCCTCCGTGCAAGATAGAAGTAAGCCGCCATGTTCCTCGTGAAGGCACATAGCGCCGCGCAATCGTAGCCAGCGGGCAGCCGGGACCGCCGTTTGATCACTAACTATTCGGTTTCGGCCACCGGCCCGCCCGATGATCGGCCTGCGGCAGGCCCCCCGGACGCGCCCCGGCGGGCACGCCCATCACGTCTCGCGAGGTACGCTGCGCACCTCGAAAGGACGCTTGCCGGGTCTCACCGGACGACCGGATCGCGTGGCCGAATTCGGCCATCATCCGCTGTCGCCCCTGGTAAGAGACAGGACGTCCTTCCATGGGCGACGTGCGTCCGGAACCGGACGGCGCGGTCCGCGCGCCCGCAGGCGCGTCCCACGGAAACGGAGCGGTGATTGGCCGGGATGCGAGGGATCGCGGGGAGCACACCTCTCGCGACGCCGCGGCTGCTGCCCTGGCGCCTGCGGCCGGGCTGGCCGCTCGCCGTCGCGCTCCTCGGCTTCCCCGTGTGGTGGATCCTCGGCCTGGCGAACATCGTGCTGCTGGTCATCAGCGTGCCCATGGCGATGACGCTGTGGCGGCGGCGCGGCACCCTGGTGGCGCCCGGCGGCTTCGGGACGTGGCTCTTCTTCCTGCTCTGGGTCGTGCTGGGCGTGCTGGTGCTGTGGGCCGACGCCCCCCTCGCCGAACCGGGCGGCGGGTTCAGCCGGCTCCTGGTGTACGGCTACCGGCTCGCCTGGTACCTGTCGTCCACCATCGTGCTGCTCTACATCGGCAACATGAGCGAGCGGGAGCTGCCGTCGGGCAAGATCGGCCGGCTCCTCGGCTACATGTTCATCGTGACGACCGTCGGCGGGCTGGTCGGGTCCTTCTTCCCCTCGATCCAGCTCACCTCGCCGGTGGAGATGGTGCTGCCGCACGGGCTGACCGCCAACTCCTTCGTCCGCGACATCGTCCACCCGAAGGTCGCCGACATCGAGTCGATCCTCGGGTTCGAGCAGTCCCGGCCGATGGCGCCGTTCGCGTACGCCAACACCTGGGGCTCCGCCTACGCCTTCTTCCTCCCGTACTTCCTGCTGACCTGGATCGTCCGCGCCGACATGCGGCGCCGCGCGTTCGGGCTGGCCGTCCTCGCCGCGTCGCTGTGGCCCGTCGTGTACTCCCTGAACCGGGGGCTGTGGGGGGCGCTCGGCGCGATCGGCCTGTTCGGCGTCGCGAAGCTGCTCCAGGTCGGCGGCCCCCGCGTGATCGCCTGGACGGCCGGGATGGCCGCGGCGGGCGCGATCGTCGTGGCGCTGTCGCCGCTGCCCGGCCTCGTCCAGGACCGCCTCGACAACCCGCACAGCAACAACCGCCGCACGCTGCTGGCCGAGGAGACCACCCGCAGCGCCCTGAGCGGCTCCCCGCTGGTCGGATTCGGGTCCACCCGCAACGTCCAGGGCGACCTCGGCCAGGTGTCCGGCGGCGACAAGATCGGCTGCAAGGCGTGCGGCTCCCCGCCGCTCGGCACCCAGGGCCATCTGTGGCTCCTGCTGTTCGCCAACGGCGTCGTCGGGACGATCGCGTTCTGCGCGTTCTTCGCCGTCCGGTTCCTGCGGCACTGGCGGGAGCGCGGCGCGTACTCGCTGGCGGGCTGCGCCGTCCTGATCGCCTGCGGCCTGTTCATGATCACTTACGACATGGTGGAGGTACCGCTGTACACGGTGATGATCGCTGTGGGGCTGATGTGGCGGGCGAGCAGGGACGCCCGCGCCGAGGCCCGGCCGCGCGCCCGTGCCCGCGTCGCGGCGCCGGCCGACACCGCCGAGGCGGCGCCCGCCGGCACCGCCGAGGAGGCGTCGCTGTGAGCGCCCCGGAGGAGACGCGCGCCGCCTGGATCGCGGCGGTGCGGGACCTGTGGCCGGACGCGCGGGTGGAGGCCGTCGGACCGGGACGCTCCGAGGGGGCGCGCCGGGAACTGGCGTTCCTGCCGGACGCGGAGCGGCCGCGGCTGCTCGTCCCGGCGGGGATGCCGCGCGCCACCGCGGCCGCGCTGCGCCGCTACAGCCACGACCTCGGCCCGAAGCAGCGCGCCTCCCGCGGCCTGACGGCGGCGGCGGTGCGCACCGGCCTGCCGGAGCGCACGCTGCGCGACCGGCTCAGCATCACCGGCGGCGGCCCCTCCATCGAGGACCGGCTGGCGGAGCTGCTCGGGCGGCCGGTGGTGGTCAGCGTGGGGCTCGGGAGCGCCCGCGCCAACCGCAAGCCGATCCTGCACGTGCTGACGCCGCGCGGCGAGCCCGCGGCCTTCGTCAAGATCGGCGACACCGGCACGGCCCGCGCCCTCCTGGAGGGCGAGGCCGCCGCCCTCACCTACCTGAACGCCCACCTGCCCGCGCCGGGGCCGGGCGGGCGCCTGCACGTCCCGCGGCTGCTGCACCACGGCACGTGGCACGGCCTCGACCTGCTCGTCCTCGAACCGCTCCCGACCAGCGCGCTCGGCTGGCGCCCGCGGGGGCGGGCCCCCGTCTCGGAGATGCGGGCGCTGTTCGAGGTCGGCGGCGTCGAGCGGGCGCCGCTGCGCGCCAGCGCCTACTGGGAGGAGATGGCCGCGAGCCCCGGCCTGGTCCGGGACGAGCGGCAGCGCGCCGTCTTCGGCGAGGTCGTCGAAGGCGTCGGCAAGGCGCACGGCGACCTGGTCCTGGACTTCGGCGCCTGGCACGGCGACTGGACGCCGTGGAACATGGCCTGGCACCGCGGCGTGCTGCGCCTGTGGGACTGGGAGCGGTTCTCGCGCGGCGTCCCGAACGGGTTCGACCTGCTGCACTACCGCCTCCAGGAGGCGATGCGCACCGCGTCCGGGCCGCCCTACGCCGCCTGGCCGGACGGCGCCGCCGCCCTCCTGGAGCCGCTCGGGCCGACGGGCCCCGCCGCGGAGGCGACCGTCCGGCTCTACCTCCTGGAGCTGTGCCGCCGCTACCTGCTGGCCGCCCAGGAGCCGATCGGCGGGCCGCTGCGCGCCGACACCGAGCGGCTGCTGACGCTCCTGCACACCACTCCACCGGACACGCCCTCGGGAGGAACCCCGTGATCTCACGCCGTGACGCCCCTCCGTGGGTCAAGGAGGCCGGACGGGCCGCGACCCGCGCCGGAGGGCGGCTGACCTCGGGCGCCCGGATGCTGCCCGACTTCCTCATGGTCGGCACGCAGCGCGGCGGCACCACCTCGCTGTTCCGCGCCCTGGCCGCGCACCCGGCGACCGTCCAGCCCAACTTCCACAAGGGTGTGCACTACTTCGACGTCAACTACACGCGCGGCCTCGGCTGGTACCGGGGGCACTTCCCGGTCCGCGCGCTCGCCGAGCGCCGCGCCCGGGACGCCGCCCCCCAGGCGTTCGAGTCCGCCGGCTACTACATGCACCACCCGCTGGCGCCGGAGCGGATCGCCCGCGACCTGCCCGGGGTGAAGCTCGTCGTCCTGCTGCGCGACCCGGTGGTGCGGGCCTACTCCGCCCACAAGCACGAGCTGGCGCGGGGGTTCGAGACCGAGCCCTTCGAGCGGGCCCTGGACCTGGAGCCCGAGCGGCTCTCCGGCGAGATCGACAAGATCAAGGCCGACCCCGCCTACGTGAGCCACAGCCACCGGCACCACTCCTACCTCGACCGCGGTCGCTACGCCGAGCAGATCGAGCGGCTGTTCGCCCTCTTCGGACGGGACAGGGTGCACGTGGCGTTCGCGGAGGACTTCTTCACCGAACCCGAGCCCTGCTACGACTCCATCCTGGAGTTCCTGGGGCTGCCGGCCTGGCGGCCCGCGTCGTTCGAACGGCACAACGCGCGGCCGGGCTCCCCGCTGCCGGACCACCTGCAGCGCCGCCTGGCCGAGTACTACGCCCCCTGGGACGACAAGCTCGCCGCGCTCCTCGGCGCCGAGCCCGCCTGGCGGCGATGAGGCGGCGATGAGCAAACGCACCCTCGGCCCGGCCAGCGTGCAGGCGGAACCGCCGCTCGCGCCGGACTCCGTCCCGGTCACCCGGTACGCGGGCGTCGTCCGCCGCCACCTGGCCGCGCTGCTCATCGCGCTGCTGGCCGGGTGCGCGCTCGGGGTCGTGAAGATCGTGCTGACGCCGACGACCTACACCGCGCAGATCTACGTGCTGGCGCCGCCGGTGGCGCTGCACCCCTCCATCGACATCGGCTCGGCGATCGACACCAACACCCGAGCCCCCCGCGAGACGACGATGGACACCGAGGCCCAGCTCGTCTGGTCCCGCCCGGTGCTGTCCAAGCTGGCGGAGCGGCCGGGCTTCGACGCGTCCGACGCCGAACTGCGCGACCGGATCGGCCTGACGGTGCCGTCCAACACCCACGTGCTCACGATCTCGGTGCGGGCCGGAACGCCGCGGACCGCCCAGGACGGCGCCCGGGTCGTCGCCGACTCCTACCTGGCGCTGCGGAACCGGATCCTCGGCCAGGTGCTGGAGCACAACCGCCAGGCGCTGGAGAACAACGCCGAGCTGCTGAAGAAGCAGCTCGCGGCGCTGCCCGGCGACGAGGACGAGCTGCGCCGGCTCACCACCCGCACCCGCCGCCAGGCGCTGGTGAAGCAGATCCGCGACGTGGAGAAGCAGGTGGCGGCCATCAAGAGCAAGCAGGAGCAGCCCGGCGAGGTGCTGCGCGGGGCCCCGCTCCCCCGGCGGGGCGACGATCCCGGACGCGACGTGGCCGTCGCGTCCGGAATCGGCATCGGCCTGCTCTGCTGGATCGCCTACGTGGTGGTCCGCGAGGTGCGGCCGCGCCGCATCCGGCGCCCCGCCGACCTGCGGCTGCACAGCCGGCTTCCGATCATGGTGGAGGGGGCGGCGCTCGGCGCCGGGCACCGCGAGGTCGCGCGGCGGCTCCGCAACCTGGTCTTCGACGCCGACGCCGCCACCGTGCTCGTCACCGGGGTCCCGGGATCGGCCGGCACCGAGGTGGCCTACGAGCTGGCCGAGATGTGCACCGAGGGCGGATCGGCCACGACGGTCCTGCGCATCGTCGCCGACGGCGAGCCCTTCCACGAGCCGCCGGCCGCGGCCGGGACCGGCCACTCGTTCACCGTCCGGCTGGTGCGCAGCGACGACGACCGCCAGCTCACCCGGGCCGTCGACAAGGCGGGCCGCGTGTCCCGCATCGTCGTCATCACCACGCCCGACATCAACGGCGCGGACACCATCGCCGCGGCCGCCGCCAGTGACATCGCCCTGGTGGTCGTCGAACGGGGACGGGCCCTGGACCGCGAGGTCGCGAGCGGGGTACTGGCACTCGACCAGGCGGCCAACCCCGCACGCGTGATCGTGCTGACCGCTCCCGTCCTGCGCGGGCCCGCGTCCCCGGCGCCGCGGCGCGCCGCCCGCCCGTCCCCGGTCGGGGTCGCCGCTCCTGGACAAGGTTGAGATGAACAGAACCGTCTTCTTGCAAGGCGCGGTTAAAGTCGAGATGAACACTCCGTCAAGAACGAGCCTGATCGATGAGGGGGATCGTCGTGGGAGCTGACCAGACGGCCGACGCCCAGGGGGGGCACCTGCTCGCCCTGGTCCGGCGCTATCTGGGGGCGCTGATCGGGCTCGCCGTGCTCGGCACCGCGGCCGGCGTCGCCCTGGAGATCGCCGTGCCGCCGCCGTTCAAGGCCACCGCGACGGTGCTGGTCAGCCCGCTGGAGGGCAACCCGTACTCCCCGGAGGGCCGCGGCGACGACCTGGTGAACCTGCAGACGGAGGCGCAGCTGGTCGCCACCGACAGCGTCGCCAAGATCGTCCAGAAGAAGCTCGGGCACGAGGCGGAGGGCGACATCGGGGTCTCGGTCCCGCCCAACACCCAGGTGCTCAACCTGACCTACACCGCGAACAGCTCCGGCAACGCCCGCGCGGGCGCGCAGGCCTTCGCCGACGCCTACCTGGAGTACCGCACGCAGCGCGCGCAGGCCGTGGTGAACAACCAGCTCGCGAAGCTGAAGGCGCAGTCGGCCAGGGTCGAGCACCTGCTGCAGCGGGCGAACAACGAGCTGGCCGCCTCCTCCGGCTCCCGGCGCTCCACCCTCCAGCAGCGCGTCACCGCCTACACCAACCAGCTCGGCGTCATCGACGAGCAGTCCAACGACATCGCCAGCACCCCCCTCGACCCCGGACAGGTGATCACCCCGGCGGACGCGCCGGCCGGGCCCGGCATCGTCCGGCCCGCGATGTACGGCGCGGGCGGCCTCGTGCTCGGGCTGGTCGCCGGGTTCGTGGTCATGCTGCTGCGGGAGCGGCTCAACCAGCGGCTGCGCAACGCCGAGTCGATCGAGGGGCTCGGCGTCCGGACGCTGTCCACCATCCCGGCGGGCGGCCCGCCCGGCGACACACTGGCCCTGGTCAGCGCGCCCAAGAGCCCGGTCGGCGAGGCGTACCGGCGGCTGCGCGCCGCGGTCGTGGCGACCGCGCCGCAGACCCCGGTGGCGTTGCTGATCAGCAACGCCACCCCGGGGGGCAGCGCCCGCATGGCCAGCGCCAACCTCGCGGTCTCGCTCGCCTTCGCCGGCGCCAAGACCATCATGATCGACGCGACCACCGAGGACGCCGACGTCAGCACCCTGTTCGGCGCGCGGCCCGGCGGCAAGGGGCTGTCGGACACCCTGCTCAGCGGCACGGACCCGGCGACCCTGCTGATCCACACCGACTCGCAGCTGCGGCTGCTGCCGCGCGGCCCGCGCGCCCGCGAGGCCGCGCACCGGTTCAGCGGCCCGCGGATGCGCGAGACCGTCAAGGTGCTGCGCCGCCGCAGCGAGTACCTCATCGTGAACGCGGCGAGCCTGCACGACGCCGACGCGCAGGCCCTGTGCACCTTCGTGGACGCGGTCGTGCTCGTGATCAACCAGGGCGTCACGACCCGCGAGGAGCTGCGGCAGGCGTACGTGGAGGCCGAGCGCGCCGGCGTCACGGTGCTCGGCGCCCTGCTGGAGCCGCCGGAGCCGCGGGGAGGGCGCGCGGCGCGGCAGGCTCCGCCCGCCCGCCAGCCCCACCCGCCTCAGGGCTCCGAGCCCCGCCAGCCGGAGGCGCGCGCCGGCCGGCGCCGCGCCCCGGAGGCCCCCCTCGCGTGGGCCGAGGACCCGTCGCGCGGCGGGCAGGACGAGCCCGACGAGGAGCCGGCCGACTCCGGGTCCCTGGTCACGCAGGCGCTGCCGCAGGTCAAGCAGCCGCCCCGCACGGGCGAGGCGCGGCCGGCGCCGTCCGGGCGGCGCGGCGCGCCGCAGCCGCAGCCAGAGCCGCGGCGCCGTCCCCTTCCGCCCGCGCTCGAACCCCCGGCCGGGCCGGGCAAGCCCGTCGCCCCCAAGCCCGTGTCCCCCACGGAGGTCACCCAGGGCACGGGGACGGCGCGTCCGCGCCCGGCGGCGCCCGCCGGCGCCGAGCCCGCCGAGCCGGCCGACGCGGCCGCCGACGACGGGCTGGAGTCGGCCGCGACGCGGACCCAGGAGGACATCTCCAAGTTCATGCCGCCGGATCTGCCGGAGGACGGCGCGGACGGCAAGCCCCCGGCGGGGCCGAAGGACGCCGCGCCGGACGTCTCGCCCCGCTACGGCAAGAGTCCGCACAAGGCCGGCCGGCATGCCGGCCCCTGATTCCGACGGAGCAGCGGCGGACGAGCCGAAGCCGTCCGGTCCGGGCGGGCCGAACCTGAACAGGCTGGCGAGGGGCGGCGCGCTGAACCTCGTCGGCGCCGCCGTCGCCGGCGTCCAGGGCCTCGCGCTCGTCTTCCTGGTCGCGCACCTGTACTCGCAGCGGATCGCGGGCACCTTCTTCGCGGCGACGTCGCTGTTCATCATCCTGCAGGCCGTGTCGGGGCTCGGCACCGACGCGGGCCTGCTGCGCTGGCTGCCCCGCCACCTGGCGCTCGGCGACCGCGGCGCGGCGCGCCGGACGGTGCCGGTGGCGCTCGTCCCGGTCGCGGCGACGGCGCTGGCCGCGGGTCTCGTGCTGGCCCTCACCGCGCCGTGGACGGCGGGCCACATCGGCGCCGACGATCCCGGCCAGGCCGTGGGCATGGTGCGGGTGCTGGCGCTGTTCCTGCCCCTCGCGGGGGCGCACGACGCGCTGCTCGCGGCGACCCGCGGGCACGGCTCGATGCGGCCGACCGTCCTCGTCGACAAGATCATGCGGCAGACGCTCCAGGTCGCCGGGGTCGTCGTGGCGGCGCTGCTGACCGACGACGCGGTGTGGCTCGCCCTGGCGTGGGCGGCGCCGTACCTGCCGTGCCTGGTCGTCGCCCTCCTCTGGTACCTGAAGATCAGCCGCCGGGGCCGCGCCGAGGCGCCGGTGGCCGCGGAGGCCGGGACGCCGTCCGGCTGGCGGCCCCTGGCCGGCGACTTCTGGCGCTTCACGGCGCCGCGCGCGTTCGCGCAGATCTGCCAGACGGCGTTCCAGCGCGCCGACATCGTGCTCGTCGCGGCGCTCAGCTCGCCGCGCGAGGCGGCGATCTACACCGCCGCGACCCGGTTCATCGTGATCAGCCAGCTCGTCACCCAGGCCGTGCAGAACGTCATGCAGCCCGCGGTGAGCCGGCTGATGGCGCTCGCCGACCGCGCGGGCGCGCAGCGGGTGTTCGCGGTGTGCGCGTCCTGGAACCTCGCGCTCGCCTGGCCGGTGCACCTGTCGATCGCGGTCGGCGCCCCGGTGTACGTGGGCTCCTTCGGCGAGGGCTACCGCGGGACCGGCGAGGTCGTCACGGTCATCCTGGCGATGGCGATGCTGGTGGCGACCGCGACGGGCGCCCGCGACGTGATGCTGCTGATGGCGGGCCGCAGCGGGCTCAGCCTGGTCAACCAGAGCGCCGCGCTCGGCGTGAACCTGGTGCTGAACGTGCTGCTGATCCCGCCGTTCGGGATCGCCGGGGCGGCGGTCGCGCGGGCGTGCGGGCTGCTCGTGCGGACGCTGCTGGCCCTGGTCCAGGTCCGGCGGATCCTCGACATGACCCCGGCGAGCGCCGGGCTGTTCTGGGCGGGCGGCTCCGCGCTGGTCAGCTTCGCGGCGGTGCCGCTGGCCGTCCGGCTGGCCGCCGGCTCCAGCGAGGCCGCCCTCGCCGGCGGGCTGATCCCGGGCGCGATGCTGTACCTCGCCCTGCTCTGGGCCGGCCGCGAGCGGCTGTCCCTCACCGCCTTCGCCTCCCTGCTGCCGGGGAGGCGCGGCCGTGCCGCACCCGCGGGCGCCGCCGCCGCGCCCGCCACCGAAACGACATCTGCCAGGAGCATGCATGCCCACGGGAATTGACCAAGTGCGCCGCAAGTCCCGCGCGGTGCTTCGCAAGAGCGGGCTCGCCCCGAGCGGCCCGGTGTACGGCCGGCTGGTCGACGCCGGGCGCTCGCTGCCGATCCCGGCCGCGGCGCGCGTCGCGGTGTCCACCGCCGTGCTGCGGCGCCCGTGGAAGGTCCCGGTCCGGTTCGACCAGCTCCTCGTCGGCGCGCAGGGCGGCTGGACGGCCCGCGAGTTCGCCGACCGCACCGGCGACCTGCTGTGGCCCTCGACCCCGTTCCTGGACGGCCCGCACGTCGGGCTGCTGCGGCTCGCCGACGAGCGGCCGGAGCTCACCGACGCCGAGATCCTGTCCAGCGCCTACGGCCGGCTCGGGATGCGCTGCATCGAGGCGGGCGGCGCCTACTTCGGCGGCACCGACGAGGCCGGCGTCCTCGCCGCCGCCCGCGCGTTCGTCGCGCGGTACCGCGGCGAGGAGGCGCCCGGCGCGGCGCCCCGCCCGCAGCAGAGCGGGCCGCAGGACCCGGTGCTCGTCGCCCCCGTCCGCGGCTCCGACCAGTACCAGATCCTCGACGGCCACCACCGGCTCGCCATCGCCGCGATGGGCGGCGCCGACGGCGCCAACGTCGTCGCCAAGTGGCTGCCCGTCACCACGCCCCTGCAAGACCTCCTGCTGAAGATGAGCTGGCTCGACGGCACCCACGAGCTCTACCAGCCGATCGACGCGCCCGAACTGAGGACCGGCTGGACCACCGTCCGGCAGTGCACCGACCGGCTCGGAAAGATGGACGCGTTCCTCGCCGAGCGCGGCATCGCCGGGGGCCGCTACCTGGACGTCGCGAGCTGCTACGGCTGGTTCGTCGCGAAGATGGCCGAGCGCGGCTTCGACGCCGAGGGCATCGAGCGCGACCCGCTGGCCGTCCCGCTCGGCCGGGCCGTCTACGGGCTCCCGGACGGCGCCGTCTCCACCGGCGACTGCGTCGACTTCCTCGGCGGGCACGACGCCGGCCGCTGGGACGTGGTGTCCTGCTTCAGCCTCCTGCACCACTTCGTCCTCGGCCGCGGCTCGGTGAGCGCCGAGGAGCTGATCCGGCTGCTGGACCGCGCCACCGGACGGGTCCTGTTCTTCGACACCGGCCAGGACAACGAGGCGTGGTTCGCCGAGTCGCTGCGCGGCTGGGACCCCGCCCGCGTCGCGGCGTTCCTGCGGGAGAACACCGGGTTCGACGAGATCGTCGACCTCGGGCCCGACGACGACGCCCGGCCGCCCTACGAGGACAACTACAGCAGGCACCTGTTCGCCTGCGTCCGCTCGGCGTGACCCACCGGAGGCGACCGGCGGCGCGCCGCCCGGTCGCCGCGCTCATCGCCCTCCCGGCGCTCCTCGCGGCGGCCGCGTGCGGCGGCTCGTCCGCTCCCGCGAGCGTGCCGCGGGTCTCCCCGCCGCCCGCCGCCGGCACCGCCGGCGCGCGCAGCGGCACCGTGTGGACGAGCGGGTTCAACTCCGACGGGCAGCTCGGCCGGCCGGGGCCGGCCGCCGACCCCCGGCTCGCCCCCGTCACCGGCGTCGGCGGCCGGGGGCGGCTCGACCGGGTCGTGGCCGTCGCCGGGGGCGCCCGCCACTCGCTGGCCGTCCTCGACGGCGGGCAGGTCGTCGCGTGGGGCGCCAACGGCGACGGCCAGCTCGGCGACGGCACCACCCGCGGCAGCGGCGTGCCCGTGCGCGTCCGCGCGCCGGACGGGCGGCCCGGCCGGCTGGACGACGCCGTCGCGGTCGCCGCCAACAACGACTTCTCCATGGCGCTGCGCCGCGACGGCACCGTCGTGACCTGGGGCGAGGGATCGTCCGGCCAGCGCGGCACCGGCGCGCGCACCACCCCTCCCGTCCCGACGACCGTGCGCGCGCCGGACGGGCGCGGCGCGCTCACCGGCGTCACGGCGATCGCCGCGGACGGGCACACCGAGCTGGTGCTGCGCGGCGACGGGCAGGTGCTCGCCTGGGGCGCCAACGCGGGCGGCATGGTCGGCGACGGCACCCGCGAGGACCGGGCCCTGCCCGTCCCGGTACGCGGGCTGGGCGGCGCCGCGCGGCTGGACGGCGCCGTCCGCATCGCGATCGGCGGCCAGCACGGGCTGGCGCTGCTGCGGGACGGGCGGGTCGCGTCATGGGGCCGCAACGAGCTCGGCCAGCTCGGTGACGGCACGCGCCAGGACCGGCTCACGCCCGTCCTCGTCTCGGGGGTGGGCGGCGAGGGCGTCCTCGACGGCGTCACCGCGGTCGCCTCGGCGGAGAAGCACAACTACGCCCTCCGCGGGGACGGCACCATCGTCGCCTGGGGCAACAACACCGCCGGCCAGCTCGGCGACGGCACGGTGAAGCCGCGGACCGCCCCGGTCACCGTCGTCGGGCGCAGCGCCCCGAAGCTGCGCGGCGCCGCCCGCGTGTTCGCCGGGGAGGCCTACGGCGCGGCGATCCTGGCCGACGGGACGCTGCTGACGTGGGGCGCGGGCGGCAGCGGCCAGCTCGGCTCGGGGAAGAGGGCGCCCCGCAGCCGTCCCGGCACGGCGCTGACGGCCGCGGGCACGGTGCCGGCCGACGCCCTGTCGGTGGGCGTCGGCGAGCGCCACCTGATCCTGCTGCTGGGGTCCGGAGCGCCGTAGCCCTCCGGAGCCTTCAGGACTCCTTGGGCGGTTCCGGCCTGGCGTCGCCGGGCCGGGGACCGTCCACCGGGGGCTGGGGCGCGGGAGGCTGGGCTCCGGGCGCGGGAGGCGCGGGAGGCGCGGCGGCCGCGCCCGGGGCCCCGGTCCCGCCGGCGGGAGCGGGGGTCGCGGAGCGGCGGCGCCACAGCAGGAACCCGCCGCCGGCGGCCGCCACGGCCACCAACCCGGCGCCGCCGAGCACGTACGGCATGGGCGATCCGTCGTCCTTCGGGGGCTCGTATCCGGCGGCGGGAACGGTCGGCTGCGACTGGGCGAGCGTGCGCTCCTCCTGCTCCTGCTGCTTGACCGACGCCTCCGGCGCGGGCTTGCCGTTGTTGCCGCGCTTGCCGGGCTTCGGCGGCGCGTACTTCGACTCCGGGAGCGTCTGCACGAAGCGCAGCAGCGCCAGGTCGGGCTTGCCCTTGCTGCCCTTCACGGCCCCGTCGTAGATGGACTTCACCCGGGCGCCCGGCAGCGCCGTGGAGGACACCCGGAGCTGGTCGCCCGCCAGCACCGCGTAGGTGCCCTTCCGCTTCATCAGGCCCGGCAGCCGGCCGAGGACCTGTCCGGGGTCGTTCCCGGGCGGCAGGATCGCGATGAACACCGCGACGGACCGGCCCTGCGCGCTGCGGAGCAGTTCCTGCGCGCCGTCCGACTGGTAGTACTTGGCGTGGGAGTCGACGTAGTAGCCGCTCTCGCTGATGCCCTCGGCGACCGCGTCGAGGTCGACGCCCGCGAAGGCGGGCGCGGCGGTCATTCCGAACGCCGGCACGAGGGCCAGCGCCAGCGTCCCGGACGCGACGATGCGGCGGGAGAAGTGGTTCACGGAAGAGGCTCCTTCAACGCTGGGATGGCCATCGACATTACCGGCGCCACTTGGGGAAAGGTGGCCAAAGCAGGGGAATCGGCATCGCCGCGGTCAGATGCCGCGGCCTCGGGTGTGCAGGGCCAGCAGGACGCGTTTGCCGGACACGACCCCCGACGCCACGGCCAGCGCGAACGGGACGCGGCGCTCGGCCGGGTTCGCCCTGAGGGCGCGCGCCGACCAGCGCAGCGCGTCCCTGCGGCGGCCCACGGTCGCGCAGCCGAAGGCGAGCTGCCCGTAGACGCGCCCGGCCGCGCCCGGCTCCTCGCCGATCTCCGGGTAGTGCTCCAGGAACCACTCCAGCGCGGCGACCTTCGTCTCCCACGCCTGCGCGTAGTAGGACGTCAGCCCCCACAGGACCCGCACGTACGGCTCGTCCACGTTCACCACCGGGTGGCGGCGGGCGGCGCGGAGCGCGAGGTCCCAGTCCTCGCCCTGGCTGCCGGGGATCGTCTCGTCCACCATGCCGATCTCGATGAGCGGTTCGCGGCGCGCCACGTAGGTGGAGGAGTGGACGCTCATCATCCGGTCGCGGATCAGGGCGTCGTAGGTCACCCGGTCCGTCCCGGCCAGCCGGGGCAGCTCCCGCCCGTCGAAGTCGATCAGGATGCCGGAGCTGCACAGCACGGCGTCCGGCTCGCTCTCCAGGGCCTTCACCTGCGCGGCGAGCTTGCCGGGCAGCCACAGGTCGTCGTCGTCGCAGAACGCGACCAGATCGGTGTCGAGGGCAAGGATCCCGGAGTTGCGGGCGCCCGCCAGCCCCGGCGCCCGGGTGTTGCGGATCACCTCGACGCGGTCCCCCGCGAGGGACGCGTCGGGCTCGGCCCGGTCGAAGACGACGACCGCGCGGACCTCGCCCTCGTACTCCTGGGCCAGCACCGACTCCAGCGCGCGGCGCAGCAGCTCCGGCCGGTCGTGCGTGGGAAGCACGACTCCGACGGATGGGGGCATCCAGGGCCTGCCTTGTCGTAGGGGGTCGGGAGGAGGCGGACCGGCGGCCGCCGCGGGGCCCGCCGGCCCCGCGGAGCCGGGTCAGCGCGCGCCGGTGATCATTCCGGCGGCGACGGTGTTGTTGGTGGCCTCGTCGATCAGGATGAAGCCGCCGGTGAGGCGGTTGCGGCCGTAGTCGTCGACGAACAGCGGCTGCGTCACCCGCAGCGAGACGCGGCCGATCTCGTTCAGGCCGAGGGAGGCCGCCTGCTCGTCGCGGTGCAGCGTGTTGACGTCCAGCCGGTAGTGCAGCTGCTTCACCATGGCCTTCGCGGTGCGGGTCGTGTGCTTGATGACCAGCTTCGAGCGCGGGGTGAGCGTGCGGTCCGGGGTCATCCAGCAGACCATCGCGTCGATGTCCTGCGCGACCTCGGGCCGGTTGTTCGGACGGGCGATCATGTCGCCGCGGGAGATGTCGATGTCGTCGGCGAGGCGCAGCGTCACCGACATCGGCGCGAACGCCTCGTCGACCGGCCCGCCCGGCCCGTCGATATGGGTGATCGTCGTGGTCAGCCCGGACGGCAGGTGCACCACCTCGTCGCCCGGCTTCAGCACGCCGCCCGCGACCTGGCCCGCGTAGCCGCGGTAGTCGTGCAGGTCGGGGTCGGTGGACGCGTGCGGCCGGACCACGTACTGCACCGGGAACCGCACGTCGATCAGGTTGCGGTCGGAGGCGATGTGCACGTGCTCCAGGTGGTGCAGCAGCGACGAGCCCTCGTACCACGGCATGTTCACGCTGCGCTCGACGACGTTGTCGCCGTGCAGCGCCGAGATCGGGATGAACGTCAGGTCCGTGACCTCCAGCTTGGAGGCGAACGCCGTGAACTCGTCCACGATCCGCTCGTACACGCCCCGGTCGTAGTCCACCAGGTCCATCTTGTTGATCGCCACGACCAGGTGCGGGACCTGCAGGAGCGTGGTGAGGAACGCGTGCCGGCGCGACTGCTCCAGGATGCCCTTCCGGGCGTCCACGAGGATGATCGCCAGGTCGGCGGTGGAGGCGCCGGTCACCATGTTCCGGGTGTACTGGATGTGCCCAGGCGTGTCGGCGATGATGAACTTGCGGCGCGGCGTCGCGAAGTACCGGTACGCCACGTCGATGGTGATGCCCTGCTCCCGCTCGGCCCGCAGGCCGTCGGTCAGCAGCGCCAGGTTCGTGTACTCCTCGCCGCGGTCGGCGCTGGTCTTCTCGACCGACTCCAGCTGGTCCTCGAAGATCGACTTGGAGTCGAACAGCAGCCGGCCGATCAGTGTGGACTTGCCGTCGTCGACGCTGCCGGCGGTGGCGAACCGCAGGAGGTCCATCTGCTTGGCCGGCCGGGCCTCGGCCGGCCGGTCCCCGGCGAGCCGGTCGTTCGCGCTGGCCATCAGAAGTAGCCCTCCTTCTTGCGGTCCTCCATCGCGGCCTCGCTGGTGCGGTCGTCGGCGCGGGTCTGGCCGCGCTCGGTGATCCGCGTCGCCGCGATCTCCTCGATCACCTCGTCGAGCGTCACCGCGTTCGACTTCACCGCGCCCGTGCAGGACGCGTCGCCGACCGTCCGGTACCGGACGGTCGCCGTGAACTCGGGCTCGTCGTCGCCGCGGTTCGCGAAGCCCGTCTCGGCGTCCAGGAGCAGCCCGTCGCGCTCGAACACCTGCCGGGTGTGCGCGAAGTAGATCGGCGGGAGTTCGAGCTCCTCGCGGCGCACGTAGTCCCAGATGTCGAGCTCGGTCCAGTTCGACAGCGGGAACACCCGGACGTGCTCACCCTGCACGATCTTGGTGTTGAACAGGTTCCACAGCTCCGGGCGCTGGTTCTTGGGGTCCCACTGCCCGAACTCGTCCCGGAAGGAGACCACCCGCTCCTTCGCGCGGGCCTTCTCCTCGTCCCGGCGGGCGCCGCCGAACGCCGCGTCGAACTGGTGCTCCTCGATGGCGTCCAGCAGCGGGGTGATCTGCAGCCTGTTGCGGGACGCGCGGCGGCCCTTCTGCTCCACCACCCGGCCGCTGTCGATCGCGTCCTGCACCGACGCCACGACCAGCCGGACGCCGAGCTCGGCCACCCGGCGGTCCCGGTACTCGATCACCTCCGGGAAGTTGTGGCCGGTGTCGACGTGCATGACCGGGAACGGGATCGGGGCGGGCCAGAACGCCTTCTGGGCCAGGCGCAGCATGACGATGCTGTCCTTGCCGCCGGAGAACAGCAGCACCGGCCGTTCGAACTCGGCCGCCACCTCCCGGAAGATATGGATCGACTCGGCTTCGAGGATGTCCAGCTGAGACAGTAGGTAATCGCGACGCTGCATGGTCATGGGGCTCTTTCACGCTGTTCTGGCAGTGGCAACCGATGGCACGGAGACGGGCGGACCGGTCAGGGCAGCGCGCCGCTCACTTCCCGAATGCCGGTCAGCAGCGTTGACGCCGACATGGGATGGCACACCAGGATATCCGGGAGCCGGGGGTCCTCACGGTTGTAGCGCAGCGGCGACCCGTCGATCCGGGACGCGTGCGCCCCGGCGCCGAGCGCGACGGCCGCCGGGGCCGCCGAATCCCACTCGTACTGGCCGCCCGCGTGCACGTAGGCGTCCACCTCGCCGAGCAGCACCGCGGAGATCTTCGCCCCCGCCGACCCGATCGGGACCAGCTCCACGTCCGGCTCGATCACCTCCGCCAGCCGCCGGACGAACTCCGGCGGCCGCGTGCGGCTCACGGCGATGCGCAGCTTCCCCGCGTCCGGCGCCGGGACGTGCAGCGGCACCTCGCGGGGCGGCGGCGTCCCGGCGGGCCCGGCGGTGACGGGGTCGGGCTCGGCGAGGTCGGTCCGGACGAGCGAGGCCCCGCCCACCGCGTCCGTGCGGAGCGTCAGGCCCTGCGCCGGCAGCGCGACGGCGCCGGCCGCCAGGCGGCCGGCGCCGGACGCGTCGCGCTCCCACAGCGCCACGTGCACGGCCCAGTCGCGGCGGCCCTCCTCGGAGAACTCGCGGGTGCCGTCCAGGGGGTCCACGATCCACACGCGGGAGGCCGTGAGCCGCTCCGCGTCGGCGGTGTTGCGGGTCGGTGCGCGGTCGTCGCCCTTGGACCTCTTCCCGGCGACCGAGGACCGCCCCTCCTCGGACAGGACGGCGTCGCCGGGACAGCGCTCGGCGAGCGCCGCCATCAGGTACTCGTGCGCCCGCAGGTCGCCGGTGTCCTTCAGGGCCCCCGCGTCGGCGAAGCCCATCTCGTCCCGCACGCCCAGCAGCAGCCGGCCCGCCGTCCCGGCGAGCTCGGCCGCGAGCGAATGATCGTCTCTGGCCCCTGGCTCGGTCATCTGAGATCACATTCCCGACTCGACTGGTCTGCTCGGTCTACTTTCTCATGCGGCCCGCACCGGCCACGGGACGAGGTCTCGCTCAGCGGCCCGCCTGCGGCGGCGGGCGCTCAGTACGCGCCGGAGCCCCGGAAGACGGCCGACCAGGTCTTCCACATGATCTGCAGGTCCAGGGCGAGGGACCAGTTGTCCACGTACCGCAGGTCGAGGCGGACCGACTCCTCCCACGACAGGTCCGAGCGGCCGCTCACCTGCCACAGGCCGGTCAGGCCCGGCTTGACGACCAGGCGGCGGTAGACGTCCCCGCCGTACTGGGCGACCTCGTCCGGCAGCGGCGGGCGCGGCCCCACCAGCGACATCTCGCCCCGCAGCACGTTGAACAGCTGCGGCAGCTCGTCCAGCGAGTACCGGCGCAGCCGGCGCCCCACCCGCGTGACGCGCGGATCCTGCCTGATCTTGAACAGCACGCCGTCGTGGTCGTTGGCGGCCAGCAGCTCCAGCCGGCGCGCCTCGGCGTCGGCGACCATCGTGCGGAACTTCAGCACCGTGAACTCCCGGCCCCCGCGCCCGACGCGCGTCTGCCGGAACAGCACCGGTCCCTCCCCGGACATCTTGATCAGGACCGCGATCAGCAGCAGCAGCGGGCTCAGCGCCACGATCCCGCCGAGCGCCGCCACCCGGTCGACCAGGCCCTTGAGGACCTTGCGGCCCCCGTCCAGCTCCGGGTGCTCCACGTGCAGCAGCGGCAGGCCCGACACCGGGCGGATCGAGATCCGCGGGCCGGTGACGTCCATCAGCGCGGGCGCCACGACCAGCTCGACGTCGTTGCGCTCGATCTGCCACGCCAGCCGGCGCAGCGCCACCCCGTCCATCTCCGGGCACGCCAGCACGGCCACCGAGTCGGCGCCGATCCGGTCGGCGACCGCCGCCGCCTGGCCGAAGTCGCCCAGCACCGGGACGCCCTCCACCTCGGCGACCGCGTCCTCGCCCGCCGCGAGCGCGGGCGGCAGGCACACGGCCACGATGTCCATGCCGTGGTAACGCTTCTTCTGCAGCAGGCGGATCAGGTCGGACACCGACGTGCGGTGCCCGACGGCGACGACCCGCCGCATGCACTCGCCGTGCCACCGCTTCTTGTGCAGCCACTTGCGCAGCCGGTACCGCGCCAGGAGCGCCAGGAACGTCCCGAGGGGCAGCGCCATCACCACGTAGCCGCGCGCGACGTCGGTCTTGGTGGCGTACGCCACGATCGCGACCACCGCCGTCAGGATGAACCCGGCGCGCAGCACCCGGTGGAACTCCTCGTACCCGACGCCCACGTACCGCGGCTGGTAGGCGCGGCACAGCATCAGCGTCGGAACCCACACCACCGGCAGGGCCACGGTCAGGACCACGTACGGCGCGTCCAGCTCCGTCGGGACGCCCGGGAACCTGAGCACGAAGGCGATCACACCGGCCATCAGCATGCTGGTGAAGTCGAGAACCCTCGCGATCCGCCGGTAGGAGCGGCTCCAGTTCTGCGACGCCGCGCGCTCGTGCTCATGGCGGATCGATGACTCGGCCTGAACCTTGTCAACGACGGCCATAAATCACTCACCAATCCTGTGTAACGCGCGCCTCGTCAGCGCGATTCACACCGAAGACGGCTGAACGTCGCCCGAGGTTCACATTGAACCTGAACCTCGATCGGCCTGCATCTTACGGTCGCTTTGCCATGGTCACGGACGGAACGCGGCCCCCACATGGACAACGCGCCCAAACCGCCCCGACCGCACACGAAAATGGCGCCACTGCGCCTTGATCACAGCCGTTCACCGATCGTGAGGCCGGATGCGGTCACCCGACCGAACGCAACCGGTCACCCCGGGTGAACGGATTTCCGGCCCGACACCGTCAGTTATGTCACAGTGACGCAATTGCAGGGCCGAAAAGGCGGGTCGCCCTCGATTCAACCCTCTTCACCGCCCGCCGCGCGGCGAAATCGGTCAACCCGCGTGGAACGTGTTCTGCGCGGCCGCCAGCCCCTCGGTCAGCAGCGCCTCGACCGCGTCCGCCGCACGGTCCACCTCGAAGTCGAGCTCCTTGCGCTCCCCCGCGGAGAAGTCCTTCAGCACGAACGCCGCCGGGTCCATACGTCCCGGGGGGCGCCCCACCCCGAACCGCACGCGCGGATACTCCTTCGAGCCCAGCGACCGGGTGATGGACCGCAACCCGTTGTGGCCGTTGTCACCGCCGCCCTGCTTCAGCCGCACCGCCCCGAAGGGGATGTCCAGCTCGTCATGGACGACGACCACCCGCTCCACCGGCACCTTGTAGAAGTCGCGCAGGCCCTTCACCGGACCGCCCGACTCGTTCATGAAGGTGCGGGGCTTCGCCAGCACCACCCGCTTCCCCGCCAGCCGGCCTTCGAGCACGTCCGCCCGCGCCCGGTGCGACCTGAACCTGCCTCCGGCGCGCGCCGCCAGGACGTCCAGCACCATGAACCCCGCGTTGTGCCGGTTCTTCGCATACGACGGCCCCGGGTTGCCCAGCCCCACCACGAGCCAGAGATCCGCGTCCACCCGCACTCCTCACACGCGAGCACGGCCCCCGCCGGTGCGCGCACCCGCGGGGGCCGTGGAAGTACCCTGCGGCCCGCCGTCCGGGGCGGCCGCGCGCCGGGCCTCCGAGGCCCGGCGGCACCGCCGTCACTCGGCGGCGGCCTCGCCCTCGGGGGCCTCGGTCTCGGCGGCGGCCGCGGCCTCGGCCGCCTCGGCCGCCTCGGCCGCGGTCTCGGTCGCGCCGGCTGACGCGGTCGCGTCGGCGATCTGCAGGACGAGGGCCTCCGCGTCGACCTGCAGCGTGACGCCCGACGGCAGCTTCAGGTCGCCGGCCAGCACCTGCGTCCCGACCTCCAGGCCCTCGATGGACAGGTCGACGGCCTCGGGGATGTGCGTCGCCTCCGCCTCGACCGACACCTGGACCAGCTCCTGCTGGACGACGCCGCCCGCGACGACGTCGCCGACCAGGTTGACCGGCAGGTCGACGACGACCTTCTCGCCGCGCTTCACCAGCAGCAGGTCGACGTGCTCCAGGAAGCCCTTGACCGGGTCGCGCTGGACGTCCTTCGGCAGCGCCAGCTCGGAGCCCCCGGAGAGGCCCTCGATGGTCAGCAGCACGTTCGGCGTCTTCAGGGCGAGCATCAGGTCGTGGCCCGGCAGCGCGATGTGCTGCGGGTCGGTGCCGTGACCGTAGAGGACGGCGGGCACCTTGCCGGCCCGGCGGGTGCGCCGCGCGGCACCCTTACCGAACTCGGTGCGCGGCTCGGCGGCAATGCGTACCTCGGACACGGCGAAAACTCCTCGTTGTTGCTTCCACGGCCGTCCGGCATCGGACGTCCGCTACGGACGATGCGTTGCGTTCCTCGCGCGCCGTCGAAGGCGGGCGCGCTCAAAGATTCGTTTGCGTTCCCCGGGGAGTGCGGGCCCTTCGCGGGCACCGCACTTGAACGTCCTGGGGCATACGCGGTTGCACAAGTCTAGCCCAACACGGCAACGCCCAACGCCACGGCCCTGCCGGCGCCATGGCCGCCGCCATGCCCGCCGGCACGCGCCGTGCCCGAGGTCGAGGTCTAGCTGTGGCCGCCGAACAGGCTCGTGACCGAGCCGTCGGAGAACACCTCGTTGATCGCACGCGCGACCAGCGGCGCGATCGACAGCACCGTGAGCTTGTCGAACTGCTTCTCCTCCGGGATCGGCAGCGTGTTGGTCAGCACCACCTCGGAGATCCGGGAGTTCTTCAGCCGGTCCACCGCCGGGCCCGACAGCACCCCGTGCGTCGCCGCGACGACGACCTTGGTCGCGCCCTGGTCGAACAGCGCGTCCGCCGCCTTCACGATCGTCCCACCGGTGTCGATCATGTCGTCCACCACGACGCAGGTGCGGCCGGCGACCTCGCCGACCACGTCGAACACCTTGACCTCGTTGGCCACGTCCGGGTCGCGCTTCTTGTGGATGATCGCCATCGGGACGCCGCCCAGCCGGTCGCTCCACCGCTCGGTGACCCGCACCCGGCCCGCGTCCGGCGCGACCACGGTGACCTGGGAGGTGTCCAGCCGGCTCTCGAAGTGCCGGGCCAGCAGGTCCAGCGCGAACAGATGGTCCACCGGGCCGTCGAAGAAGCCCTGGATCTGCGCGGTGTGCAGGTCCACGGTGATCAGCCGGTCGGCGCCCGCCGTCTTGAACAGGTCGGCCATCAGCCGCGCCGAGATCGGCTCGCGGCCGCGGTGCTTCTTGTCCTGCCGTGCGTAGCCGAAGAACGGCGCGACCACCGTGATCCGCTTGGCCGACGCGCGCTTGAGCGCGTCCACCATGATCAACTGCTCCATGATCCACTGATTGATGGGAGCCGTGTGACTCTGGACCACGAAGGCGTCGGAGCCGCGGACCGACTCCAGGAACCGCACGAACGTCTCGCCGTTGGCGAAGTCGTACGCGGACGTCGGCGTCAGCTCGACCTGGAGGTTGTCGGCTACTTCCCTGGCCAGGTCAGGGTGGGCTCGGCCGGTGAAGAGCATCAGCTTCTTCTGGCCGCTCGTTTTTATCCCACTCACCTCTGACAACTCCCCCTCAATGGAACCGTGCCCTGCATGTGGGTTGTCGTCCCCACTCCCGCGCACCAAAGAGCCGGCGCGCGGGTCGTCTTGTCGTCGAGCCGCTCTCCGGTCGGGCGGCCCTGTGTTGTTCCGGAAGACGCCGTCGTCCTCCACCTCCCCGCCCTGAGGCGGGGCAGTCCTCTTCGGGCGCGCTAAGTCGCGCTCTCCTCGCCGGCCCGGGCCCGGCGGGCCGCCTCGGCCGCCGGCGTCCCCGGCCGCTTCCGCTCGACCCAGCCCTCGACGTTGCGCTGCCGTCCTCGCGCGACCGCCATCGCCCCGGGCGGGACGTCCTGGATGATCACCGAGCCGGCCGCGGTGTAGGCGCCGTCCCCGATCGTCACCGGCGCGACGATCATGTTGTCGCTGCCGACCTTCACGTGCGACCCGATGACGCTGCGGTGCTTCTCCACACCGTCGTAGTTGACGAACACCGAGCTCGCGCCGATGTTCGAGCCGGCGCCGATCTCGGCGTCGCCGACGTAGGTCAGATGCGGCACCTTCGTGCCCTCGCCGATGTCGGCGTTCTTGGTCTCGACGTACGTGCCGACCTTGGCCCCGGCCGCGAGCGTCGTCCCGGGCCGCAGGTAGGCGTAGGGCCCGACCGACGCCTCCGGCCCGATCCGCGCCCCGACGCACACCGCGTTCGTCACCGACGCGCCGGCGCCGACCGTCGTGTCGGTCAGCGTGCAGCCGGGACCGACCCGCGCGCCCTCGCCGAGGTGCGTCCTGCCGTGCAGCTGCGTCCCCGGGTGGATCTCCGCGTCCGGTTCGGCGGTCACGTGCACGTCGATCCACGTGGAGGCCGGGTCGATGATCGTGACCCCGGCGCGCATGTGCGCTTCGAGGATGCGGTCGTTCAGCTGCCTGCGGGCCTGCGAGAGCTGGACCTTGTCGTTGACGCCCTGGGTCTCCACCCAGTCGGCGGCCAGGTGCGCCCCCGCCCGGTGGCCGTCGCCGCGCAGGATCGCCACCACGTCGGTGAGGTACTCCTCGCCGCCCGCGTTGTCGGTCGTCACCCGCTTCAGCGCGTCCGCCAGGAGCGCGCCGTCGAACGCGTACATCCCGACGTTGATCTCGTTGATCGCGCGCTGCTCCTCGGTGGCGTCCTTGTGCTCGACGATCGCCTCGGCGCTGCCGTCCGCCGCCCGGATCATGCGCCCGTAGCCGGTCGCGTCCGGCATCTCGGTGGTCAGCACGGTGACGGCGTTGCCCTCGTCCTCGTGCGCCCGGACCAGCGCCCGCAGCGTCTCGCCCCGCAGCAGCGGGTGGTCGCCGTTCGTCACGACGACCGTCCCGTCCAGCGCGCCGGTCTGCTCCAGCGCCATCCGCACGGCGTGGCCCGTCCCGCCCTGCCGCTCCTGCACGGCGGCCTCGGCGTCCGGGGCGTGCTCGGCGAGATGCCCGACGACCTGCTCGCGCCGGTGCCCGACGACCACGACGAGCCGCTCGGGCTCCAGTTCGCGGGCGGCGGCGAGCACGTGGCCGAGCATGCTGCGCCCGCACAGCTCGTGCAGCACCTTCGAGGTACGGGACTTCATCCGGGTGCCCTCGCCCGCGGCGAGGACGATGACGGCGGCCGGGCGGCTCGCAGCGCTCACAAGGAGGCTCCTCGGCATCGCGGACGGGGATCGGTCGCGGGCCCGCCCACCTGCGACATCACGACACGGCAGGCCGGGGCGAACCCGACACCGGCAGGATACCGCCCACCTCGCTCCTGTCACCCCACCGCCCACCCCGGGGGACCCGGTCGGGCGTCTCAGACAGCTCCGGCGCAAGGACTCGAACCTTGTCTAAGGGCACCAAAAACCCTTGTGCTGCCAATTACACCACGCCGGATCAAAGCAGACGGGTCCGGACAGAGCCGCGAACCGACCGGCCCCCACGATACCGACACGGGCCCGGGAGGGCCCACCTCATATGGCCATCCACCCGGACGCGCCCACCGTCGCCCTCCATGGTCGTTTTGTCCGGATCGGTTTAGAACGTGTATCACGGAGCAAGCACACTGCGTGCCGGTCGGCCCGGGCCCGGTCGAGCGGCCAGGGCCCACCGCCCCCGGCGGGCGGCCGACGACCCCCGTTACGCACGAGTGTTATGTGGCCAAAGGGGCAGTTTCCCGCTGATTTTACTGTTCGGATCTGCACAACCTACGGACTCGTAGGTTACGTTGGCGTAGGTAAGGCTGCCCCGAGTCACGGGAAGAAGTGATGACGCATGACGACAGCTCCGGCCATGGATCCACCTCGCCCGCAGCGGCGTCCCGAACTCGCGCCCCAGCAGCGCGGCAACGGAGAACGGGTGCTGATCGCCACGTTCACCGCGCTGCCCTTCCTGGCACTGTTCGCCGCCGTCCCGCTGGCCTGGGGACGGTTCCTCGGCTGGACGGACGTCGTCCTCACGGCCGTCTTCTACCTGGTGTCCGCGGGCGGCATCACGGTCGGCTACCACCGGTACTTCACCCACGGCTCCTTCAAGGCCACGCGCGGCCTGAAGATCTTCATGGCGCTGGCCGGGAGCCTGGCCATCGAGGGGCCGGTCATCACCTGGGTGGCCGACCACCGGCGGCACCACAAGCACTCCGACAAGGAGTTCGACCCGCACTCGCCGTGGCGGTTCGGCGACGACTGGAAGGCCCTCGCCAAGGGGCTGGCCTGGGCGCACTACGGCTGGCTGTTCGACGCCAACAGGACCTCCAAGCAGCGGTTCGCCAAGGACCTGCTCAACGACCGCGACATCCGGCGCATCCACCAGGCATTCCCCGGCCTGGTCGCGGTGTCGTTCCTGCTCCCGGCCGTGATCGGCGGCCTGGTCACCATGTCGTGGGCGGGCTTCCTCACGGCGCTGTTCTGGGCCGGCTTCGTCCGGATCACCCTGGTGCACCACGTGACCTGGTCCATCAACTCGATCTGCCACACCTTCGGCAAGGAGGAGTTCGAGGTCCGGGACAAGTCGCGCAACGTGTGGTGGCTGGCGATCCCCTCGCTGGGCGAGTCGTGGCACAACCTGCACCACTCGGACCCGACCTGCGCCCGGCACGGCGTGCTGAAGGGGCAGGTCGACATCAGCGCGCGCATCATCTGGGCGTTCGAGAAGATGCGCCTGGCCCGCGACGTCCGGTGGCCGAACCCCGACAGGCTGGCCGCGAAGCGCACGAAGCAGGCGGTTTGACCGCCACAATTGATCCCGTGACAGATCCCGCTCCCAGGACCCGCAGAAAGCGGATGACCGGCAAGGAACGCCGCGAGCAGCTCCTCGACATCGGCCGGACCCTTTTCGCCGAGCGCGGGCTGGACGGCACCTCGGTGGAGGAGATCGCGTCGGCCGCCGGGGTGTCCAAGCCGGTGGTGTACGAGCACTTCGGCGGCAAGGAGGGGCTCTACGCGGTAGTCGTCGACCGGGAGTTCGAGCGGCTGCTGAGCCTCGTCACCGACTCGCTGAACTCGGCCGTCCACTACCGGGGCAAGCTGGAGAAGGCGGCCCTGGCGCTGCTGGAGTACATCGAGGAGCGCCCGGAGGGGTTCCGCATCCTCGTCCGCGACTCGCACGGCGGGACGGGCACCGGCAGCTACGCCAGCCTGCTGAGCGAGATCGCCGGCGAGGTGGAGCACATCCTGGCGCAGGAGTTCGACCGGCACGGCTACGACGACAAGTTCGCGCCGCTGTACGCGCAGAGCCTGGTCGGCATGGTGGCGCTCACGGGCCAGTGGTGGCTGGACGTCCGCAAACCGCACCGGGAGGACGTGGCCGCGCACATCGTGAACCTGGCGTGGAACGGCCTGTCCGGGCTCGAACCGAGGCCGTCGCTGGACCCGCGCCGCCGCCGCAAGGAGATGGAGCGGCAGGAGAAGCGCGCGGAGAAGGCCGCCGCCAAGGCCGAGCGGGCCGAGGGGAAGGCCGCGGCGAAGGCGGAGAAGGTCCACCGCCGGACGCTGCGCGACTTCGACGAGATCGCCGACCCGTCAGCCTGAGGGCCGCAGGAACTCCAGCCGGTTCCCCACGGGGTCGTCGGTGTGGAAGCGGCGGTGTCCGGGGAACAGGTCGTCCGGCGTGACCTCGTGGCCGGCGGCCCGCAGGCGCGCCGCGAGGGCGTCGAGGTCGTCGACGAGCAGGCCCGGGTGGGCCTTGCGGGCGGGCCGGAAGCCGGGCTCGACGCCGAGGTGGATCTCGACGCCCGGGCCGCGGAACCAGGCGCCCCCGCGCTTGGCGAGCTCGGGCGGCTTGGCCACCTCCTCAAGGCCGAGGACGCCGCCGTAGAAGGCGCGGAGCCGGTCCTCGGCGCCGGGCGGGGCGGCGAGCTGGACGTGGTGGACACCGATGATCATGGTCGCCTCCGGACATGGCACCGGCGGCCGCCCGGAGTTCGTCCGGGAGGCCGCCGGCAGGGTCGCCGGTCTCGGGTCGCGAGCCGGGTTTCGCGGACGCCGCCCGTCCGCCGGAGATGGCACACCGCAGGGGAACGAGTCGCTTCCCTCGGGCGGGGCGGGCGGCATCCCGTCTAGGGGGTGGTGGCGATCACGAAGATCCTCCGGAACGGGAACACGGTGCCGTAGGGGGCGGCGGGGTAGGCGCGCCTGAGCCGCTCGCGGTACTCGGCGAGGAACTCGTCCGCCTCCGCGGGCGAGAGGGCGGTGAGGACGGGGCGCAGCGCGCTGCCCTTGACCCATTCGAGGACCGGGTCCTCGCCGTGCAGCACCTGCGCGTAAGTGGTCTCCCAGGCGTCGACGGCGCATCCGAGCCGGGCCAGGAGGTCCACGTATCCGGCCGGGTCGAGGACGGGGGCGTCGTGCTGGAGGTGGGCGAGCTTGCCACGCCACCGTTCGGAGCGGCCCATCTCGCGGAGCAGGACATGGCTCGGCGCGTCGAAGTTGCCGGGCACCTGGAAGGCGAGGCGGCCGCCCGGGGCGAGGGCGCCGACCCAGCGGGGCAGCAGGCGCGGGTGCTCGGGGAGCCAGTGCAGGACGGCGTTGGAGATGACGAGGTCGAGGGGCCGCTCGGGCTCCCAGGCGGCGACGTCGGCGACGCGGAAGGCGAGGCGCCCCGGGATCTCGTGCGCGCGGGCCGCCGCGATCATCTCTGGCGAGCTGTCGAAGGCGTCGATGACGGCGTCCGGCCAGCGGGCGGCGAGGGTGGCGGTGAGCTCTCCGCTCCCGCAGCCGAGGTCGGCGACGCGGGCGGGCGGGGCGCCGCCGAGCCGCCCGGCGAGCTCGGTGAAGGGCCTGGCGCGCTCGTCGCCGAAGACCCCGTACTGCGCGGGGTCCCACACGGCCGCAGTTTGTCTCGACATCAAGAAACATCATGCCCGGCGCATATCTTGATGTCAAGAGTCTTGGTGCGCGTGTCCCGCCGGCCGGTCGCCTGACGGATGCGCCCCCGCCCGCGGCGCTCCTAGGCTCACCGGCATGACGGACGACGAGAGCGGATGGGCGCTGGTGCTCGGCCCCGGCGGGCCGGTCGGGACGGCGTGGCTGATCGGGCTGGCGGCGGGGCTGCGCGAGGCGGGCGTGGACCCGGCGGCGGCGGGCCTGGTCGTCGGGACCTCGGCGGGCGCCATCGCGGGCGCGGCGATCACCACCGGCAGGGACCTGGCGGCGCTGGAGGAGCTGCCGCCGCGCGGCGGCCCACCGGCGCCGGCGGACGGCTCGGTGATGGCGCGGGTGTTCGAGGTCGGCAGCGCCCCGGGACTGGAACCGGACGAGGCCAGGCGGCGGATCGGGCGGCTGGCCCTGGAGGCGGACGCGCTTCCCGCCGAACGCCACCACGCGAGCATGCGGTACCTGGTCGGGACCGACACGTGGCCGGACGCACGGCTGCTGATCACCGGGATGGACGCCGCGTCGGGCGAACCGGTGCTGTGGGACGCGTCGAGCGGCGTCCCGCTGTCGCTGGCGGTGGCCGCGAGCAGCGCGGCGCCCGGCTTCGCCGAGCCGGTGCCGATCGGCGGGCGCCGCTACATGGACGGCGCGTTCGCCGGATGGTCGGAGGCGGAACTGGCGCGGGGAGCCGGGCCGCTCGTCGCGGTGGAGCCGATGCCCAACATGCGGGGCGGCGGCGGCCTCCGGATCGTCCCGGACGCGCGGGCACTGGAGGCGTTCGGGCCGAGCCTCGGGGACCGCTCGCGGTGGACGCCCGTCTACCGGGAGGGGCTCCGGCAGGCGCCGGAGGCGGCCGAGCGGATCACCGCCGCGCTGGCCGCCCACCGCTGATCACGCCCCGTCTTTCTCGATATCAAGACAGGTAGGGTGGCGGCATGCGCGATGAGGTCGACAGGCTGGTCGAGGCGTGGAACACCGAGCGCCCGGACCTGGACGTCCGGCCGCTGCAGGTCCTCAGCCGCGTGTCCCGCCTGGCCCGGCACCTCGACCGCGCCCGGCGCGCCGTGTTCGCCGACCACGGCCTGGAGCCGTGGGAGTTCGACGTGCTCACCGCGCTGCGCCGGGCGGGCGCCCCCTACCGGCTGAGCCCCGGCCGCCTCCTGCACGCGACCCTGGTGACCTCCGGCACGATGACGAACCGCATCGACCGGCTGGCGGCGGCGGGGCTGGTGGAGCGGCATCCCGACCCGCAGGACAAGCGCGGCGTGCAGGTCCGCCTCACCGAGGCGGGCCTGACCCGCGTCGACGCCGCCTTCGCCGACCTGCTCCGCCGCGAGCAGGCGATCCTGGAAGGCCTCTCCCCCGACCAGCGCGAAGCCCTGGCCGACCTCCTGCGCACCCTCCTCATCCCCTTCGACGCGTGATCTCCCAGGGGGGGCATCTCCCAGGGGGGCGACCCCCTGGAACCCCCGTCACGAGCCGGGCGATCCTCACGCCACGGTGCTGGTGTGCTGTGCCCGTGCGGGTTCTCGTCGTGTCGCTCCGGTCGCCCGGCTCGGCGGGTCGTGCGACCTCCAGGCGCCTAGAGCGCCTTCCGGCCGCCCGGCCCGCGCCCGGCTGAGGGCCCTGTTTCAGGGGGTCAGGGCGGCTTCCAGGGCGGCGGCCAGGGCGCAGAGGCGTTCCTCGCCTCCGGCGGGGCCGATGAGCTGGACGGACGCGGGCAGGTGCGAGCCGGGCACCGGGACGGGCAGGGCGAAGGCGGGGAGCCCGGCGACGTTGACCTGACCCACGAGCGTCGTGAGGACGAGGTCGGACTCGTCCGCCTCATCGGGCTCCGGGGGCAGGCACGGCAGGACCGGCAGGGCGATGGCGGCGTGCCGGGCGAGGATCGCGTCGAGCTCCGCCCTGATCGCCTTCCGCACGCCGAGCGCCCGGTCGAGCATCCCGGCGCCGGACACGTCGATCATGTGCTGGACGCGGCGCGCGATGCGGCCGCTCAGCTTGTCCGGCTCGGCGAGCAGGCGCCCGTTCCAGCGCGGGGCCTCGTCGCTGATGATCAGGCCGTTGGCGGTGGCGGCGCCGGCATAGTGCTCGGACGTGACGTCGGTGACGGGGCCGAGGCGGCGCAGGGCCTCGTCGACGGCGGCGTCGATCGCCGGGTCCACGCCGTCGACGCGGAGGCGCGCGACGGTCATGGACGGGTCGTAGGGGGCGGGCGTGAAGCCGGGTTCGAGCAGGCGCATGCCGAGCACCACGGCGGCGACGTCGCGGCCCATCGGCCCGACGACGTCCAGCGTCGGCGACAGGGGATACACGCCGTCCAGGGAGACGCGGCCGTTCGTGGTCTTCAGGCCCGCGATGCCGCAGCAGGCGGCCGGGATGCGGATCGACCCGGAGGTGTCGGTCCCGAAGGCGACGTCGGCCTCGCCGGTGGCGACGGCGACGGCGGAGCCGCTCGACGAGCCGCCCGGCACCCGCGACGGGTCGAGCGGGTTCACCGGCGTCCCCGACCAGGGGTTCACGCCGTCCGCGGCCATGCACAGCTCGTTCAGGTTGGTCTTCCCGGCGATGCGGGCACCCTGCGCGCGGGCGGACGCGACGGCGGGCGCGTCCGCGGCGGCGGGCTCGGCGCGCTCGGCGACGGCCCGGCAGCCCGCGGTGGTGGGCAGCCCGGCCACGTCGATCGCGTCCTTGACGGCGAGCCGCGGGCCGTCGCCCGGCTCGTCCGTCCTGATGATCCAGGTCGTCATTCAGGGATGATGCCCGGTGCGCCCGCGAACCGCCAGGAACGTCCTGCTAGCCGAGATCCTCGGCGAGCATGAGCCACTCCTCCTCGACGCCGGCGGCCTCGGCCTGGACCTCCTTGAGCCGGGCGTCCAGCTCCTGGAGCTTGGCGTAGTCGGTGGCGTGCGCGGCGAGCTGCTCGTGGAGGGCGGCCTGCTGACCGGCGAGCTTCTCCAGGCGGCGTTCGAGGCGGTCGAGCTCCTTGCGGGCCTTCCAGTCCTGGCCGCCCGCCTTGGGCTTGGGCGGCGCCGCGGCGGGCTCGTCGCGGACCGCGCCGGGCTTGGGCGCGGTCCCGGCGGCGCGGCGTTCGAGGTACTCGTCGACGCCGCCGGGCAGCAGCGACACGCGGCCGTCGCCGAGCAGCGCGACGACGTGGTCGGTGATGCGCTCCAGGAAGTAGCGGTCGTGGCTGACGACGACGAGGGTCCCGGGCCAGCCGTCCAGGAGGTCCTCGACCTCGGTGAGGGTCTCGATGTCGAGGTCGTTCGTGGGCTCGTCCAGCAGGAGGACGTTGGGCTCGGCCATCAGGAGGCGCAGCAGTTGCAGGCGGCGGCGCTCACCGCCGGACAGGTCGCCGACGGGCGTCCACTGCCGGTCGCCCGCGAAGCCGAGCCGTTCGAGGAGCTGGCTCGCAGTCCATTCGCGCTTGCCGACGGTGATGCGGCGGCGGATCTCCTCGACCGACTCCAGGACGCGCCGGGCCGGGTCGAGCTCCTCCAGGTTCTGCGACAGGTGCGCGAGCTGGACGGTCTTGCCCTGCACCACCGTGCCGGAGACCGGCTGGACGGAGCCGTCGAGGAGGCGCAGCAGGGTGCTCTTGCCGCTGCCGTTGACGCCGACGAGACCGACCCGGTCGCCCGGGCCGAGCCGCCACGTCATGCGCTGGAACAGGTCACGGTCGCCGAGGCGGACGCTGACGTCCTCGATGTCGTAGACGGTCTTGCCGAGCCGCGCGGTCGCGAACCGGGTCAGCTCCACCGAGTCGCGCGCCGGCGGCTCGTCGGCGATGAGGGCCTGCGCGGCGTCCACCCGGAACTTGGGCTTGGACGTGCGCGCCTGCGGGCCGCGGCGCAGCCACGCCAGCTCCTTGCGGAGCAGGTTCTGCCGCTTGGCCTCGGTGGCGGCGGCGATCCGGGAGCGCTCGGCCTTGGCGAGGACGTAGGCGGAGTAGCCGCCCTCGTAGCGTTCGACGCGCCCGTCGACGACCTCCCACGTGCGGTCGGTGACCGCGTCGAGGAACCAGCGGTCGTGGGTGACGACGAGCAGCGCGACCTTGCGGCCCCTCAGGTGCCGGGCCAGCCAGTCGATCGCCTCGATGTCGAGGTGGTTGGTGGGCTCGTCCAGCAGGAGCAGGTCGGACTCGGGGACCAGGAGCCGGGCCAGCGCGACGCGGCGGCGCTCCCCGCCGGACATGCCGGCCAGCGGCGCGTCCAGGTCGAGGTCGGCGAGCAGGCCGCCGAGGATGTCGCGGGCCCGGACGTCGCCCGCCCACTCGTGCTCGGCGCGGTCGCCGAGCACCACGGACCGGACGGTCGCGTTCTCGGCGAACGCGTCCCGCTGGGTCAGGTAGCCGAGCCGGATCCCGCGGGCGTGGGTGACGCGCCCGTCGTCGGGCTCGGTCTCCCGGGCGAGGACGGACACGAGGGTGCTCTTGCCGCCGCCGTTGCGTCCGACGACGCCGACGCGGTCGCCCTCGTCCAGGCCGAGGGACACGGCGTCGAGCAGCGGTTCGGGCCCGTAGGCCTTGGCGACGTTCTCAAGATTGATCAGATTCACGGCGCCTTCAAGCGTAGGGCCCCGCGCGCACCGCTCGCACGGCGCGCCCCGCTCAGACGATCAGTTCGGTGGCGCCATGCCCGAGGACCCGGGCTGCTCCGGCCGATCCGGCTGATCCGGTTGCCCGTACTGACCCGGCTGACCCGGCTGATCCGGTTGCCCGTACTGGCCGGGCTGGCCGGGCGGCCCGTACTGGCCCTGCTGCCCGTACTGACCGGGTTGGCCGTACTGACCGGGCTGGTCCGGCTGCCCGTACTGGCCCTGCTGGCCGTACTGGCCGGGCTGGCCCTGCTGGCCGTACTGACCCGGCTGCCCGTACTGGCCGGGCGGCTGCGGCGGGTACGGGGCGCCGGGCGGCCCGTACGCCGCGCCGGAGTTCTTGGTCTTCGACGAGTTCGCGGCGAGCACCACCACGACCACCACGACGACGCCGACGACCAGGAGCAGGAGCAGGAGGATCAAGGGGGTCAGCATGCCAAGACGCGCCATTTCGCTAGGTTCCGAAATCCGTGGGAGGCGAACCGATCGATCAGGGCGGCCCGGGTCTCCGGCCGCGCGGCGAGCCTACTGCCCGCCCGCCTCCCCCGGCACCACGGAGCCGGGCGCCACGGGCCCCGGCACGACGGGGCCCGGGACCCCGGGGCCCGGCACGGCGGAACCGGGCAGGGAGCCCGTTCCCGCGGAGGCCGCCACCACCTTGTCAGGGGCGTTGCGGCGCAGAGCCCGGTCGCGGCGCACCGCCAGCAGAACAAGCGTCGCCATCACGACGATCGCCACGAGGCTCAGCATCCCGGACAGATACGTCATCGCTCCACCTCGCCGGTCGGGTCAGTCCCGGAGGAACCGGTGTCACGCATAGAAGACGCGCTCTGCGACAGCAAGGTTCGCTTGTGTGACGATGGCAGCTACCGGGACAGGGGCGTCCCACCGTCCCGTCAGACGACTGTGGCCCCGGGGACGGGTCCGTGAGCCCGGACGATCTGCTCCGCGACGCCGGCCGAGTCCAGCGCGTCCGCCAGCTCCGCGGCGTCCTCGTCGGTCTCGGCGAGGAACGCGCAGGTGGGACCGGAACCGGAGACGAGCGCCCCGATCGCGCCGAGCTCGCGGCCGGCGTCGAGCGTGCGGCGCAGCGACGGGCGCAGCGACAGCGCGGCGGGCTCCAGATCGTTGGACAGCGCGGCGCCGAGGGCCTTGGCGTCCCCGGTGGCGAGCGCGGTCATCAGCGCCTCGGACACGGTCGGCCAGGCGGCCGCCTCCCCCGCCGCCAGGCGGAGCCGGTCGCACTCGCCGTAGACGGCCGGCGTGGACAGGCCGCCGTCGGCGGTCGCGAACACCCAGTGGAAGGCGCCGCGGGTGAGGGCGGGGGTGAGCCGCTCCCCGCGCCCGACGCCGACGGCCGTGCCGCCGAGGACCGCGAACGGGACGTCGCTGCCGAGGTCGCCGCCGAGCTCCATGAGGTCGTCGCGGGTGAGGACGGGCTCCTCGCGGTCGTCCCAGAGCCGGGCGCACGCGACGAGCGCGGCGGCGGCGTCGGCGCTGCCGCCCGCCATGCCCCCCGCGACCGGGATCGCCTTGCGGATCGAGAGCCGCACGGCCGTCTCGACGCCGAGGCGCGCCGCGACGAGCCGGGCCGCCCTGGCGGCGAGGTTGTCCTCGCCGGTGGGGACGCCGCCGACCGCGACGCGCGAGTGCGGGGCCGCCCGGACCTCCACCGCCAGCCGCTCGGCGGGCTCGGCCGTCACCTCGTCGAACAGCGACACGGCGTGGAACACGTTGACGAGGTCGTGGTAGCCGTCGTCGCGGATCGGCCCGACGCCCAACTGGAGGTTCACCTTGGCGGGGACCCGCACCGTCACTGCGTTCACTCGCGAAACCCTACGGGACCCTCAGCCGCCGCTTGTGACGGGGAGGTTGCGGGGGTTGAAGTACGGCGTCGTGGCGAGTTCGCGCAGCGCCGACATCGCGTGCGTGTCGCCGGTCACCGAGTAGGAGCGGCGCCTGTCGCGGGCGTTCTTCGCCTGCTCGTCGGAGTTGAAGTACACGACGGCCTTGACCTGCGGGTCCTGCAGGGTCTTGGCGGCCTCGCGGAGCCATTCGGCGCGGCGCGGGCCGTAGGACTTCGGCACCCCGAACTCGGCGATCATGATGGGCTTGTGGCGTCCCCGGGCCCACTCGGTGAAGAGCTTCAGCGCCTCCGACAGGTCGCGGTAGTCGTAGTCGGCGCCGGGCTGGGCGTCGGCGCAGATCCAGTCGACCTGGTCGTCGCCGGGGTAGTACGAGCCCGCGTTCGCGCCGTTGAAGCCGCGGGCGGTGGGGCACCACACCCAGGCGACGTTGTCGACGCCCTCCCGCTTGAAGATCGCCCGCAGGTGCTTCCACGCGGCCGTGAAGTCGGCGGCCGAGTGGACGCGCTTCTGCTCGGACGCCCTGTCCATGTCCCGCGACCAGCGCAGGAACACGGGCTTGCCGAGGGCCTTGACGGCGCGGGCGCGCTTGGCGATCAGGTCGTCGTGCTCGCCCTGGACGATCTCGCGGGCGTCGCCGCCGTCCCAGGTCAGCAGCAGGTAGCGGTTGCCGTCGGCGACGGACTTCTCCAGCGCGCCCGGGAAGTCGCTCTTCCAGCCGCGGTAGCTCTGCACGATGTCGAGCCGGCGGCCGAGCCGCTGCTCGAAACCGGCGACGGGCGCCATGCCCGGCTTGCCGGCGTCCTTCCCGGACGGCGACCCCGAAGGCGCCCCGGAGTCCGGCGGCGACTCCGACGGCGACTCCGACGGCGAGCCGGACGGGGACGGCGAGGCGGAGGCGGACGGCAGGCCGCCCTCCGGCGGCACCCACGCCCCGAAGTAGGCCCCCTGGCCCGGCGGGACCGGCGCCACGCCCGCCCGCGCCGTCGTCGTGATCTTGGGTGCCGCGCCGGCGCCGCCCCCGCAGCCCGCCGCGACCGTGGCGATCGTGCCCGCGATCGCGAGCAGTGCCGTCCCCACGATCGGCATCCGGGTCCGCGCCGCCCGCGAACGCGCCTTCACATCGACCTCCGGCTCGTGCTGATGCTGTCTCATCCCCCGCGGGGAGCTCTGGCCTCGGGGGGTCGAGAGAGATCACCCCGGCGAGAAGGACCATACTCGGCAATTCGGGCGAAGGCGGCCACGTCCAGCGCTTCGCCCCGGGTCCGCGGGTCGACGCCCGCGGCGCGCAGCGCCTCCTCGGCGGCGGGCGCCGACCCGGCCCATCCCGCGAGGGCCGCGCGCAGCGTCTTGCGGCGCTGCGCGAACGCGGCGTCGACCACGGCGAACACCTCCTCCCGGGTCGCCCCGGTCGGCGGCGGGTCGCGGCGGGTGAACGCCACGAGCCCGGAGTCGACGTTCGGCGCGGGCCAGAACACGGCGCGCCCGACGGCCCCGGCCCGCCGGGCCTCCCCGTACCAGGCGAGCTTCACCGACGGCACCCCGTAGATCTTGGAGCCGGGCGCGGCGGCCATCCGGTCGGCGACCTCGGCCTGCACCATCACCAGCGCGGACCGCAGCGACGGCAGCGTCGCCAGAAGGTGCAGCACGACGGGGACGGCGACGTTGTAGGGCAGGTTCGCCACGAGGGCGGTCGGCGCGGGCCCCGGCAGCTCCGCGATCCTCATCGCGTCGGCGCGCACGACCTCAAGGCGCCCCGCGAGGTCCGGCTCCCGGGCGGCGGCCGTGGCCGGCAGCTCGGCGGCCAGCACCGGGTCGATCTCCACGGCGACGACCCGCCGCACCTGCGGCAGCAGTGCCAGCGTGAGCGACCCCAGCCCGGGCCCCACCTCGATGACGACGTCGCCCGGGTCCAGCTCGGCGGCCCGGACGATCCGCCGGACGGTGTTGGCGTCGATGACGAAGTTCTGCCCGAGCGTCTTCGTCGGCCTGATGCCGAGCCGCCCGGCCAGCTCCCGCACGTCCGCCGGCCCGAGCAGGCCCCTGGTGTCCCCCATGCGTCAAGTCTCTCCTGTCATCGCGCGGGCCCGGTCCCCAGGGCCCCGCGGGCGCCGGTCAGGAGAACAGGAACTTCCCGCAGTTGGGCCACTGGCCCTGCCAGCGGCCGTTCACCCGCTTGTAGAGCAGCTGGGCCCGGTAGGTCTGCTCGGCCGAGCTGGCGTCCGACGGCTTCCCCGAGCCGCCGACCGACGCCCACGACGCCAGGGAGAACTGGTAGAGGCCGTAGTACCCGGCCGGGTTCACGGCCTTGGGGTTGTTGTGGGACTCGCAGTTGGCGAGGCCGTGCCAGTTCAACTGCGTCACCGAGCCGCTGTTCGCCGACTTCGGCCCCACCGCGATGATCTGCGCGACGGGCTTGCGCTTGACCTTCCTCGCGAGAACCTTCACGACCTTGCGGCCCTTGCGCCGGACGTAGGCGACCTTCACGATCGTGATGCCGGGACGGCCCTTGCGCAGCTCCTTCTCGCTCCACGGCGCGACGGACGAGCTCTTCTTGCGGACCGTCGGGGCGGTCGTCTTCACGACCTTGGTCACCGGCTCCGACAGCAGCCGCATGATCTTGATGACGTCGCCGGCGGGCTTGTCGGCGGCCGGCTCGACCAGGTCGTGCGGGCCGAGCGCGATCTTCGCCTGCTCCAGCACCTGGCCGACGGTCGCGCCGGTCGTCATGGTCTCGGTCTTCTTCGCGTCGACCACGATGACGATCTTGCGCGGCGCGGGGGCGGTGGTGCGCGGCGCGTCCGCGACGACGCCGCGCTTCGGGGCCGCCGAGCCGCCGTCCCCGCCGCACGCCGAGGCGAGCAGCGCGGACGCCAGCAGGACGGCGAGGGGCGCGAGCGCGCGGGCGGCGCGCTCGCGCGGCACGGATGGGGAAGGCACGGGGAGTTCCTCCAGGGAGCCGGGCTCGGGGGGCGCCCGTCCAACGGCCAGAGATTAGAGCTCCCCGCCCGTCTCCGCCACCGGAACGCCGCCACTCGCCCCATTTGCCCGATATGCCCACCCCGGGATCCGCTCCGCCCCGGCCGGACCCGCACCGGTCACCAGGGACCGAAGGCGCGCTCCCCGTTCGCGGCGATCGCGGCGCACAGCTCCGCCAGGTCGACGCCCTTGACCTCCGCCATCGCGCGGACGGTGTGCGGGATCAGGTACGAGGCGTTCGGCTTGCCACGGTGCGGGATCGGCGTCAGGAACGGCGCGTCGGTCTCCACCAGCAGCAGGTCGAGCGGCGCGGCGCGCAGCGCCTCCCGCAGGGGCTCGGCGTTCTTGAACGTGACGTTCCCGGCGAAGCTCATCAGGTAGCCGCGATCGGCACAGACCCGCGCCATGGCGGCGTCACCGGAGTAGCAGTGGAAGACGACCGTGTCGGGCGCCCCCTCCTCCTCCAGGATCGCCAGCACGTCGTCGTGTGCCTCCCGGTCGTGGATCACCAGGGCCTTGCCGGTGCGCTTGGCGATGTCGACGTGGGCGCGGAAGGAGCGGTGCTGGTCCTCCTTCGGCGCCCAGTCGCGGTAGTAGTCCAGGCCCGTCTCGCCGATCGCGCGGACCTTGGGGTGCGCGGCGAGCAGGGCGACGTCGGCCAGGACGGCGTCGCTGACGCCCGTCGTCTCGTTCGGGTGGATCGCGACCGCGGCGTACACGTCGTCGAACTCGCCCGCGGCGTCCACCGCGAACCGGGAGGACGGCAGGTCGCAGCCGATCGTGACGATCCGCGCGACGCCCCCGGCCTTCGCCGACCTCAGCTGCTCGTCCACCGGCGTCTCGACGATGTCGAGATGGCAGTGGCTGTCGAAGACGTCGACGGGCAGGCGCTCGGGCAGCGGCGGGTAGGAACGGGACGCCTGCCCGTCCCCCTCCTGGGTCACGCCTTCTCCAGCCGGGCGAGCTCCTCGTCCACCACGGACGTCTCCAGCTTCTTGAACAGCGGCACCGGCTTGGCCAGCGGGACGCCCGGCTTGATCGGCATGGACTCCCAGCGGGCCTCGGTCGCGTAGTCGCCGGTGAGGACGCGGTAGTCGGGGCCGCCCTCCTCCGACACCGTCTCCAGCCTCGGCATGCCGCTCCACACGCCCTGCCCGCCGAGCATCTCGTAGACCTTCTGCGAGGAGTTCGGCAGGAACGGCGTCAGGAGCGTCTTGGCGTCGTCGACGACCTGGAGGGCGGTGTGCAGGATCGACTTGACGCGCTCGGGGTCGTCCTTGAGCTTCCAGGGCGCCTGGTCCGACAGGTACTTGTTGGCGTCGCGGACGACGTCCAGCGCCTCGGTGATCGAGTTCTTGAACCGCGACCGCCCGAGCTCGGCGCCCACGGCCCCGAACGCGGCGCGGCTGCGCTCCAGCAGCGCCCGGTCGGCGTCGGTGAGGTCGCCCGCCTCGGGGATCGCGCCGAAGTTCTTCGCCGCCATGTTCACCGAGCGGTTCACGAGGTTGCCCCACGCCGCCACCAGCTCGTCGTTGTTGCGGCGGACGAACTCCGACCACGTGAAGTCGGTGTCCTGGTTCTCGGGGCCGGCGACCGCGACGTAGTAGCGCAGCGCGTCCACGTCGTAGCGCTCCAGGAAGTCCTTCACGTAGATGACCACCTGGCGGGACGAGGAGAACTTGCGGCCCTCCATCGTCAGGAACTCCGACGACACGACCTCCGTCGGGAGGTTCAGCGCGCCCAGCGAGCCGGGCGTGCCGCCCTTGTCGCCCTGGCCGCTGTAGCCGAGGAGCATCGCCGGCCAGATCTCGGCGTGGAAGACGATGTTGTCCTTGCCCATGAAGTAGTAGGACAGGGCCTCCGGGTCCTGCCACCAGGCGCGCCATGCCTCGGGGTCGCCGGAGCGCCGCGCCCACTCCACCGACGCGGAGAAGTAGCCGACGACGGCGTCGAACCACACGTACAGCTTCTTGGCCGGGTTGTCGCGCCAGCCGTCCAGCGGGATCGGCACGCCCCAGTCGAGGTCGCGGCTGATCGCCCGCGGCTGCATGTCGTCGAGGAGGTTCAGCGCGAACTTCAGCACGTTCGGCCGCCACTGGCCCTGCTTACCCCGCAGGTACCGGCCGAGGACCTCGGTGAACGCGGGCAGGTCGAGCATGAAGTGCTCGGTCTCGGTGAACTTCGGCGTCTCGCCGTTGATCCGCGACACCGGGTTGATCAGGTCGATCGGGTCGAGCTGGTTGCCGCAGTTGTCGCACTGGTCGCCGCGCGCCCCGTCGTACCCGCAGATGGGGCAGGTGCCCTCGATGTAGCGGTCCGGGAGCGTCCGGCCGGTGGACGGCGAGATCGCGCCCATCGTCTTGGTCGGGAAGATGTAGCCGTTGTCGTACAGGCCCTTGAAGACCTCCTGGACGACCGCGTAGTGGTTCAGCGTCGTGGTGCGCGTGAACAGGTCGTAGGACATCCCGAGGCCGTACAGGTCCTCGGCGATCACGGAGCTGTAGCGGTCGGCCAGCTCGCGGGCCGTCACGCCCTCCTTGTCGGCCTGCACCTGGATCGGCGTGCCGTGCTCGTCGGTACCGCTGACCATCAGGACCTTGTTGCCCGCCATCCGCTGGTAGCGGCTGAACATGTCGGCGGGCAGCGCGAAACCGGAGACGTGCCCGATGTGACGGGGCCCGTTGGCGTACGGCCATGCGGGCGCGGTCAAGATATGACGGCTTGACGAGGACATGGAATCAAGGGTAGTCGCGTCACGGGGGCCGCGGCACGCGAGTAACCTGGCTCGGCGTCACAGCACGGACCAGCGGAGGCGGGAACTCAAGGCATGGCCCAGACCACGTCCGACCAGGCGGTCGCCCGGGAAGCCGACGACGCGGGGCCGGACGCGCCGTCCGCCCGCACCGGCCCGCTGAGCCGGCTGCGGCGGACCCGGCGGGTGGTGTGGCTGTCGCTGCTGGTCGCGGCGTCCGCGGTGCTCGCCCAGTGGGTGATCATGACCCCGCCGCTGTACTTCGACCCGTACTACGTGTGGCTCGCCGCCCGCGACTGGCCGCACATCCCCCTCACCCAGTGGCCGTTCGACGAGGTCCCGCACCAGGTCACCCGGATCGGGCTGGTGCTCCCGGCCCGGCTGGTCCAGGAGGTCCTCGGGGACGGCCAGGCCGCCTACTTCACCGTCGCCGCCCTCGGCGGGGCCGCCTTCTTCGTCGGGACCTACCTGGTCGTCCGGTCCCTGTTCGGGGACGTGGCGGGCCTGGCGTCCGCGGCGGTCATGCTGGTCCACCCGTTCTTCACCATGACCAACCCGTTCGGCCACGAGATCACCTGGTCGACCGGGGTGATGCTGCCGGACATGCCGGGCGCGGGGCTGTTCACCCTCGGGATGGCGGGCCTCGTCGTCGCGAGCCGCAGGTCCGGCCGGGCCCAGACGCGGATGCTGCTCGCCGCCGGGGTGCTCCTCGGCGCGTCGTTCCTCGTCCGGGAGTTCCTGGCCTTCCTCTTCCTCGCCATCCCCGCCTATCTGGCGCTGCTGCGCATCCCGTGGCGCCGCAACGTCACGGTCGGCGCGCCGATGCTGGCGATCCTGCTGCTCAACTTCGTCCACAACCAGCTGGTGTGGGGCAGCCCGCTCGCCGGGCTCATGTCGGCGGCCGAGCACGGCGGCCAGTCCCGCGACTACGTCACCCGCTCGCTCGCCGCGCGGTCGTTCCTGCGCGCGATGCACGACTGGAACCCGCTCGGGCTCGTCTTCACCGGGGCACTGGTCCTCACCATCGCCGGCTGGGCCCTCACCCGCGACCGGCGGCTCGCGCTGGTCCTGGTGTGGTTCTTCACGCTGGCGGTGCCGCTGACGCTGTTCTCCGGCGTCCTCGACCCGAACGACATCTCGCTGCGCGCCTGGCTCCAGCGGTACTGGTTCGCGGTGCTGCCCGCGCTGCTCGCCGGGGGCTCCGGATCGCTGATCCTGATGTTCCGGATGCTGCCGCCCGGCCTGGTGTCGCGGCTGCGGCTGCGGACGGTCGCGGCGCCCGTCCTGGCGGTCGCGCTGGGGGCGACGTACGCGGTGGCGGCCGTCCGCGCCGTCCCCGAACTGCCGCGCGACAAGGCGTGGAACGAGCTGCGCGGGTACCTCGGCGGCCACCGCGACATCACGCTGATCTGCGCCGACCGGCGGCTCGCGCAGACCCTCACCTTCTACACGCGCGACATGTGGGGGCGCCCGGTCTGGCGCGGCGAGATCCGCGACTTCCCGCACTACATGCCGATCCCCCGCAACGCGACCGAGGGGCCGATGCTCTACACGCGCTGGCGCGGCATGGAGTCGCAGATCGGCGGCGGCTGGCGCCCCGACCCCGCCCAGGGCTGGACGCTCATGTGGCGCTCGTCGGACGGGGTGCTCCAGCTCTGGAATCCCCCCGCGAAGGCCGCCGCCGGAAGCTAGCGGGCCCAGGCGACCCAGTCGCCCTCGACCGTGCGGCGGCTGGCGACGACGTGCCAGCCGGGCGGAGCGCCCTTCGGCCAGGACGCGGTGGGAGGGGCGTTCTTCGGCCAGGCCAGGACGACCATGTCGGCGTCCTGGGGCGGCGCGGTCCAGCGGGCGTCGAACACGCTGCCGTCGCTCCACCAGGCCCAGTAGTACTGGGAGAGCCGGATCGTCCACCAGATGTTCCAGTCGACGGCGATGGACCGCTGCTTCGTCAGGTCGACGGTGCCCCGCAGGTCGGTGTAGGCCGTCTCGGCGCGCACCAGCGGCTGCGCGATGCGTTCGGTCGCGGTGACGCACATGGCCAGCGCGACGGCGGCCAGCAGGCCCGCCAGCAGCAGCCGGCCGGTCGGGCGGTGGGGCCGCCGCAGGACGGCCGCCGTCGACAGGACGAGCAGAAGCAGCCCGGCGGACGTGGCCCGCCAGAGGTGGAACGCCGTCCAGTCCCAGGTCAGGAGCGACGTCTCGGGGAAGTCGTAGGCGGTGTAGGTGTACCGGGTGAGCAGGTCGCCCGCGTACCACTGGACGACGCACGCGGCGACGACCGTCAGCACGGCCGCCGCGCCCGCCGCCCACAGCAGCGTGCGCCGCGAGGCGCGCATCAGGACCGCGACGCCCACCGCGAACAGCGCCGGCGTGACACTGGCCAGGTAGCGGCCGTACACGTAGTTGCCGATGCGGTACTCGACGGGCAGGGCCGCCGACGTGGCGAACGCGATGCCCGCCACGAGCGCGACGACCGCGAGCGCCAGCGCCCGCACCGGCCCCGGGGTGGCGCGGCGCACCGCGAGGAACGCGACGGCGAGGAGCCCGAGCGCCGCCACGCCGCCGGTCGCGACGGACTGGTACCAGACCTGGCCGGTGCCGAGCGAGAGCATCCAGCCCCACCCGTCCAGCGTGGTGAGGCGCTTCACGACGTTGCCGCCGAGATCGTTGTCGCCCTGCGGGTACATGTGGGGCAGCAGCGTTCGGTTCAGCAGCATCCCCGCGGCCGTCGCGGCGGCGAGGGCGAGCGTGGCGGCGGACACGGCGCGCCAGGACCGCCACCGGAACACCAGGGCGGCGCCGAGCAGCGCGGCGTGCACGAGCAGCAGGATCGCGCCGCGGGTGTGGCAGGCGTAGGCGTAGGCGACCAGCAGCGACGCGCCCGCCCCGGCCGCTGTCAGCCGGAGGGACGGGCGGCGCCCGTCCGGGGGCGGGGCGGTCAGCCAGGTGTGCGCCAGGAGCAGCCAGCCGGCCACGAGCACCGGCAGGATCGCGTCGGTCAGCACGAACCCGGAGTAGAACAGCACGCACGGCAGCAGCGCCGTGACGTGCCCGAAGACGTACGCCCAGCGCCGCCGCACCGCCAGCCGGCGCAGCAGCAGGTAGGCCAGCGGCAGCATCGCCGCGCTGACCAGCGCGTTGATCGCCAGGGCGGCCCGGTAGACCGCGACCGGGCCGTCGCCGATCCAGAAGGCGGGCGTCAGCAGCAGCGGGTAGCCGCCGCGGTACACCGTCCCGAACGACATGTCGGCGTCGGGCCCGCCGGTCAGGACGCGGGCGGCGAACAGGTACCCCGACTCGTCCGGCGTCGCCACCGGAAGCGTCTGCCCCGACGCGAGCCAGAGCCGCACGGCGACCTGCGCGAGCCACCCGAGCGCGAACAGCCAGGCCCAGCGGCGGCGGTCCGCCCGCGGCGGGGCGGCGGCCGGGCCGGCCGGAAAGGCCGGAGGCCGCGCGGCGCCGCCTTCGTGCGGGGCGTCCGGGCGCGCGGCGTCCTGCGGCGCGCGCGTGCTCACCGGCGGGCGGCGCGCCGGGCGCGCACTACCGGGGGAAGAAGCTCCATCGACGGTCAAGCCTGTCATATCGCGGGCGGAGCGCCCGGGCCCGGCCCGGAGACGCTCAGCGAGCGTCCTCGTCGCCGGCCTCGGCCGGGGTGGCGCCCGCCTTGCCCGCGGTGACCTTCTCCGGCTCGTCCTCGGCCGCGCCCTTCTCGTTCTTCTCGGCCTTGGCCGCCTTCGCCGCCTTCGCCGCCTTCTCGGCCTCGGCGACCTTCTGCACGGCGGCGTCGACGACGCCCGCGGCCTCCTCGGCCGGGTCCGTGAGCGGCGGGTGCTGGCGGCGCCGGATGCCGAGGATGCTGACGAACAACGAGGCGAAGATGGCCTGGAAGCTCATCACCAGCGCGGTCGCGGCGGGGACGACGATGCGCAGCGAGTGCCGCGGGTCCAGCTCGCCGAAGCTGTTCACCCGCCAGTGCAGCAGGGACGCGACGAGGCCGCCGAGGCCGGCGACGGCGAGCAGCCCGCCGAGCAGCAGGCCGCGCTCCAGGCTCCACCAGTCGATGAGTTTCTGCACGCGGCGGTCGTGCGGCAGGAATCCCTCCTGCATCGCGTAGACCTTCGTCAGCAGCGCGAACAGCACCGCCTGGAAGCCGATCACCAGCGCGGCGGAGGCGCCGACCAGCGTGTCGACGTCGAAGGCGATGTCCCCGACGGTCACGGGGCCGGTCGACAGCGCGACGCCGGCGACCAGGCCGAGCATCATGAAGACCAGGCCGGGGATGAGGAACAGCCAGCGGGGGCTGTAGAGCATGAGGAAGCGCAGGTGGCGCCAGCCGTCGCGCCAGGTGTTGAGGTGCGGGGCGCGGGTCCGCCCGTCCGGCGACAGCGTGGTCGGCACCTCGCGGATGTCGTAGCCCTGCAGGGTCGCCTTGACGACCATCTCGCTGGCGAACTCCATGCCGCCGGTCTGCAGGCCGAGGCGCAGGATCGCGTCCTTCTCGAAGGCGCGCAGCCCGCAGTGGAAGTCGCCGATCTTGCTGCCGAAGAACAGCCGGCCGACGAAGCTGAGCACCGGGTTGCCGAGGTAGCGGTGCAGCGGCGGCATGGCGCCGTCGGCGATGCCGCCCTTGAACCGGTTGCCCATGACGAGGTCGGCGCCGTCGCGCAGCTCGTCCAGGAACGGGCCGAGGGTGGTGAAGTCGTAGGAGTCGTCGGCGTCGCCCATCGCGACGTACCTGCCGCGCGCGGCCCGGATCCCGCCCATGAGGGCGTTGCCGTAGCCCTTGTCGACCACCGGCACGACGCGGGCGCCCGCGTCGCGGGCCAGCTGCTGGCTGCCGTCGGTGCTGCCGTTGTCGGCGATGACCACCTCGCCGTCGATGCCGCTGTCCTCGAAGAAACCGATGGTCTTGCGGACGCAGGTCTCGACCGTCTCGGCCTCGTTCAGACATGGCATCACTACGGAGAGTTCCACGCGATCTCCTTCATTACCCCTGGTGGCGTCGTTACCCTTGGTGACCCTGTTACACCTGCTGACCGTCTGCGGCGTTTTCCACTAATCTCTGTTGTTCCGCGTGTTGTTCATCGGGACGGCCCGTCGGCGTTCATGATGCCCGCCGAGGGCGGGGCATGATGGCCGCTCTCGTCAAGAGCACCCGTATCGTGTTGCCCACTTGCAACCGGAAAACCCTATCCGGCACCGTCGCGGGCGGCATGTTAGGACGTCAAGCATACGGGCACGGCGGCCCGGAAAGGGTGGGCGGCTGTGACGCGCGCCGCAGGACGCAGTGCCGTGGACGAACGTAGTGCCCTGGACCAACGCAATGCCACCGGACCGGGGGCCGGACATCGAAGGGAAGGTGCGGCCGTGGCGGGGGAAACGCCGCAAGGCACCGCGCTCGACGGGTCGGCGCAGGGCGGGACGGCCCTCGCGACGACGGCCGGGGCCGCCGCGGCGCCGGGCGCACCGGACGCTCCGGCCGGCGCGTCCGGGGACGCGACGACCGCCCCGGACTCGGCCAAATCTTCGTCAGAGGCCGGCAACGGCACGCCCGATTCCGGCACAGAAGGTCTGGAATCCGGCATAACGGCCACGGTGTCCGGCGAGTCCATTAAGGGCGCGCCCGAAACCGGTTCACAAGTTCGTCCGGAATCGGGGGACGCGCCGGACGACGCGCCCGGAGAGAGTGCGGAGGCGGGTCGCGGACGCGGCCGCGGGTTGTGGACGCTGGCGCGCCGAAACCCGGTCTTCAGTGTGATCATTGCCATAGCGGCGCTTCTCCGTCTGGTGGCGATGCTCGGCTACCAGCCGGTGATGTTCTTCAACGACAGCTTCGACTACCTGAACGTCGCGATGGACCCGTATCCGCACCCGCTGCGGCCCGACGGGTACTCGTTCCTGCTGCTCGTCCTCAAGCCGTTCCACAGCTTCGCGCTGGTCGCCGGGCTCCAGCACCTCATGGGCCTGGCCATGGGCGTGATGATCTACGCGCTGCTGCGGCGCCGGTTCGGGCTGCCCGGCTGGGGCGCCGCGCTGGCGGCCGCGCCGGTCCTGCTGGACGCCTACCAGCTCCAGCTCGAACACCTGGTGCTGTCGGACACGACGTTCACCTTCCTGGTGATGTGCGCGGTCACGCTGCTGCTGTGGCGCGACCAGCCGTCCTGGAAGATCGCCGCGGGGGTCGGGCTGATCGTCGGGATGGCGTGGCTGACCCGCTCGGTCGGGATGCCGGTGCTCCTCGGCGTGCTGGTGTACATGCTGGTCCGGCGCAGCGGCTGGCGGCTCATGGCCGTCACGCTGGCCGCCTGCCTGCTGCCGGTGCTGGGCTACATGGGCTGGTACAAGGCGGAGAGCGACAAGTTCGCGATCACCGAGAGCAACGGGATCTTCCTGTACGCCCGGGTCTACAAGTTCGCCGACTGCCACCGGATGAAGGACCTGCCGGTCAGCGAGTACCCGCTGTGCACCGAGCCCGCGAACCGGCTGCCGAACTCGCAGGACGGCATCTGGAACGCCCGCTCCCCGCTCAACCGCTACACCGGCACGCGGTTCAGCCCCGAGAACAACAAGCTCGGCAACGACTTCGCCAAGCGGGCCATCGTCGCCCAGCCACTCGACTACTCGCGGGTCGTCGCGCACGACTTCTTCCGCGTCTTCCAGTGGAAGCGCACGGTGTTCCCCGACCCGGCGACGTACGCGCAGTACGAGTTCGAGAAGAAGAGCCGGCCTCTGCCCGACTGGCACATGCCCGGCGGCGGGACGGCCGCCCAGGACGCGCGCGGCTACGAGCGCGGCAACGCCCGCACGCAGGTCGTCGAGCCGTTCGCCGGGGCCGCCCGCGGCTACCAGGACGTCTTCTACCTGCGCGGCACCATGGTCGGCGCCATCCTGCTCCTCGGCCTGGCCGGGCTGGTCCCGCTGTGGCGCCGGTTCGGCGGCGAGGCGCTGCTGCCGTGGACGCTCGCCACGGGGCTGCTGCTCGCGCCCGCGGCCACCGCCGAGTTCGACTACCGGTACGTGCTGCCCGCCGTCCCGCTGGCGGCGCTCGCCGCCGGGCTGGCGTTCAGGCCCGAGGCCCGCGCGACGGCGGCCGGCTGGACGCGCCGCCTGACCGGCCGCGGCAGGAGCGGGGCGACCCCGCCGGCGCCGCCGGCCGAGCCGGTGGTGCAGGAGGCCCCGGGGGCCACCCGCGTCACCGCCTGACCGTCGCGCGCTACCAGGCGTGCATGCGGCGGAGGTGGAAGACCATCGCCACGTCGCTGCCGTTGCGGACCATCGGCACCTCGTCGTGCCTGCCGTGCGTCGCCGACAGCGCCTTGACGTTCTGGCCGCCGCAGTCCGGGCAGCACCGGTCCATCCAGGGCGTCGTGCAGGGCTGGCCCTGGCGCACGTAGATGACGGCCTGGTTGCCATGCCCGTCACCGGAGTGCCGGACCTGGAACTCCTCGTTCCAGGACCCTTCGCAGCCCAGGCACTCGAAGACCCACACTTCGTGGTGCGTCCATGCCTCGTGCATGGCACTCACCCCCTCACAGACCGTCTTCCGCGCGTCTCTTCGGCGCCCCTGGTCTGCTTCACTGGGATGCCCCGGCCGGAGGCTACCGGGGCAGTTATGCCCCGGAGGCGCCCCTTTGGACCGCTCTGAGGGGGGTGACTATTTTCTGGCCTTGACAACGGCGTCGTAAACGAGGCGCTTCTGGGCGCCGTTGTCCCGGGCGACCTCGGCGATGGCCTGCTTGCGCGGCGTCCCGGCCGCCTCCCGCGCGGCGACCGCCGCCGCCAGGTCCGCCGGGTCCGTCAGCCCCCGCGGCTCGGGCGCGCCGCCGACCACCACCGTGATCTCGCCGAGGACGCCGTCCGCCGCCCACGCGGCGAGCTCGCCGAGCGTCCCCCGGCGGACCTCCTCGTAGGTCTTGGTCAGCTCGCGGCACACCGCGGCGGGACGGTCCGCGCCGAACGCCTCCGCCATCGCCGCGAGGGTGACGGGCAGCCGGCGCGGCGACTCGAAGAACACCATCGTGCGGGGCTCGCCCGCGAGCGACTCCAGCCGGCGGGCCCGCTCCCCCGGCTTGCGCGGCGGGAACCCCTCGAAGCAGAACCGGTCGGTCGGCAGCCCCGACACCGCCAGCGCGGTCGTGACGGCGGACGGCCCGGGCAGCACCGTGACCGGGACGCCCTCGGCGACGGCGGCGCGCACCAGCCGGTACCCGGGGTCCGACACGCCCGGCATCCCGGCGTCGGTGATCACCAGCACGTCCCGTCCGGCGAGCAGGTCCTCCACGAGCCCGGCGGCCCGCTCCCGCTCGTTCAGGTCGTTGTAGGACACGACGCGGCCGGGCAGCTCGACGCCGAGATCGCCCGCCAGCCGCCGCAGCCGCCGCGTGTCCTCGGCCGCGATGACCGGCGCCTCCGCGAGCGCGGCCCGCAGCCGGGCCGAGGCGTCCTCGGGCCTGCCGATCGGCGCCGCCGCGAGCCGCAGCGTCCCCGTTCCCGCCTCCATCACGGCCCCCATCCCGCTCGTCCCGTCACGCGGATCATTGTCCCAGGGAAGGCGCCAAGGTCCTCAAGGAGGAGGGAAGTGCAAATAAACTCGCAGGATGTCGACGACGGATCTGGCTCCGGTCCCGGCCATGGCGTCCCGGCGCAGGCCCCCTGCGCTGCGGGAATGGCTCGCGCCGGCGATCCCCGGCAGCCCGCTGCTGTCCTGGCTGGGCCCGCTGCTGGTGACCGCGCTCGCCGCGTACCTGCGGTTCGACCGGCTGGCGACGCCGAAGACGGTGGTGTTCGACGAGACCTACTACGCCAAGGACGCGCTCGCCCTGCTGAGGTTCGGCTGGGAGCACAACACCGTCGAGGGCGCCGACAAGATGCTCATCGCGGACCCGGACGCCCGTATCTGGGGCAGCGGGCCCGCGTTCGTCGCGCATCCGCCGTTCGGCAAGTGGATGATCGCGATCGGTGAGTGGATGTTCGGCGCGACGCCGTTCGGATGGCGGTTCATGCCCGCCCTGATCGGGACGCTGTCAGTGCTGATCCTGTGCCGCCTCGCCCGCCGGATGACCGGCTCGACGCTGCTCGGCTGCGCCGCCGGGCTGCTGCTGGCGCTGGACGGCCTCGCGTTCGTGACCAGCCGCGCCGCGCTGCTGGACGTCTTCGTGATGTTCTGGGTCCTGGCCGGGTTCGCCTGCCTCGTGAACGACCGGGACCGCTCCCGCCGCGTCCTCGCCGAGCGGATCGAGCAGGGCCGGACCTCGGTGTACGGGCCGTTCCTCGCGCACGGATGGCGCTGGGGGGCGGGCGTCTGCCTCGGCCTCGCCTGCGCCACCAAGTGGACGGGGGTCTTCTACGTCGCCGCGTTCGGGCTCATGACCGTCCTGTGGGACTACGGCGCCCGCCGCGCCGCCGGGGTCCGGGCCCCGCTGCAGGGGACGATGCTGCTGGAGGCCGTCCCGGCGTTCGTGCAGATCGTCGTGGCGGGGCTGCTCGCGTACCTGGCGACCTGGTGGGGATGGATCTTCAAGCCGGGCGGCTGGGGGCGCGGCGAGGTCTCGGGCAACCCGCTGTGGCGGCCGTTCGAGGCGATGCCCAAGCTGTGGCACTACCACTCGGAGATGCTCGGCTTCCACACGGGTCTGGACGCCAAGCACCCCTACCAGTCGTGGCCCTGGGACTGGCCGATCCTGCGCCGTCCGGTCGCGTTCTTCTACACCGAGCCGAAGGGCGCGTGCGGCGCTGCGACCCGCTGCTCGCGCGAGATCCTCGGGATCGGCACGCCGGCCCTGTGGTGGGGGGCGCTGGTCGCGCTGGTCGTGGTCGCGTTCATCTGGCTGATCCTGCGCGACTGGCGGGCGGGGGCGATCCTGCTCGGCTTCCTCGCGGGCTGGCTGACCTGGTTCCCGTCGGCGTTCGCCGACCGCACGATGTTCCTGTTCTACGCGACGCCGCTCATCCCGTTCATGGTGCTGGCGGTCGTCCTGGTGCTGGGATACCTGATCGGACCGGCGCCCGCCTCGGCGGCGGGCGCGCACGCGGCGCGCTCCGGCGAGAGCGGCCGGGACGCGGGGCCCGCCCTTCCGCCGCGCGCCTCTGCCGACGGGCCTCCCGCGCTGCCGTGGGACCCGCCCGCCGGAGCGTCGCCGGCCCTCGCGCCGTATGACGAGCACGGGCCCTATGACCAGCACGATCCGTATGACCAGCACAGCGCGTATGACCAGCACGGCGCGTATGACCAGCACGCGCCGTTCGACGAGCGCGGGGCGCACGCGTCCTCCCAGACCGCCGGGGCCCGGCGGCTGATCGGCGCCGCCGCGGCGGGAGCCTTCCTGCTGGTGGTGCTGGCCAACTTCGCGTACTTCCATCCGATCCTGTCCGCGCAGACGATCCCCTACGAGGACTGGCAGGCGCGGATGTGGTTCGACCGCTGGGTCTGACGCGCGGCCGGACCGTCACAGCCGGGCGGCGGCGTCCGCGGTGACGGCCGGGGCCGCGGCGGGGCGCAGCGTCCGCGCGCCGAGCAGGCACAGGGCCAGGGCGAGGACGCCCCCGACCCCGGCTCCCGCGAACGCGCCGGGCACGCCCGCGGCGTCCTGCCCGACCCCCGAGACGAACGAGCCGACGGAGCCGCCCGCGCCGATCGCCGCGACGATCCACGCGAACGCCTCGGTGACGGTCCCGGCCGGGGCGAGCCGGTCGACGAGCGTGAAACTGCACGCCAGCACCGGCGCGAGGAAGACGCCGGAGACGAACGCGAGCACCGACATGACCGGCAGCCCCGGCGCGAGGACGAGCGGGAGGTACCCCGCGGCGAGCGCCGCGAGCAGCCAGGGCAGCCGCCGGTGCGCGGCGCCCGCCCACCTGCGGGCGCCGTAGACGATCCCGCCGGTGAGGGCGCCGCCCGCCATGCACGCCAGCAGCAGTCCGGAGGCGAGGTCGCGGCCCAGGTCCTCGGCGTAGGCGACGACGGCGACGGAGTAGACGCCGAGCGCGATCCCGGCGCAGGCGAGCGACAGCAGCAGGACCCGCAGGCCGGGCGAGCGCAGCGGCCCGGCCCAGTCGGAGGCGCGCGGCTCGCCCCGCCACCGGCGCGACGGCCCGGACAGCGCGACGACGAGCGTCCCGGCGATGCCGAGGGCGCCGGTGATCAGCAGGGCGGTCTCGGTGTTCACGACGGCCGCGGCGACGACGAGCAGCGGCCCGACGGTGAACAGCAGCTCCTGGGCGGCGGCGTCGAGCGCGTAGGCGGCGTCGACCTGCTCAGGGCCGTCCAGGACGTCCGGCCACAGGGCGCGCAGCCCGGCTTCGAGGGGCGGGGTGGCGAACCCGGCGGCGAACACGGCGGCGACGGCCAGCGGGAGGGGGGCCGCGCCGACGGCGGCGAGCAGCGCGAACCCGGCCGCGGAGGCGCAGGCGGCGGGCAGCAGGACGCGCGGCTGGCCGAACCGGTCCATGGCGCGGCCGAGGACGGGCTGCCCGGCGGCGGTCGACAGCCCGAGGATCGCGGCGAGGGTCCCGGCGAGCGGGTAGCCGCCGTCGGCGGCGCGGACGTGCAGGACGACGGCGAGCATGCCCATCCCGTTGGGCAGGCGGCCGAGGAGGGTGCCGCCGAGCAGCCGTCCCGCGTACGGCCTCCGCAGGAAGACGACATAGCCGCGCATCGATGGCCCCCGAGTCCTGTCTGGATTTGTCAGTCATACGTATTACCTCCGTCATACGTACCACTTCTGAGTCCTCCCGTTCTAGTCTGATTTCGTTAGAACGATCCGCCAGGGAGGCGCAGGTGCCGGCGATCAGCCGTCCCACCAGCAAGGACGTGGCTCAGGAGGCCGGGGTCTCGCAGTCCACGGTCTCGCTCGTGCTGGGCGGCAAGTGGAGCGGGCGCGTCTCCCCCGCGACCGCGCGCAGCGTGCGGAGCGCCGCCGAGCGGCTCGGCTACCGGCCCAACCAGGCGGCCCGGAACCTGCGGCTCGGCACCACCCGGACCGTCCTGCTGATGGTGCCGACCCTGACCGCGCCGTTCTTCGGCCCCGTCTACACGGGCGCCGCGCGGGTCGCGGCACGGCACGGCTTCGGCGTCGTGGTCTCGACCTGGCCGGACGGCACGGCGGGGCCCGCCGACGGCCCGTTCGCGGCGCCGGGCGAGGCGATCGACGGCGTCCTCGCGTCCTCGATGGCCGCGGAGACGCTCGGCGGGTTCGGCGAGACGCCCGTCGTGACGCTGGACAGCGGCCCGGCCGGCCTTCCCGGCGCCCCCGTCCCCACCGTCGACTTCGGCGTGGCCGACGGGATGCGGGAGATCGCGGAGCACCTCGCGGGCCTCGGCCACCGCCGGATCGGGCACGTCGCCGCCGCCCTGGACCAGTGGACGTTCCACGCCCGCGCGGACGCCCTCGCGGAGGTCGTCGCGGGCCTGCCGGGCGGCGTCCTCGACCGGGCGGGCTGCGCGATCGACGTCGCCTCGGCCAAGGACGCCGCCACCCGGCTGCTCACCGGTCCCGAGCCGCCGACCGCGCTGGTCTGCGACGACGACCTGATCGCGGCGGGCGCGTACAAGGCGGCCCGCGCGCTGGGCCTGGACGTCCCGTCCGACGTGTCGGTCACCGGGTTCGACGACGTGCTGCTGGCGACGGCGCTGGAACCCGAGCTGACGACCGTCCGGCTGCCGGCCGAGGAACTGGGCGCGCAGGGCATGGCGGCGCTCCTCGGCCTCCTCGACGGGCGCCGTCCCGCCTCCCGCGTCCTGCCCGGCGAGCTCGTCGTCCGGGGCTCGACGGCGCCGCCGCGCGCCCGCTGACCGCCCCGGCCCCTCATTTCCTGGGAAAGCAGGGGTATAAGGCGCGCATGGGATCCCATCCATCCGAGACCGACTTCGACGAGGACCCGGGCAACCGGATCGGTTCGGCGCCCCCGCGGACGCGGGCCTGGCGCGGCGGCGAGATCGAGGCGGAGGGCTTCCCCGTCTCGCGGCTGAGCGACTACCTGGAGCGCCCGGACGTCGTCGTCTGGCTCGACCTGTGCGCGCCGCGGCGCGAGGACCTGCACGTGGTCAGCGACGAGCTCGGCCTCGATCCCGTCGCCGTCGAGGACGCGGTCTCCCGGCACGAGCGGGCGAAGCTCGACCGCTACGAGGGGTACGCCTTCCTCAACGTCTACGTCCCGGTGGTCACCGACGGCGAGCTGGCGATGCACGAGGTGTCGGCGTTCGTCAGCGAGCGCGCCCTCGTCACGGTCCGGCAGGACTGCGGGTTCGACGTCGACGCGCTGGTCCGGCGCTGGGACCAGACCCCGCACGCCGGGTTCGACGAGCCGACCTCCGCGTTCCTGCTCTACGGCCTGCTCGACCTGGTCATCGACCTGCAGCTCACGGCCGTCCAGGCGCTCGACGACGAGGCCGACGAGGTCGAGGACCTCGTGTTCGACGACGCGTTCCCGGTCAGGGAGATCCAGAAGCGCAGCTACCGGCTGCGCAAGAACCTGTCCGCGCTGCGGCGGATCGCGCTGCCGATGCGGGAGGTGCTCAACACGCTGCTGCGCCGCGACCTGATGATCGTCCCGGCGCCGCTCGTCCCCTACTTCCAGGACGTCTACGACCACACCCTGCGCGTCGGGGAGTCGACCGACGCCCTGCGCGACCTCGTGGCCGACCTGCTGGAGACGCGGCTCGCGCTGCAGGGCAACCGGATGAACGAGGTGATGAAGAAGGTCACCAGTTGGGCGGCGATCATCGCGGTGCCGACCGCCGTCACCGGGTTCTACGGGCAGAACGTCCCCTACCCGGGGTTCTCCCAGCACTCCGGCTTCATCGCCAGCACGGTCATCGTCGTCGTCTGCAGCCTCTCCCTCTATGTGATCTTCAAGGTGCGCGACTGGCTCTGACCGCGGCGTCCGGCGAGGTCAGGGCCCTGTCATACGGGTTCGCATATCGCGGCGCACGCCATATCAATATTGGACATGACGTTCGCGGCTCTGGTCTGCTCTCCCGCATGACGACCCACAGCAGGCGCGAGCGGCGGCTCGGCGCCGCCGCTCTCGCCCTGACGACGATCGCCGGCCTGGCCGGCTGCGGCTCCGGCGCGGACCCGGGCGTGCGGAGCGCGGCGCCGCGCAGCGCCGCGTCCACGCTCGCCGTCGATCCCGCGCAGGCGAAGGTCACCAGGCAGATCGGCCGCCTGGAGGCGACCCACCACGCGCGCATCGGCGCCTTCGCGGTCGACACCGGCACCGGGCGCGCCGTCTCCCACCGGCCGGACGAGCGCTTCGCGTTCGCCTCCACGTTCAAGGCGATGGCGTGCGGCGCCGTGCTGAGCAAGGCCCGGCGCTCCGACCCCGGGCTGCTCGACAGGGTGATCCACTACACGAAGGACGACCTGGTCGAGTACTCCCCCGTCACCGAGAAGCACGTCGACACCGGCATGACCGTCGCCGACCTGTGCCACGCCGCCATCACCCAGAGCGACAACACCGCCGGGAACCTGGTGCTGAGGCAGATCGGCGGGCCCGCCGGGCTCACCGCCTTCTTCCGCTCGCTCGGCGACCAGGTGAGCCGGAGCGACCGCTGGGAGACCGACCTCAACGTCTGGAAGCCGGGCGAGGTGCGCGACACCACCGCTCCGCGCCCGTGGGCGGGAGACCTGCGGGCCCTCACCACGGGCCCGGCGCTCGTCCCCGCCGACCGCCGGCGGCTCATCGGCTGGATGAAGGCGACGGTCACCGGGGACAAGCGCATCCGCGCCGGACTTCCCAAGAGCTGGACGGTCGGCGACAAGACCGGCACCGGCGGGACCTACGGCACCGCCAACGACATCGCGATCGCCTGGCCGCCGTCCGGCGCCCCGCTCGTCATCGTGGTCACCACGAACCGGTTCGGCCCCGAGGCCGAGGCCGACGACGGGGCCGTCGCCGAGACCGCCCGCATCCTCGCCGGCGCCCTCCGTTAGAGCCCGCGGGATGACGATCGCCCCTGGCACCGGACGTCCGGTGCCAGGGGCGACGCGCGCCGGGCGGGGACGCTCAGAGCGCCCTGAGGAACTTCGCCGCGATGGGGGCCGCGGCCTCGGCGCCGGTCCCGCCGCCCTCGACGATCACCGCGAAGGCGACGTCCTCGCGGTAGCCGATGAACCAGGCATGGGTCGGCGGGTTGTCGCCCCCGCCGAACTCCGCGGTGCCGGTCTTGCCCGCCGTGCCGGACGGGAAGTCGACGCCGGAGGCGGTGCCCTCGCTGACGACGGCCGGCATGAGGGCGTGCAGGGCCTTCTCCACGGCGGGCTCCAGCCGCTTCGGCGCCTCGGGCTTGCGGCCTCCGGCGTCGGCGGCCTGCGCGGCGAGGGACGGATCGACCAGGCGGGGCGAGCGCCAGGTGCCGTCGGCCGCGGCGGCGGCGACGCTCGCCATGTTGAGCGGGCTGGTCAGCACCTCGCCCTGCCCGAAGGACGCGGCGGCGAAGGCGGTGTCGTCCTTGTTGGCGGGGAACGCGGCGCGGACGGCGGGCAGCCCCGCGATGATCGGGGCGTTGAACCCGAACTGGGCGGCGACCTGGGCCAGCCGCTTCTCCCCGAGCTTGTCGACCGCGAGGCGCGCGAACGTGGTGTTGCAGGAGTGCGCGAACGCCTCGCGGAGCGGGACCGTCCCGAAGTCCTCGTGCTTGTAGTTGTGGAACGACCGGCCGCCGACCGCGGTGGTGGCCGGGCAGGCGACGGCCGTCGTCGGGGACATGCCGCCCGCGACGAGCGCGGCGGCCGTGACGACCTTGAACGTCGAGCCGGGCGGGTACCGGCCCATCAGCGCGCGGTTGTAGCCGCCGGGCTGGTTCGCCACGGCGAGGATCTCGCCGGTGGACGGGCGCAGCGCCACCATGGACGCCGGCTCGGCCGCCCCCGCGACCGCCTGCCCGGCCGCGGCCTGCGCCTTCGGGTCGATGGTCGTCTTCACCGGCTTGCCCGCCGCGCCGCCGAAGCGCTGCAGCGTCTTCACCGGGACGCCCTCGGCGTCCGTGATCTGCACGGCGAGCGCGGGCGTGCCGGAGAGGCGCCGCTCGTACTGCTGCTGCAGGCCGTCCGCGCCCGCCGGGTCGCCCTTGCGGTACGGGGCGCCGAGCTTGCCCGCCGCCTCGGCGGAGACGGGGCCCACCTGCCCGGCGAGCTGCCGGGCGGACCCGGACGGCGAGGACGAGAGGTCGCTGCCGTCCGCCGCGAGGACGGCAGCGCGGTCCGGCCAGGCGCGCGCGGCGCGCAGCCGCTGCCCTTCCTTGAGCTCCGGGTACATGACCTGCGGCGACCAGCGGACGAGCCAGTCGCCGTCCTTCTTCACCATCGGAAGCGATCCGTCGTACTTCCACACCCGGTCGCCCGCCAGCGTCACCTCGGCGCTGTAGGCCCCGCCGACCCTGCCGTCCTTGGGACGCCCCACGGACGCGACGGTGTAGCGCTGCCTGACGGCGCCGAGGTCGTCCCGCATCCGCGTGAAGCGCGTCTCGAAGTCGGCGGGCGGGGCGTCGGTGAGGGCCTTCATCGCGGCGGGGTCGCCGCCGCTCCAGGCCGCGAGGTAGCGCTCCGCGGCGTCCCTCGGATCGTCACCGTCGCGCAGGAACCACACCGCCCCCGCCCCCACGATCACGACCGCCGCCACGACCGCGGCGACGGCGAGCACACGGGATCGGCGCATCGTCGAACTCCTTCTCCCCCTGTCCGGCCACCGGCCGGGCGATCCGCAGAGCGCGGATGACCGATGGGGGCACCAGAACACCAGGCGACGCCCGAAAAGTCCAAGATTGATATCGGTCCAGATGAATATCCGTTTTGGTATTATCCCTGCTCGTGAACCTCGTCGGGCATCTGCGGTGCTTCGTCGTCGTCGCCGAAGAACTGCACTTCGGCCGCGCGGCCGAGCGTCTCGGCATGGCGCAGCCGCCGCTGAGCCAGCGAATCCAGCGGCTGGAGAAGGAGCTCGGCGTGCGGTTGTTCGACCGGTCCAGCCGGCGGGTGCGGCTCACCGCGCCCGGCGGGCTGCTGCTGGAGGAGGCACGTGACATCCTCACCCGCGTGGACCGCATCTACTCCGTCGCCGAGCGCGCCCGGCTGGGCGAGGTCGGGACGGTGCGCGCGGGCCTGCCGAGCGACCTCGGCGGCCGGGTGGTCGCCGCGCTGATCGCCGCGTTCCGGGAGCGCCGCCCGGACCTGCGGCTCGACCTGCGCGAGACGGGCACCGACCAGCAGATCCGCGCGCTCGCGGAGGGCGCACTGGACGCCGGTGTGGTGCGGCACCCGTGCGACGCCCGCGGGCTGGAGCTCGGCCCGATGCTGGCGCAGCCGCTCGGCGTGCTGCTGCCCGCCGGCGACGCCGTCGCGCGCCCGGACGCGCCCCCGGAGGTGCACCTGGCCGACCTCGGCACCCGCGACGTCGTCGTGCCGCCGCGCGAGGAGGCGCCCGGCGCCCACGACGAGGTGCTGGCGGGCTGCCGCCGGCACGGGTACGCGCCCGCGGCGGTCCACGAGGCACGGCATCCGGGCTTCGCGCTCGGGCTCGTCCTCGCCGGGACGGCCGTGGCCCTCGTCCCCCGTACCGACGACACCGCCGGGGCGGTGTGGCGGCCGCTGGCGGGCGAGCCGCTCGCCTGGCGGACGTCGTGCGCCTGGCGGCGGGCCCGCGATCCCGAGCACGCGCGCGCCATCGCCGACTTCACCGCCGTCGCGACCGCGGTGCTGCGCGGCGAGGCCGGCATGACCCCGCTCGACCGCGCCCCCGCCCGCCGGGTCGTCCCGCGCCCGTCCTCCGGGTTCCTGGCATGAGCGAGGCGCCCGTCAGGAGGGCGAGCGCGGCCGAGCGGATCAACGCGGCGTTCCGGTCGGCGGGCGTGACCGGCGTCCTGCACGTCGTGGACATCGACACCGGGCGGGACGTCGCGGTCGGCGCGGACGAGCCGGTGGTGCTCGCGTCGGTGTTCAAGGTGCCGCTGCTCGTCGCGTTCCACCGGCAGGCCGCCGCGGGCGTGCTGGACCCGACCGAGCAGGTCACGCTGCGCCCGGACGACCGCACCGCCGGACCGACCGGGGTGTCGGCGCTGCTGGACGAGGTCCGCATGTCGCTGCGCGACCTCACCTGCCTGATGATCACCGTCAGCGACAACGCCGCCGCCGACGTCGTCATGGACCGGGTCGGCCTGGACGCGGTCAACGCGACGGCCGCCGACCTGGGGCTCCGCGACACCGTCATCGAGGGCAACGGCCGCGACCTGCACGAGACCCTGCTCGCCGACGCCGGGGCGGGCAGCGTCGCCGAGGTCTGGGCGCGGCTCGACGAGCCGGGCCTGAAGGATCGGCTGCGCGCCCTCGACCCGCTCCGCACGAGCCGCAGCACGCCCCGCGACATGACCCGGCTGCTGTCGATGATCTGGCGGGACGAGGCCGCCCCGCCCGCCGAGTCGGCGGCGATGCGCCGCCTGTTCGGCCTCCAGGTCTGGCCGCACCGCCTCTCGTCCGGGTTCCCCTACGACGACGTCGTCGTCAGCGGCAAGACCGGCACCCTGCCGACTCTGCGCAACGAGGTGGGCGCCGTCGAGTACCCCGACGGCGCCCGCTACGCGGTGGCGGTCTTCACCAGGTCGACGCTGCCCGTCGCCGTCCTCCCGGAGGCCGACGCGGTCATCGGCTCCGCCGCCCGGATCGCCGTGGAGTCGCTCCGCCGCGCCTGAGCGCGGGTGCGGCGCTCCTGTGCGGCGCGACCCTCTGATCCGGTGCGACGCGGGCACCCCAGCACTCGCTTGGAAAACATAAGCTGTACCCCTGTTTTGGACGTTCTTGGGGAGTATTCGTTGCGGCTGCCGGAGCATCTGGAGCTACTGCTCACCGACGAGCCGGTGCTCGACGTCTACTCGCACGGCCCGTGGCGCGTCCCGGACGGGCTGTTCGAGGAGATCTCGGCGCGGATCGACGGGCTGGCGGCCGACCCGCGGGCCGTGGAGCTGACCACCGACGAGCACAAGCTGCTGACGCTGCCCGCGTCGCTCGTCACCGCGGAGATCTTCGGCATGCTGGCGTTCCTGCCGGGCGGCGGCGCGATCAAGGCGGGCTCGTGGTCGCAGCTCCCCGAGCGCCTGCTGCACCGGCACCTGGTCAACCCCGGCCCGCTCAGCACCCGCATGACGCGCTGGGACGCGCCGGGCGGGCGGTGGCGGCCCCCGGTGGACTGGCTCATCGAGGCGCCCGACCGGGCGCTGGCGATCGAGCTGGCCCGCGACTGCCTGTCGGTGCTGGAGGGCATCGAGCCGCTGGAGGAGCGGCGCAAGGCGCTGGTGCGCCTCTACGACGACCCGCCGGTCTGCGACGTGAACCTGCCGAAGACGGAACTGCGCGAGCACTGGCACGCGCACGCCGGCGACGACATCGTGGCGGCCGTGCCCGAGCTGCTCGGCCCGGTCGGCTACCTGGAGTGGGTGTGCGCGGGCCTGCTCGCCGCCTACGAGCACCTCATGGAGGCGGCGCCGCGCGAGGAGACCGTCGAGGTCCACCTGGTCCACCTGCTGCTCCAGGGCAGCATGGAGCAGGTCCCGGCCGAACTCGCGGTCGCGCTCGGCGAGGACCGGTACGGCGAGCTGCTCCAGCGGTTCACCGCGGAGCGCCGCGGGTTCAAGGCGGGCGCGTGGCAGGAGCGGACGCGGGCGTGGCTCGTCCGGGCCCTCGTCGCGGGCGCCGCCGACGCGTGCCGCGGCTGGCTCGACATGGCGATGCGCTTCGTCGCGATCGTGCAGGGCCTGCCGGGCGACCCGTGGTTCCCGAAGGCGGAGTGGATCCCGGTCGGCCAGTTCCAGACCGACCTGCGCCGCCTGTACGCGCCGCGCCGCCGCGTCGTGAACCCGCTCACCGAGACGCTGCGCAGCGTGCCCGCCGCCGACGCCGCGTCCGGGACGGCCGCGGGCGGCCGGGCGGAGATCGCCACGTCGCTGGTCGGGCAGCCCGAGGTGACCGCGGCGCTGGCCGAGCTCACCCGCGGCAACGCGCCGGTCCGGCTGCTGATCAGCGGGCCGGACGGCACCGGCAAGCGCGACGCCGCGCAGGAGCTCGGCAGGGCGCTGGCGCTCGGCCGCGACCCGCACTGGGTCACCGACAACCTGTTCTCCGGGCAGCGCCTGTCGGACGCCGTCGCCAAGCTGCACGCCGACGCCCGCGACTGCGCCGGCGACCGGCTGCTGATCATCGAGGGCCTGGACGGGATCGTCGCCGACCCCGGCAACGGCGAGGCCCTGGCCGCCGAGCTGCACCGGCTCCTCGCCGTCCACCCCGACCTGAACCTGGTGGCGCTGTGCGACGCCGGCGGCGAGGAGCGGATCCGCGAGATCAATCCCGTCCTGCCGCAGCGGTTCCGGATCGCCCGCACCCGGCCGTTCACGGCGGCGGGCCACGCCGAGCTGTTCCGCCGCGCGCTGGAGGCCCGCGGCGCCCGCGGCACCCGCCCGGCGATCGAGGCGGCGGGCGCGCTGCTGGCCGCGACCACGCCGACGCAGACGCTGCGCAACGCGCGCCTCGCGCCGCATCTCGCCGACCAGGTCGTCGCCGCCGCGCGGTCCCGGCTCGGCGCCGACGCGGCGGGCGCCGCGCCAGTCGTCCGCAAGCAGGACCTCCCGGCCGCGCTCGACACCGCGCAGGCCGCCGGCGACCCGCTGGCCGAGCTGCGCGAGCTCACCGGCCTGGAGAGCGTCAAGCACGAGATCGCCCTGCTCGTGGCGGGGACGCACGCGGCGCGGCTGCGCAGCGAGTCGGGCCTGCGGATCACGCCGCCGACCCGGCACATGGTGTTCACCGGCAACCCGGGCACCGGCAAGACGATGGTGGCCCGGCTGCTCGGCCGCATCTACAAGCGGCTCGGCGTCCTGTCGTCCGGGCACCTGGTGGAGGCGTCCCGCGCCCACCTCGTCGGCGAGTACATCGGGCAGACCGCGCCCCGCACGCGCCGCCTGGTGGAGCGCGCGGTCGGCGGCGTCCTGTTCATCGACGAGGCGTACACGCTGACGCAGTCGCCGCTGAAGGGCGACTACGGGCACGAGGCGATCGCCGAGCTGGTCAAGCTGATGGAGGACCACCGCGACGACCTCGTCGTGGTCGTGGCCGGCTACGAGCAGGAGATGGCCGAGTTCCTCGCCGCCAACCCCGGCCTGGACTCCCGGTTCCCCAAGCAGATCCACTTCCCCGACTACAGCGACGACGAGCTGATCACCGTGTTCGGCCGGCTCGCCGCCGCCGACGGCTTCGAGCTGGCCTCCGGCACCGAGGACGTCCTGCGCTCGATGCTGCGCCGCGCGCCCCGCGGCCCGTCCTTCGGCAACGGCCGCCTGATGCGCAACATGCTGGACGTGGCCGTCGCGAACCAGGCCGACCGCGTCGCCTCCGCCGCCGTCTCCCTCGCGGAGGGGACGGCGGCGAAGAAGGGCGGCGGCAGGGACAAGGGCGGCGAGCCGGCGACGCCGACCAGGGAGGAACTGGTCACGCTGACCGCCGACGACCTGCCCCCGCTGCTGGACCACCCCGAGGAGTTCTTCGGCCTCTACCTCTAGCCGGGCGCGGGCCCGGTCAGGAGGCGAGATGCTCGGCGGCGGCGAACAGGAGGTTCTCCGCTCCCCGGCGGGTGACGAGCTGCGCCCCGATCGGCAGCTCGCCGCCGCCGTCCGCCGGGACGGTACCGGCGGGAACGGACAGGGCGGGCAGCCCCAGCACGTTCCACGGCGAGGTGAGGCTGACCAGCAGGGCGGTGAGCGGGCCGAGGCCGACCTCGGTCGCGCCGATCCGGGGCGCGGGGATCGGCATGGTGGGCATGGCCAGCAGGTCGTAGCGGTCCAGCAGCCCGGCGATCTCCTCGGCGTGGCGGTCCCGCTCGCGCAGCGCCCGGACGAGCCGCCAGCCCGGCATCCGGGCCGCGTCCTCCAGGCGGGCGAGCGTCGCCGGCTGGTACCGGTCGGGCGCCTCGGCGACCCGCTCGGCGTGCACGTCGTACGCCTCGCTGTACTCGATCGCCAGGAACACCTGCCGGAGCCCCGCGAAGTCGATCCGCTCGGACGGCGCGTCCGGGAACAGGGCGCGGACGCGCCGCTCCACCTCGGGGTCGCACGCCGGCGGCTCGATCCAGGCGACGCGCCCGTACGCCGGGCCTCCGGCGCGGTCGCCCCCGCCGGCCGGGCCGTCCAGGAGGGACGGGACGGCCTCCGCCGGCCCGGTCAGCGCCTGGTAGGCCACGCGGCAGTCCGCCGCGGTGGCGGCGAGGACGCCCACGTGGTCGAGCGAGCGCGACAGGGGGAACACGCCGTCGGCCGGGATGGCGCCGTGCGGCGGCTTGAACCCGGCGATCCCGCAGAACGCCGACGGGATGCGCACCGACCCGCCCGTGTCGGTGCCGATGGCGAGCGGGACCATGCCCGCGGCGACCGCGACGGCGCTGCCGCTGCTGGACCCGCCGGACATCCGCTCCCGGTCGGCGGGGTTGCGGACCGCGCCGTTCACCGACACGTCGCCGCTGCCGCCGAACGCGAACTCCTGCGTCCCGGTCTTGCCGACGATCACCGCGCCCGCGTCCCTCAGCATCGTCACGCAGGCCGCGTCGGTCTCGGCGACGTGCCCGGCGAAGTGGCCGGACCCCATGCCGGTGGGCAGCCCGGCGACGTCGATGATGTCCTTCACCGCGACCGGGACGCCGTGCAGCGGGCCCCGGTCGACGCCGGCCGCCAGCTCCTCGTCGGCCCACCGGGCGGCGGCCTCGGCGCCCTCGGCGTCCAGGGTCACGAAGGCGTTCAGGTCCTTGTCGACCGACTCCAGGGCCCGCGCGACCAGGCCCCGCGCCGACTCCCGGCCCGCGCGCAGGTCGCGCCCGATCCCGGTCAGCGTCCGTCCGGTGAAGAACCCGCCCATTCCGCCTCCTTGCCGCTTACCTGTACTGATCTGCGTAGCATCTCAGACCGCCGCCGCCCCGTCCGTCCCGGTCGTCGCGCACAATGTGGCACTCTGTCACCAATTAGTCGCTCATTGTCAACCGTTCATCGCAGAATGCCCGCCGTTCGCCGACCGCGCGCCGGGAACCGTGAACCTACGCGCGAGTAGCCGCCAGGCTTCCAGCACCCGGAGGTGACGCTCCCGCCGGTTCGCTGGGGGGCGGGGCGGAGGCCGTGCGCCGGCGCGCCGGCATACCGCCCCTGTAGCCGGCTGCGGCCGCACCGAGGTGGGGGGACGAGGTCACGGCCGTGCGCCGTGGCCTCGTTGTCGTGGTGCGCCTGTCGCCGCACCCGCTGCCCGTCCGGCCATCCGGGACGTTCGGCCCTAGGCCCGCGGGCACCGGGCTGATGGGCTCTCTTCGACGGTTGAGAACCCCGTTCGTGGGGACGGGATGTCCTCAGGGCGGTCGAGAGCACCCGGAGGACGCGCATGACCCAGTCGGGCACCCTGAGCGACGACGAAGTACAACAGATCAACGCGTACTGGAGAGCCGCCAACTACCTCTCCGTGGGGCAGATCTACCTTCTGGACAACCCCCTGCTCCGCGAGCCGCTCGAACGGCGCGACCTCAAGCCGCGGCTGCTCGGGCACTGGGGCACCACGCCGGGCCTGAACTTCTGCTACGCCCACCTCAACCGCGTCATCAGGGCGCGCGACCTCGACATGATCTACGTCATGGGCCCGGGGCACGGCGGGCCCGCGGCGGTCGCGAACGCCTGGCTCGAAGGCACCTACAGCGAGGTCTACCCGGAGGTGTCGCAGGACGAGGCGGGCATGCGGCGGCTGTTCCGGCAGTTCTCCTTCCCCGGCGGCATCCCGAGCCACGTCGCGCCGGAGACCCCCGGCTCCATCCACGAGGGCGGCGAGCTGGGCTACTCCCTCGCCCACGCGTTCGGGGCCGCCTTCGACAACCCCGACCTCGTGGTGGCGTGCATCGTCGGCGACGGCGAGGCCGAGACGGGTCCCCTCGCGGCGAGCTGGCATTCCACCAAGTTCCTCGACCCGGTGCGGGACGGCGCCGTCCTGCCCATCCTGCACCTCAACGGCTACAAGATCGCGAATCCGACGGTGCTGGCCCGCATCCCCGAGGAGGAGCTCGTCCAGCTCCTGGACGGGTACGGCTACCGACCCTTCCTCGTGAGCGGCGACGAGCCCGCGTCCATGCACCGCAAGATGGCCGCCGCCCTCGACCAGGCCCTCGACGAGATCGCCGACATCCAGCGCGGCGCCCGCGAGGGCGGGGCGTCCGAGCGGCGCCGCTGGCCCATGATCGTCCTGCGGTCCCCCAAGGGCTGGACGGGCCCGAAGGAGGTGGACGGGCTGCCGGTCGAGAACACCTGGCGCTCCCACCAGGTGCCGCTCGCCGGAGTGCGCGAGGACGCCGGGCACCGCGCGCAGCTGGAGGAGTGGCTGCGCTCCTACCGCCCGGAGGAGCTGTTCGACGAGGCGGGCCGCCCGGCGGACGGGCTCCGGGCCCTCGCGCCCGCGGGCGACCGGCGGATGAGCGCGAACCCGCACGCCAACGGCGGGCTGCTGCTGAAGCCGCTGGCGCTGCCCGACTTCCGCGACTACGCCGTGGAGGTCGGCAAGCCCGGCTCCACCACGACGGAGCCCACCCGCAGGCTCGGGACGTTCCTGCGCGACGTCGTGCGGGCCAACCCGTCCAACTTCCGGATCATGGGCGCGGACGAGACGGCGTCCAACCGGCTCGGGGACGTCTTCCAGGCCACCGACCGCGTCTTCGAGGGCGGGCTGCTGCCGACCGACGAGCACCAGGCGCGCTCCGGCCAGGTGATGGAGGTGCTGAGCGAGCACCTGTGCCAGGGATGGCTGGAGGGCTACCTGCTCACCGGGCGGCACGGGCTGTTCAACAGCTACGAGGCGTTCGTGCACATCGTCGACGCCATGTTCAACCAGCACGCGAAGTGGCTGAAGGTCACCCGCGGCCTGCCGTGGCGGCGGCCGATCGCGTCGCTGAACTACCTGCTGTCGTCGCACGTGTGGCGGCAGGACCACAACGGCTTCACCCACCAGGACCCCGGCTTCCTCGACGTCGTGCTGAACAAGAAGCCGGAGATCGTCCGCGTGTACCTGCCGCCGGACGCGAACACGCTGCTGTCGGTCGGCGACCACTGCCTGCGCTCCCGCGACTACGTCAACGTGATCGTGGCCGGGAAGCAGCCCGCGCTGAACTGGCTGCCGATGGACGCCGCGATCGCGCACTGCACCCGCGGCATCGGCATCTGGGAGTGGGCGTCCACCGACGGCGGCGCCGACCCCGACGTGGTGCTCGCCTGCGCGGGCGACATCCCGACGCTGGAGACGCTCGCGGCCGTCGACCTGCTCAGGCAGCCGTTCCCCGAACTGCGCGTCCGGGTCGTCAACGTCGTCGACCTGATGCGGCTCCAGCCGTCCAGCGAGCACCCCCACGGCCTGTCGGACCGCGAGTTCGACACCCTGTTCACCACCGACAAGCCCGTCATCTTCGCCTTCCACGGCTACCCGTACCTCATCCACCGCCTCACCTACCGGCGCGCGGGGCACGGCAACCTGCACGTCCGCGGCTACAAGGAGGAGGGGACGACGACCACGCCGTTCGACATGGTCATGCTGAACGACCTCGACCGGTTCCACCTCGTCATGGACGTCATCGACCGCGTCCCCTCCCTCGGCGCCCGCGTCGCCCACCTCCGGCAGCGGATGGCCGACCAGCGCCTCTTCCTGCGCTCCTACACGCGCGAGCACGGCGAGGACGCCCCCGAGGTCCGCGACTGGACGTGGCCGTACTGATGCGGGTCCTGACGGTCAACCCCGGGTCGAGCAGCCTGAAGGTGAGCCTGCTCGGCGCCGACGACACGGTCCTCGCCGAGGACTCCGGCGGCGGCCACGAGATGGCCGGGCTGGTCGCGGGCCTGCCCCGGCCGGACGCCGTCGGGGTGCGGTTCGTCCACGGCGGGACCGACTTCACCGCGCCGGTGCGCGTCGACGAGAAGGTCACCGCGCGGCTCCGCGAGCTCGCCGACCTCGCGCCGCTGCACCAGCCCGCCTCCCTGCACGCCCTGGCCGAGATCTCCGGCGTCCTGCCGGACGTCCCGGCCGTGGCGTGCTTCGACACGGCCTTCCACGCCACCCTGCCGGACGCGGCCGCGACCTACGCGCTCCCCCGCGAGTGGCGCGAGCGGTTCGGGCTGCGCCGCTACGGCTTCCACGGCCTGTCGTTCTCCTACGCCGCGCGGCGCGCCGCCGCGATGCTCGGAGCCGACCCGGCCTCGCTGCGGACGGTGGTCTGCCACCTCGGCGCCGGCGCGTCCCTGTGCGCCGTCGCCGGGGGCCGGTCGGTCGACACCACCATGGGGTTCACCCCGCTCGAAGGGCTGGTCATGGCGTCGCGGGCGGGCAGCATCGACCCCGGAATCCCGCTCTGGCTGATCAAGCACGGCATCGCGCCGGAGGAGGTGGACGAGGCGCTCGAACGCGACTCCGGGCTGCGCGGCCTGACCGGCACCGGCGACATGCGCCGGGTCCGCGAGCGGGCCGCCGAGCACGACGCGACCGCCCTCGCCGCGCTGGACGTCTACCACCACCGCCTCCGCGCCTGCGCCGCCGCGATGACCGCCTCGCTCGGCGGGCTCGACGCCCTCGTGTTCACCGGCGGGATCGGCGAGCACGATCCCGCGGTCCGCATGCGGCTGGCCGGGGACCTCGCCCACCTCGGGACCGCGGTCGATCCGGAGCGCAACGCGGCCGCGGACGGCGACGCCGACGTCACCGCCGCCGGCGCCGCCGTCCGGACGCTCGTGGTGGCGGCCCGCGAGGACCTGGAGATCGCCGCCGGCGTCCGGAGCTGCCTGCGGCGCGACGCCCCGCCATCTGGCGCATAAGGTGTGAAGGTGGAGAACACGGCGGGCGCTTCGGAGGGCGCGATCCGCAGGCTGGCGAACATCCAGGCGATCACCGACGAGGCGTTCGCCCACATGGACGTGGACGAGCTGCTCGACACCCTCCTCGACCGCGTCCGGGCCATCCTCGAGGTCGACACCGCCGTGGTCCTCCTCCTGGACCGGGAGGAACGGTTCCTCGTCGCGACGGCGGCCAAGGGCATCGAGGAAGAGGTCGCCCAGGCCGCCCACGTCCCGGTGGGCGAGGGGTTCGCCGGGCGCGTCGCCGCCGGGCTACGGCCGGTCTACGTCCCGGACGTCCCGAGCGCCGGCGTGTTCAACCCGCTCCTCATCGAGCGGGGCCTGCACTCGCTGCTCGGCGTCCCGCTCGTCACCGGCGGGACGCTGGTCGGCGTCATGCACGTTGGAACGCTCTCGCCCCGCCGGTTCACCTCCGAGGAGACCGAGTTCCTCCAGCTCGCGGCCTCCCGCATAGCGCTGGCGGTGCAGGCCCTGCTCAGCCGTGCCGAACGCGCCGGCGCGCTGGAACTGCAGCGCAGCCTCCTCCCGGCCGCGCCCCCGGAGGTCCCCGGGCTGGAACTGGCCGCCCGCTACCGTCCCGGCAGGGCGACCGTCGGGGGAGACTGGTACGACGTGTTCGTCCTCCCCTCGGGCGAGATCGGCATCGTCATCGGCGACGTCGCGGGCAACGGGCTCCCGGCGGCCGTCGTCATGGGCCGGATGCGCAGCGCGCTGCGCGCCTACGCGCTGGACACCGACGACCCCGCCGAGGTGCTGCGCAAGCTCAACCGGAAGATGCTGCACTTCGAACCCGAGGCGACCGCGACCGTCCTGTACGCGGTGGCCGACACCGCCGCCGGCCGGGTCCGGCTGTCGTCGGCCGGGCACCCTCCCCCGGTCCTCGCGCTTCCGGACGGCCCGGTCGAGGCCGTCGACATGAAGTTCGACGTCCTGATCGGCCTGGGCGAGGACGTCCCACGCCGGACCCGCACCCTCGGCCTCCCGCCCGGCGCCCTGCTCTGCTTCTACACCGACGGGCTGATCGAGCGGCGGGACGAGTCGATCCTGGCGGGCATCGCCCGGCTCTGCGAGGCGGCCTACGCCGGGGCTCCCGAGGCGGTCGGCGCGGCGGTGATGTCGGCGCTGATCGGCCGCGAGGCGGCCCAGGACGACGTCGCGCTCCTGCTCGCGCGCCGCCTCCCGCCGGAGCGCCGGGACAGCTGACAGGAAGTGCCGCACCGCCCGCCCGTTCACGGAACCTCGGTGCGGGCGGGAGCGTCCCAGTCGGGCGTGCGGAGGCAGGAGGGCGGCGGTGGCGGGCGTTCGGCGGGCGGATCCAGGTCGGCGACGGCTCCTCGGTGCGGTGCCGGGCCGGCGACGGCTTCTGTGGGCGGTCCTGGCAGGGGCGGTGGCCGTGGCGGGAGCGGTCGTGGCGGTCGTGGTCGTCCTCGACGCGCCCGTCCGGCATCGGGAGTGCGGGTGCAGGCTGCCGCCGGTCACCAGCGGGATCGACGGGGTGCCGCGCGAGTGGCAGGCCGCCGTGACCCGGCGCGACGCCGGGACGGCCTGGCGGTTGCTGACGCCCGGGGCGCAGCGGCGGTACGGCTCGGTGAAGGGGCTGCGCGGGGCGCTCGCCCGGCTTGCCCCGGCTTCCCATGGGCCCGCGGGATGGCGGCTCGTCCACACGGTCACGCAGGGGAGCGGCACGCCCAGCACGTTCCTCTACCTGCTCGTCGAGAAGCGGAACCTGCGGCCGGACGGAGCAGTCGTCGTGCACTCCATGGCCGACGGCTCCGCCGACGGGCGGGTCGATCCAGCGCCCGCCGCCACTGTCCGCATCCTGCGCCCCGCCGCGCGGGCCACCGTGGACGTGCGCCCGCGCCTGCGCGCGGCGACCGGGCTTCCTCCCGCGTACGCGGTCGTGCGCCGGGACGGTGAGACCCAGGGGGCCGTGGGATCCATCCGCGACGCGGACGGGTGGGACGCGCCGTTCCACGAGGCGCTCAGGCCCGGCCCGGCGCTGATCGTCGCGGTCGCGGCGGACGGCGGCGGACGCCTGGCGTACGGAAGCGTCCGCGTCACGATCCGCTGACCTCGTGCCGGGGTCGCCGGCGGGTCAGTCGGCCGGCTTGCGGGAGGCGGCGCGGGCGCGCTTCTCCTCGTCCTCCAGTAGGGGGCCGAGGCGGAACGGGACCTGGTGGGTCAGGACGATCGAGGTGGTGCTGCGGCGGACGCCGGGGCAGGCGAGGATCGAGTCGATGACCTCGTGGAGCTGCTTGCCGTTGGGGGCGACCGCGCGGACGAGGAGGTCGCCCTGCCCGGTGATCCCGAGGACCTCCAGCACGCGCGGGATCGCCGAGAGCGCGACGGCGGCCTCGCGCAGCCGGCCCTGCGCGACCTCCAGGGTGACGAAGGCCGTCAGCTCGAAGCCGATGGCGCCGAGGTCGACCTCGCGGCCGCGGTGGCCGATGACGCCCTCGCGTTCGAGGCGCTCCACGCGGGCGTGCGCGGTGTTGCGGGCGATGCCGAGCTTGGCGGCCAGTTCCGTGACGCCGATGCGGGGCTGCTCGACGAGGCGGCGCAGGATCTGCAGGTCGAGGAGAGTGGTACGGGTCACAACGCTCAGCTCCGGCGGGTAACTCGGTTCTGACTTGAGCAATCCGCTCAATTATCGCCCAGCCATCTTGCACTCCGCTCAGCCTAGGCGGCTCAATGCAAGCATGAGCACCAGCGTTCCTTCCTCCCCTCTCCGCGACCGGCTCGAACTGGAGCGCGGCCGGATCGCGATCGGCGGGGTGCACGCCCTCGTCCGGCTGCTGCTGGAGCAGAGGCGCGCGGACGCCCGGCGGGGATGGCGGACCGCCGGTTTCGTGTCCGGGTACCGCGGGTCCCCGCTCGGCGGCCTGGACCAGCAGCTGGCGCGGGACGCGAAGCTGCTGGAGGAGCACGACATCCGGTTCGTGCCGGGCGTGAACGAGGAGCTGGCGGCGACGGCCGTGTACGGTTCGCAGCTCGCCGACCACCTGCCGGGCCCCCGGTTCGAGGGCGTGTTCGGGCTCTGGTACGGCAAGGCGCCCGGGGTGGACCGGTCGCTGGACGCGTTCAAGCACGCCAACTGGCTCGGCACGTCCGAGCGCGGCGGAGTGCTCGCCGTGGTGGGCGACGACCCGTCCGCGAAGTCGTCCACGCTGCCGTCGGCGACGGAGGGCGCGCTCGCTGAGGCGTTCATGCCGGTGCTGGCGCCCGGATCGGTGGGCGACCTGCTGCGCCTCGGGCGGCACGGCTTCGAGATGTCCCGGTTCAGCGGGGCGTGGACCGGGTTCAAGCTCGTGACGGACGTCGCCGACTCCCACGAGATCGTGGACGTCGAGCCGGTCCCCGGCCCGGTCCGCCCGGAGTTCGCGTGGCGCGGACGGCCGTGGACGCCGACGCGCAAGCCGGGCGTCGACCTCCAGGGGACGACGGCCATCGAGACCGAGGTCCTCCAGGGCCGCCTGCTGGCCGCGACGGCCTACGCCGCCGCCAACGGGCTCGACCGGATCGAGGGCGCCGCCGGCGACGCCGCCGTCGGCCTGGTCGCCGCGGGCCGCACCTACGTGGAGCTGCGCGAGGCCCTCGACCGCCTCGGGCTGGACGACGAGGCCCTGGCCCGCCGGGGCGTCCGGCTGCTGCGCCTCGCGCTGATCCACCCGCTGGACGCGGACCGGATCCGGGAGTTCGCCCGGGGGCTGCGCGAGATCGTCGTCGTGGAGGAGAAGCGGCCGTTCGTCGAGTCGCAGATCCGCGACGTCCTGTACGACCTTGCGGAGCGTCCCGCCGTGTACGGCAAGAACGGCCCGGACGGCGCCGGCCTGGTCCCGCCCGACGGGGGCCTGGACGCGGACCGGCTCGTGAAGGCCCTCGCCAGGCTCCTCGCCGACCGCGTCGGCGAGGAGCACATGGACCTGCGCGACGCGGTGCTGAAGCCCCGCAAGCCGCAGATCAACCTGCTCGCCCCGGCGCGCACCCCGTACTTCTGCTCGGGCTGCCCCCACAACCGGTCGACGGTCGTCCCGGACGGGTCGATCGCGGCGAGCGGCATCGGCTGCCACGTGATGACCGTGTTCACCGACCGCGGCATCGGCACCACGCAGATGGGCGGCGAGGGCGCGATGTGGGTGGGCGCGGCGCCGTTCTCCGACACCGGGCACATGTTCCAGAACCTCGGCGACGGGACGTTCTTCCACTCCGGCAGCCTCGCGGTCCGGCAGGCCGTCGCCGCCGGCACCAGCATCACCTTCAAGATCCTCTACAACGCGGCCGTGGCGATGACCGGCGGGCAGCAGGCCGACGGCGGCGCCGACCCGGCGGCGATCACCCGGATGCTGCACGCCGAGGGCGTCGCGAAGATCGTGGTGGTGGCGGACGACCCGTCCCGCTACCCGCGCGGGACGGACTGGGCGCCCGGCGTCCGGGTCCGGCACCGCGACGACCTCGACGCCGTCCAGCGGGAGCTGCGCGAGGTCCCGGGCGTGACCGTGCTGCTGTACGACCAGGCGTGCGCGGCCGAGACGCGGCGCAAGCGCAAGCGCGGCCTCGTCCCCGACCCGCAGACCCGCGTCCTGATCAACGAGGCCGTCTGCGAGGGGTGCGGCGACTGCGGCACCAAGTCGAACTGCCTCAGCGTGGAGCCGGTCGAGACCGAGTTCGGCCGCAAGACGCAGATCAACCAGACGTCCTGCAACAAGGACTACTCCTGCGTGGACGGCGACTGCCCCTCGTTCGTCACCGTCCTGCCCGGCACGAAGGTCCGGGCGGCGCGGACCCTGCCGCCGATCGGCGAGCTGGAGGAGCCCGAGTCGCGGCCCGAGTCGGCGGACGTGCTGCTCGTCGGCATCGGCGGCACCGGCGTCGTGACGGTGAACCAGGTGCTCGCCACGGCGGCCCTCATCGACGGCCGGCACGCCCGCGCGCTCGACCAGACGGGGCTGAGCCAGAAGGCCGGCGCCGTCGTGTCGCACCTGCGCATCGGGACCGCCGGCCTGGACCGGCCGGGCATGGTCGGCGCGGGCGGCGCCGACGCCTACCTCGTGTTCGACTCGCTGGCCGGGACGAGCGAGGCCAACCTGCGCCGCTGCGCGCCGGACCGGACCGCCGCGGTCGTGTCGACCAGCGAGGTGCCGACCGGACGGATGATCGTCGACACCTCGGCGTCGCTGCCGCCGAGCGCGTCGCTGGTCAAGCGGATCGCCGAGCGCACCCGCGCGGACCGGCTGGTCGCGCTCGACGCCCTCGCGCTCGCCGAGCGCTGGTTCGGCGCCACGACCACGGCCAACTTCGTGGTGGTCGGCGCCGCCTACCAGGCGGGGCTGCTGCCGCTGTCGGCGAAGGCCGTCGAGGAGGCCCTCACGCTGAACGGCGTGCAGGTGGAGGCGAACATCCAGGCGTTCCGCGCCGGGCGCCGCCTCGTGCTCGAACCCGAGAGCCTGGACGACGCCGCGGCGCCGGCCGCGCAGGTCGCGCCGCGCCCGCTGGACTCGACGGCGTCCGCCGCGATGGACCTCGTCGACGCGTCCGGCGTGGACGGCGAGCTGGCCCGCGTCCTGCGGATCCGCGTGCCCGACCTCGCCGCCTACCAGAACCTGGCGCTCGCCGAGCGGTACCTGGACGCGGTCCTGCGCGTCGCCCGGGCCGAGGAGGCGGCGGGCGCCGGCGGGCGGCGCCTCGCGGTCGCCGTCGCGCGCAACCTGTACAAGCTGATGGCCTACAAGGACGAGTACGAGGTGGCCCGCCTGCACCTCGACCCGGAGCTCGCCCGGCGCGTCGAGGAGCAGTTCGGGCCCGGCTCCACGGTCGCGTACATGCTGCACCCGCCGCTGCTGCGGGCCGTCGGGGTGGACCGGAAGATCGCCCTCGGCCGCACGGCCCGCCCGGCGTTCCGCGCGCTGCGCGCGATGCGGCGGCTGCGCGGCACCCCGCTCGACCCGTTCGGCGCCACGGCGCAGCGGCGCGCCGAGCGCCGCCTCGTCACCGGGTACGTCGCGGTGCTGAACGAGCTGGTGGCCGGGCTGGACGCGGGCGCCGCCGGGGACGGCCGGCACGAGGCCGCCGTCCGGATCGCCGAGCTGCCGGACATGATCCGCGGTTACGAGGACGTCAAGACCGCGAACATCGCCCGGTACGAGGAGAGCCTGCGCGAGCTGCTCGCCGCGTGGCGGGCCGAGCGGTCGCCGAGTCGCGTGTGACGCCCGGGTGAGCGCGGCCGCCGCCCCGGCCGGGTCCGTCGAACCCGCCGGGGCCGGCGGCGCGTACCTCCTGGCGAGCCGGGGACCGCGCCCGGCACCGGAGGGTGACGTCCAGTGGAACCGGGCCTGCGGCTGACGGAGCGCTACCGCCTCGTGGAACGCCTCGACGACGGCGGCACCATGGAGGTCTGGCGCGCCTGGGACGAGCTGCTGGGCCGTCCCGTCGCGGTGAAGGTCCCGGCGCCCGCGGGCGCGGGTCCGCAACGGAGGTTCCGGCAGGGAGTGAACCGCGCCGCCGCGCTCTCCCACGCCGCGCTGGAGACGGTCTTCGACAGCGACCAGACCCGCGACGCGTCCGGACGGCTCGTGTCCTTCGTCGTGACCGAGTTCCTGGCGGGCGAGACCCTCGCCGTCCGGCTGCGGCGCGGACCGCTCGCCGCGTCCGAGGCCGCCGCCGTGTGCGGCCGGATCGCGGGGGCGCTGGAGGCCGCGCACACCGCGGGCGTGACGCACGGCGACCTCACGCCGGACAGGGTCGTGCTCGCCTACGGGGACGCCGGCGTCGACGTGAAGGTCGTCGACACCGGCATCGGCGGCGTCCTCCGCGCACCGGCGGGCGGCGGCACCGAGGCCGCCGACGTGCGCGCGCTCGGCGCCGTCATCTCCGCCTGCGTCGCCCCCGGCGCGTCCGAGGAGCTGTCCGCGGTCGCCGCCCGCTGCACGGGCCCGGACGCCCCGTCCGCCGCCGAGGTCGCCGCTCTCCTCGTCCGCGACGAGGGGCCGCCGAACGCCGTCCTCACCGCCTTGGGCACGGGCCCGCCCGGCCACCGGGCCGGTGCCCTGCCCCCTCCGCCGCCTCCGCCCGCGACGGCCCGTCGCGGGCACGCCCGCCTCGCCGCGCTCGCCCTGGTCGCGGCGATCCCGGTCACGGCCGCCGCGGCGGTCCTGCTGTCAGCGCCGCGCTCACCGGCCGCCGTTCCGGCCCCGGCACGGACGAGCGCCGCCCCGGCGCCCCGGACGCCGCCGCCGACCGCCTCCCGCGTCACCGACGCGCTGGGCCGGCTGCGCCCCATCGTCAGCCGCGGCTACGCCGCCGGAGAGATCCGCTCCGACGTCGCGATCGACCTCGACAACGTCATCACGAACCTGGAGAACGACCTCACCGCCGACCGCGACGTCGACGTCGGCGGCCGGATCGCCGAACTCCACGACAAGATCGCCACCCGGCGGAGGGAGCGCGGCCTGTCCCCCGGCCTCGCCGACGAGCTGAACCGCGTCCTCGCGACCGTCCGGGCATGACGGGGCGGCGGGACGCCGCGGCGTGGCGGCGCGAGGACCTCCCCCGGACGCCGCCCGCCGCCCGCTTCCCCTGGCTCGCGCTGGCCGGCGTCGCCGCCACGATCGCGGCGGCGACCGTGCTCGTCCTCGGGATCGGCGACACCCTCTCCGCCCGCGACGACTCCGCCGGACGGCTGCTCCCGCTCCAGGCGGCGTCCCCGCCCGCACCGTCCCCGCCCGCGGAGTCAGGTCCGCGGACGCCCTCGCCCCCGCCCGCTCCCCCTCAGCCGCCGCCGACGGAACCGGGCGTCGACGAGGTCCTCATGAGGTTGCGGCACGCCGTGGACGAGGGCGTGGCCGCGGGGGACGTCCGCGACGACGTCGGCCTCGACCTCGGCAACGTGATCGAGCGAATGCTCCACCACGGGCGGCGCGGCCGCGCGGACGTCGCCGCCCTGCGGCACAAGATCGCCACCCGCGCCCGGGAGGGCACCATCACCGGCGGCCGCGCCGAGCAGCTCCGCGTGATCCTCGACGGCGCGCACCCCTGACCGCTCACCCGGCGACCGCCCGGACGGACAGGGGCTTGACGAAGGCATATCGTTTATCGTTATTATCGAAAAACGATACGCTCCCCAAGGAGAGTTGAGACATGACACTGGCCGCGCGCTGGACGAAGATCGACAGCCGTTTCCTGGAACTGCTCATCGGGCTCGGCCTGCTGCTGGTCGGACTCTTCCAGGCCCTCTTCCCGATCCTCGGCGTGACCGGGCCCTTCCCGCCGATCGACACCCGCGACGTCGACCTGCGCTCCACCGCGCGGGTGCCGGACCTCGCGGCCGGCGGAACGGTCCTGCGCGGCACCCGCCACGCCGAGCTGGCGGTCGGCGACCCCGGCCTCGGGGACCGGGTGCTGCTCGCCGCCCCCGAGGTCCTCCGCGCCGCGCTGATCATCGCGATCCTGTCGATCCTGATGCGGATGGCCGCGACGTTCCGCACCGGCGACGTCTTCGTCCCGGCGAACGTCCGGCGGCTCTTCGCGATCTCCACCGCCGTCCTGCTGCTCGGCACGGCCGCCCCCGCCGTCGACATGCTCACGACGAACGCGCTGGTCAGCGGCACCCCGATCGAGGACGCGGTCGAGATCGGCTTCACGGTGCGGGCCTCCACCGTCCTGCTGGCCATCCTGATCGCCGCGCTGGCCGGGGCGTTCGGGCACGGCGCCCGCCTGCGCGCCGACACCGAGGGCCTGGTCTGATGCCGCCCGAGGACCCCCACCAGATCACCGTCCACCTGGACAAGATCCTCGCCGACCGCGGCATCACCCTGGTCGAGCTGGCCGAACGCGTGGGCGTGACCCCCGTGAACCTGTCCATCCTGAAGAACGGCCGCGCCAAGGCGATCCGGTTCACCACCCTAAGCGCCCTCTGCCGCGAGCTCGACTGCCAGCCCGGCGACATCCTGTCCTACACCAAGGACTGAAAGCCCAGAGACCCGCAAAGCGCAACAGTCGACCCAAGGACCGCAACCGTCGGACACAGGGCCAGCAACCGTCGAACGCAACGACAGCAACCACTACAGCAACCACCAACAAGCCAAACCGTCGCGATTGCGAGCGAAGCCAGGTTCGAGCCTGCGAGAACCTGATCGCCGAGTGAGCCGCCAGGCGAACCGAGGCGATGCAGCAATCGCACGTGTTTTTTGGGCGGTCGGCGCCCCCAAGGCGCCGACCGCCCAAAAAACACAATAAATACAGCAGGCACCTCTCCGGATGAGGTGCCTGCTGTGCGGGGTACGGACGAACCGGGCCTCGCGGTCCGGGTCAAGGCTTCGCCCGTTTCCCGTGTCAAGGAGGGGTGTCAGGCGCGGGCGATCACTTCCGTTTCTGGCTCGGGGACGGGACGGGACGGCCGGAGCCGGCGCGGGGTCATGCCAAGGGCGGCGATCGCTGCGATCGCCATGAACGCGCCGACCATCAGCCAGGCGTGGACGTAGGCGGTGTGGGCGTCCGGGTAGCCGTGGGGGGTGCCGAGGACGGCGACGGCGAGGCTCACGCCGAGCACCGCGCCGATCTGCCGGCTCATGTTCACCACGGCGCTGCCCGTCGCGTAGCGGTGGGGCGGCAGCTCGACGGCGGCGGCGGACAGGATGGTGGGCAGGGCGAGCCCGACCCCCGTCCCGCCGACGAGCCAGCCCGGCAGCATCTCGGCGGCGTAGGCCGGCGCCGGGCCCAGGCTCATCGCGATCAGGACGACGCCGAACGCGCACAGCGTGCACCCGACCGCGGTGATCAGCCCGACCGGGACGCGCGCGGAGAGGCGTCCGGCGACGAGCGCCATCACGGGGACCATCAGGGGGCCGGGCGCGACGGCGAGCCCGGTGCGGATCGGCGAGTAGTGCCAGACCTGCTGCATCCACAGCACGCCGAGCAGCAGGTTGGCGGCGAACGCGACGGTGAACAGCAGGACCGCGGCGTTGGACCAGAGGAACGTGCGGACGGCCAGCAGCGCGGGCTCGATCACCGGCGCGGGGTGGCGCAGGGAGCGCAGCCAGAACCAGGCGAGGCCGAGCAGCGCGGCGGCGGCCACGAGGACCGTCCGCTCCCCCGGCCAGTCGTTGATCTTCACGACGCCGAGCGCCAGCAGCGCGATCGCGGCGGTCGCGACGGCGGTCCCGAGCAGGTCGGGGACGCGGGCCGTCACGCCTTCGCGCGAGTCGGGGACGAGCCGGGCGGCGAGCAGCACCGCCGCGATCCCGATGGGGACGTTGACCTCGAACACCCAGCGCCAGGAGGCGTCCACGAGGACGCCGCCGACCGCCGGCCCGGCCGCGGCGGCGATCGCCGAGGCCGCCGACCAGATCCGCACCGCGCCGCCGCGCCGCTCCGCCGGGAACGCCGACAGCAGCAGCCCGAGGCTGGTGGGGATGAGCGCCGCGGCGCCCGCGGCCTGCACGACGCGGAAGGCGACGAGCCACCACAGCGACGGGGCGGCGGCGCAGGCCTGGGAGGCGAGGGTGAAGACGGTCAGGCCGAGCAGGAGGCCGGCCTTGCGGCCGTAGCGGTCGGCGAGCCGGCCGAGCGGCACCAGCAGGGCGGCGAACACGATCGCGTATCCGTTGAGCACCCATGACAGGTCGGCCATCGACTCCCCGGCGAAGTCGCGGCCGATGTCGGTGAACGCCACGTTGACGATGAACAGGTCGAGGCCCGCCATGAAGGAGGCGACGGAGAGCACCGCGAGCACCGGTCCCCTGCGGACCCGGCCCGCGCCGCGCACCTGACTTTGTTCCACCATAGTCAGGGAGGCTAGCGAGCCCCCTGACTTTGGTCAAGCAAAGTCAGCAGGTTTATAGTGGAAGGGTGACAATCTCACTGGAAGGGCACTTCGCCGACCGCGACGCCTGGTCGATGCAGAACTGCCCGGTCGCGAGGACGCTCGCCGCGCTCGGCCCGCCGTCGGCGGTGCTGGTGCTCAGCGAGGCCTTCTTCGGGACGAACCGATTCGGCGACTTCGTGCGCAACCTCGGCATGACCGAGTCGGCCGTCACCGCGCGGCTGCGCCACCTCGTCGACGCCGGCCTGCTCACCAGGGAGCCCTACCAGGAGCCGGGGCAGCGCACGCGGTACGAGTACCACCTGACGAAGATGGGCCTGGACCTCGCGCCGACCCTCGTCAGCCTCATGGAGTGGGGCGAGACCTACCTTCCCCACGAGGAGGGCCGCCAGGTCATGCTGACGCACGCCCGCTGCGGCGAGCGCGTGACGGCGCAGGTCAGGTGCGCGGACGGCCACGACGTCGCGGTGGACGAGATCGTCATGGGGCCGCCGAGCGCGGCGGACGAGGACCAGGGGGACGGCGGGGGCGAGCCCGGCGGATCCGGGGGGTGACGCGCGGCCGCGCGGCGGTCACGCGTGCCGGGTGCCGCCCGCGAGCCGCAGCGCGTGCTCGACCAGCGAGACGAGCACCTCCTTCGCCGACCCCGTCCGGCGCGCGTCGCACAGCAGGACGGGCACGTGGGGGTCGATGTCCAGGGCCGTCCGGATCTCGGGCGCCTCGTAGCGGTCGGCGTCGTCGAAGCAGTTGACGGCGACGACGAACGGCGTGCCCTTGCGCTCGAAGTAGTCGATCGAGGCGAAGCTCGCCATGAGCCGCCGCGTGTCGGCGAGCACGACCGCGCCGAGCGCGCCGCGCGACAGCTCGTTCCACATGAACCAGAACCGCTCCTGGCCGGGCGTCCCGAACAGGTAGATGGCGACGCCGTCGCGCAGCGTGATGCGGCCGAAGTCCATCGCCACGGTCGTGGTGGTCTTGGCGGCCACGCCGTCGAGGTCGTCGACGCCGACGCTCACGTCGGTCAGCGCCTCCTCGGTGCGCAGCGGGCGGATCTCGCTGACGGCGCCGACCAGGGTCGTCTTCCCGACGCCGAACCCTCCGGCGACGAGGATCTTCAGCGCGACGCGCGGACCGTCCGCCCGGTCGTCGGGCTCGTCCGGTTCCGCGGTGGCGGGGGGCGGGGCGTCAGAGCGCGCGGAGTTCATCGAGCACCCTCCTGAGCAGGTTCGGGTCGTTGTGCGGCTGGAGCGCGGTCACCGGGCCGAACGGCCCGGACGGCGACGGCGCCGGGGACCATCGCTGGACTTCCAGGAGGCCGGAGTCGAGCAGGTCGCCGGCCAGCACCCGGATCACGCCGAAGGGCAGGTTCAGGTCCGAGGCGAGGTCGGCGAGGGCGTGCGGGCGCCGGCACAGCGCCAGCAGCCTGCGCTGCTGGCGCGAGAGCCGGCCGGGCTCGGGCGGCGGCCGCCCGGTCGCGACGAGGATCGCCACGATGTCGAGCGGCTCGCCGCTCGGCCGGGTGCGGCCGCGCGTCACCGCGTAGGGACGGACGATCGGCCCGGCGGCGGCGTCGAGCCACCGTTCCCTGCCGGGACCCCGGGGAGCGCCGGGCCCGTCACTGGGGTCCATGGCGGGTCACCGGTGTCCGGGCCCGGGTGCGCCCTGCCTGAGTCCGGTGGACAGCTGCCTGCCGACCCGCTTGACCAGCATCGTCATCTCGTAGGCGACGAGACCGGCGTTGGCTCCGACCTCGCTGAGCAGCGCGAGGCAGCTGTTGGCCCCGGCCGGGACGACGAAGAACAGGCCCTTGTCCATCTCGACGAGCGTCTGCCGGATCTCGCCGGAGTCCAGTTGCGGGCGCGCCCCGACGGCGAGGCTGTGGAACCCGGCGGCGAGGGCCGCCAGGTACTCGGAGTCCTCGCGCCCGACGCCCCGCGACATGCCCATGACGAGCCCGTCCCGGGACAGCACGACCACCTTCCGGATCTGCGGGACCCGGTCGACCAGGTCGTCGAGGAGGAAGTTCAGCTCGGCGGCCACTCCCTGATAGGTCATGATCTTCCTTCCATGCCGTCCGCGGGTCCTTCGGGCGCCTCGTCCTCGTCCCGGCCGCGCAGCCAGCCCGCCTGCAGCGACGCGAACAGGTCCCGGGACGCCTCCGCCGACCGTTCCTCCCAGGCGGCGATGGCGTCGCCGGTGGCGGGCTCTTCTCCGTACGGGCCGGTCTCCTCGTAGGAGCCGGTGTCTTCGTAGGCGCCGGCGTCGCGCAGCTGGGGCGCCAGGCTCCCGCCGCGCACCCGGCGCGGCAGCGGGGCGCGCCCGCCGCCGGCCGTCCCCGCGTCCCCGAACGGGGTTCCCCCGAACGAGGTCTCGCCGAACGACGCGGGCGCCGCGTACCGGCCGGCGCCTCCGCCGTAGGAACCGCCGCCGTAGGCGGGGCGGGGACCCGCGGCCTGGAACGGACGCGTGGCGTCGGTCGGCGGCGGACCGTGCGGCGGTGGGGTCCCGAACGACGTCGGGGTCTGGTCACCGTCGTCGAACCCCACCGCCACGTTCTGGTCCGGCTTCTCCTCGCTCTTCCACTGCGGGAAGGACACCGGCGTCTCTGGCGGCACCGCTTCACCGGCCGGCCCCGGGGCGTGGGGCGCCCTGCCGTTGGGCACCGGGTGGCCGGGCACCGCACTTCCGGGCACTGCGCTTTCGGGCACTGCGCTTCCGGGCACTGCCCTGTTGGGCGCCGTGTCGGTCGACGCCGCGTCCTCGGCGGGGGCGATGTCGTACACCGGCGCGTTGAGCGTCGCGGTGGACGACGGCGACGGAGGCGTGGGCCATGCGCGCATCGACCCGTTCGCCGCCGCCGCGCCCCGCTGCTGGACGGGGCCCGCCTGGACGGCGCCGTCATCGTCCTCGGGCTGGTCGGCGTCCACGATCAGCTGGCGCGGGATCAGCACGACGGCGCTGACGCCCCCGTACAGGGACGGCTGCAGCGCGACCTTGATGCCGTGCCGGCCGGCGAGCCGGCCGACGACGAACAGCCCGAGCCGGTCGGTGACGGCCAGGTCGAACTCGGGCGGCCGCGCCAGCCTCAGGTTCAGCGCGTCCAGTTCGGACTGGTCGAGCCCGATGCCGCGGTCGATGATGTCGACGGCGAACCCGTTGGCGCCCATCTCGCCGCGGACGAGCACCTCGGTGGGCGCGGGCGAGAACACCGTGGCGTTCTCGATCAGCTCGGCGAGCAGGTGGATGATGTCGGCGACGGCCTCGCCGATCACCGCGGCCTGCCCGGACACCACGACGATCTCGACCCGCGTGTAGTCCTCGACCTCGGCGACCGCGGCGCGCAGCACGTCCTCGACGTGCACCGGCCGGCTCCAGCCCCGTCCCGGGGACGTCCCGGACAGGATGACCAGGCCCTCGGCGTGGCGGCGCATGCGGGTGGTGAGGTGGTCGAGGCGGAACAGGTCCTCCAGCACCTTCGGGTCGGAGGCGTCGCGCTCCATCTCGTCCAGCATCCGCAGCTGGCGGTGCAGCAGCGACTGGCTGCGCCACGCGACGTTGAGGAACACGCGGCTGATGCCCTGCCGCAGGTAGGACTCCCGCACGGCGGTCTCGATCGCGGTGTGCTGCACCTTGGTGAAGGCGTCGCCGACGCGCGCGACCTCCCGGGACCTGCCGATGACCAGCGGCGGCGCCTCGGCGTCCACGTCCACCTCCTCGCCGCGCCGCAGCCGGGCGACGACGCCGGGCAGCCGGTCCTCGGCGAGCTTGAGCGCGGCGCGCTGCAGCCCGCGCAGCTCCCGCGACAGGCTGCGCGCGGCCAGCAGCGACAGCACGATCGAGGCGACCACCGCGAGCAGTCCGAACCCGCCCGCCAGGACGAGCCGCATGATGATCCGCTCGCCGATCGGCTTGGCCATCTCGTTGAGCGCGAGGCTCGCCTCGGTGACCTTCTGCGCCCACGCCTGCGACAGCAGCTGCGTGGTGGCCTGCCAGTCCGCGGCCTCGGGCGGCAGCCGGTCGCCGCGCGCGTTGACGATCGCGTCCTCGGCCGCCCGGTACCGCTGGAACTCCGGGGACGCCGCGAGCCTGGCGAGCGGTCCGCGGATCCGCTCGTTGAGGTCGGCGAGCCCGGCCTCGAACTCGCGCCGGCCCTCCGCGGCCCACTGGACGAACGCGGTGTGCTCGGCGGAGGTGAGCCGCCCGTTGCGCGCCATCGCCGCGGTGACGAGCGAGTCCTCCCGCAGCATGTAGGCGCGGGCGTTGCCGATGCCGATCAGCGCCCGGCCCTGGGTGAAGATGGCGACGTCGTTGACGGTCACCAGGCCGTCGAAGACCTTGATGACCTGGTCGAGCAGGACGCTGTAGGAGTTGATGACCTCCAGCGGCTGGACCCGGCCCGAGTCGACCCGGGCGCGCAGTTGCGGCAGCCGGTCCAGCGCCCTGACCGCGTCGGCGAGCCGCCGCTTGGTCGCCGGCTCGGCCGCGTCCCTCGCCTCGGGCGACAGCGCGGTCGAGCGGAACGCCTTGTCCACGGCGCTCACCCGGGCGCGCTGCCCGCCCAGCTTCTGCCGGTCCGCGGGGTCGCGCGTGCTGAGCGCGACGACGCTGAGCGAACGCTCCGCCTGGAGCTGGTTCACCAGGTAGATGCCGGGAAGGCCCACCTTCTCGTACGTCGTGGAGAAGTCGTACTTGTCGAACGCGTCGCCGAGCGTGATGTTCGCGGCGAACGCCCACAGGGTGATGAGGGACACCAGCGGGACCAGCAGCAGCGCCGTGATCCGCAGCCGGATGGGACGCCGGCGCCGGGGCCTTCTGCCGGACGCGTCGTCGCGGGGTGTCGTGCGGGACATCGAGATCACTACCTCTAGCCGGGGCCGGGCCGCGCCGCCGGCGTGTGCGCGCCGGGGCGGCCCGTGTGTCAGGGGTGCGGGGTCAGGGGCGGGCCTCGTCCAGGGCCGCGCGGGCGACCAGGCCGCGCAGCCGACTGGTGATCATCGCGACGGCCTGGGCGTGCCCGCGCAGGGCCTTGTCCCGCGCGGTGTACTGGCCGATGTCGGCGTGCATCGCGTGGTCGGACACGATCGTCTGCCACAGCAGCGGCCTTCCGTTCGCCGCGATGCCGAGGTCGATCACGGTGAACCAGGTCGAGACGACCACGACGACGGCGCCGACGCGGATGACGTCCTGCGCGAGCAGGCGTCCCCGCACGTCGAGCAGCAGCCGCTGGGCCTCCTCGGCCGTGGCGCGCCGCCCGTCCTCCCGGTAGTAGTCGGGGGGACGGCGGGGATCGGCGGGCCGCCGGCCGGCGGGCTCCCCCGCGGGCCGGTGGTCGCCGGGCCCCGGGTCGGCGGGCCTTCGGTCGACCGGCCCCCCGTCGGAGGGCCGCTGGTCGGCGGCCGGTTGCCCGAGGGGCGGCTGGTCGGAGGGCCGCTGTTCGGCGGGCCACCTGTCGGCGGGCCACTTGTCGGCGGGCATGGCGTCAGCAGGCATGGCATCTCCCATCGCCGTACCGGGGTGCGCGGGAGAGGCTCAGTGGCCGGGGTGCTCGTCCCGCGGCCAGGCGCGCACCTCGCACCAGACCGCCTTGCCGGAGGCGGTGTGGTCGGTGCCGTGCCCGTCGGCCATCACCGCGACGAGGAACCAGCCGCGCCCCGTCTCCTCCATGAGGTCGACCGGCCGCGCCGTCGGGACGGCGGCGCTCTGGTCGTGCACCTCGATGCGGAGCCGGGCGCCGGCGCGCAGCAGCCGCAGGCACAGCGCGCCCCCGGCGTCCGGCGCGTGCCGGACGGCGTTGGTGACGAGTTCGGACACCAGGACCTCGGCGTCGTCGGCGATGTGCCCGATGCCGGACGCGGTGCTGACGGACCTGCTGAAGCGCCGCGCCGCGGGCACGGACTCCCGCTCGGCGGGCAGCGTCAGCTCGCCGAGCAGGACCGCCGGCGGCTCGTCCAGGCCCCGCAGCCCGTTCGGCGCGGCGCCGTTCGGCGGCGCGACCGGCGACGCGGTGGTGGTCAGGTGGCTCGGGAGTGGGGTGCTAGGGAGTTCGATGGTGTGGTGGTCGCCCGACATCATGAACGCCTCCTTGACTAAGGCGTGCCGCCCGATTCCAGCCCTGCCGGGGTGCGAGGCTGAGGTGGGCGTGGGGGGGTTGTGCCGGTGCCGCCGCTGTCCGGGCAGACGGTGGCACGGCGTGCGAGGGACGCGGCCGCCTCATGGCGGGCCGCTCCCCTCGGACCGGGTGCCCGCCCGGGCTCGCAGCAGCCGGGCGGTGCTGGTGAACCACGCGTAGTTCTCCTGCTCGAAGCGGCGTCCGCGCAGGCACGTGAGGTAGGGGCCGAGAGGGGACCCGGTGCGCAGGAAGGACTCCTCGTCCTGGTCGCCGCGCAGGTGCTTGAGGGTGCGTTCGAAGACCTCGACCTTGGCCGCCGAGGCCACCGCCCGGTCCTCCAGCTGCGCGATGACGGAGTCGGCGCAGATGTGGTCCACGGCCTGCACCATGACGAGCAGGTTCTCGCGGATGATCCCTGGCTTGGCGGGGGTCACGGCGAACCGTTCGAGCTCGTCGACGCCCGCCTGGGTGACGGTGTACACGCGCTTGTTGGGTCGATCGTGCTGGATGATCTGCCGCCCGCTGATCAGACCTTCCGTCTCCAACCTCGACAGCTCCGAGTAGAGCTGCTGCGGTACGGCGTGCCAGAAGTTGGAGACCGACAAATCGAAGATCTTTGCCAGCTGGTAACCGCTGTACTCGCCGTCGAGCAGCGCCGCCAGCACAGCGTGACGTAGCGCCATCGGCCTTCTCTCCCCGCCTTGACTCAGGGTGATGCCCGACGTTAGCAGACAACGACATGATTAGTCATCATGTTGACTAGGATTGGTCAGCGTCGATCGGTGCGGGCGCCTCGCGGAGGCCGGCGACGCCCGGTTCGAGGTCGGCCGCGAGTTCGGTGATCTTCCCGGTCAGGAACGCCTCGCGGGTCAGCCGGCGCTGCATCTTCCCGCTGGTCGTCCGCCTGACCGAGCCCCGCGCGGCCAGCACGACGCTGACGGCGGGCAGCTCGAACGTGCGGGCCACCCGCGCCCTGACGGCGGAGGCCACCTCCTCCAGGGGCGTCCCGGCGGCCGCGCGGGTGCTGATCTCCTGGACGACGACGACCTGCTCCCGGCTCGCGTCGACCGCCGCGCCCCCGCCGGGCCGGCCGCCCGGCGGGGCCGGGCCGAGGTCGGCGTCGAGGGCGGGGTCGATCGCGAAGGCGGCGCCGAGCAGGGCGGCCGGATGGGATGCGCGGGCTACCTCTTCGATGTCGTGCGCGTGGATGTTGCGGCCGTTGACGATGATCAGGTCCTTGATCCGCCCGGTGACGTAGAGCTCGCCGTCGGCGGTGAAGCCGAGATCGCCCGTCCGCAGGAAGGGGCCCTCGCCGGTGGACGTGCGGGCGCGGAAGGTCGCCTCGGTCTGCTCGGGGCTCCCCCAGTAGCCGCGGGCGACGCTGCCCCCGCGCACCCAGATCTCCCCCACGCGCCGGTCCGGCCGCTCGGCGCGGGTGTCGGGGTCGACGACGCGGACGTCCAGGGTGACGGGACGGCCGCTGCTGACGAGCCGCCTGACGCCGCCCCGGGCGGGGCCCTCGCCGGGAAGGCCCTGCTCGTCCGCGGGGACGGCCTCGTTCCGCGCGAGGGCCCCGGCGTCGAAGTCGCGGACGACCGGGCCGCCGCCCAGGGGCGCGCCGGTGATGAGCAGGGTCGTCTCGGCCATCCCGTAGCACGGCATCCACATCGAGGGCCGGAACCCGACCGGGGCGAACCGCTCGGCCACCGCCTCCAGCGTCGCGGCCCGGACGGGCTCCGCGCCGTTCTTCACGACGGTCAGCGACGACAGGTCGAGGCCCTCCATCTGCCGGTCGGTGACGCGGCGCAGCGCCAGCTCGTACCCGAAGTTGGGCGCCACGGTGATCGTCCCCCGGTACCGGGTGATCAGCTCCAGCCACAGCACGGGCCGCTTGATGAACGTGATCGGCGAGGTGAACACGTACCGGCAGCCGAGGTAGAGCGGCTGGAGGAACTGACCGACCAGGCCCATGTCGTGGTAGTGCGGCACCCAGCCGACGCCGACGGTGGCGTCCGAACCCTCGATGCGGCGCTTGATCTCCTCGCCGTTGGCCAGCAGGTTGCCGTGGGTGACCATGACGCCCTTGGGCTCGCTGGTCGACCCGGAGGTGTACTGGAGGAAGGCGACCGTGTCCGGGCCGGACCGCTGAGGGGACCAGTCGCCGGCGTCGGTGTCCTTGCCCGCCTGGGTGTCCAGGCAGTGCACGCGCCCCTTCAGCCCGGCGGCCGACAGCCACGCGTCGAGGGTGTCGCGGTGGGCGGTGTCGGTCAGGATCAGCGCGACGTCGGCGTCCTCGATGATCCGGCGAGTGCGGCCGAAGCGCCCCGCGTCCAGGTCCGGGAGCGGGGCCGGGACGGCGATGACGCGCGCGTACAGGCAACCGAGGAAGGCCGCCAGGAACTCCAGCCCCTCCGGATAGAGGAGCAGGACCGCCCGGTCCCGTAGGCCGCGCGCCTCCAGGCGGCAGCCGAGCGCGCGGGCCTTGCGGTCCAGGTCGGCGAAGCCGAGCACGTTCTCCCTGTACCGGCGCCCCGGCTCCTCGCTGATGAAGGTGAAGGAGCGGGCGTCGCCGTGCGTCCGGATGTTCTCCCGGACGTGCGACACGAAGTCTCTCGTCGTCTCCGGTGGCCCGGCCATGGTGTCAGCCGTCCTCGGGCGAGAGGAGCCGGGAGAGCGGGAGCGAGGACAGGGACAGCAGGGAGAACCAGCGCCGGTCGCCCTCGCAGCGGAACATCGCGTCCTCCAGCGGCGGGAGGAAGTCCTCGGACAGGACGGTGTCGGGCTGCGCCCGCTGGAGCAGCCGCTGCAGGCACAGGACGAGCCACTGGCCGTCCTCGAACGCCCCGCCGAACACCTCCCGGTTGTGGAGCCAGGTGAGCATGCACGACGTCATCGCGTGCAGCTCGCAGTACCGCCTGGCCCGCGTCAGCGCCGCGACGGAGGAGGTGTCGCCCTCGTTCGCGCGGATGCCCTCCTCGATCCTGGCGCGCAGGGCGCCGATGGCCGACAGCAGGTCCTTCAGCTCGGCCGCGACGCCGGGCGCGGCGTGCGCGTTCGCCGCCGCCAGCACCTCCTCGGAGATCTCCTCGAACCGCTGGCCGATCTCGTCGCGCCCCTCGTTGGTGAGCTGGAGCTGGCGGCCGTCGGGGTCCCAGGCGGGCGGCGTCCGCGTCCAGCCGAACAGGTCGGCGAGCAGCTCGTCCTCGCGGCCCGTCTCCGCCGGCGGGTCGATCAGGAAGGGCAGCTGGCCCGCGACGTTGGCGAGGTTCACGTGCGTGGTGCCCTCGAAGATGCTCGCGATCGCGTGGTCGCGCTGCAGCTTCTGGAACACCCCGTGCGCCACGCCCTCGCGCAGGTAGCCGCGCGCGGCGAGCACGGTCCCGATGCTGGCCACGACCTCCTCGCCGAGGACGGGCACGAAGTACTTCACGATCGAGGACCACAGGCTGAGCCGACCGGGCGCGACCGTCAGGCAGCGCGCCACCGGGATCGCCACGCACTCGGCGATCAGCAGGTCCAGGTGCGCCTTGACCAGATGGTCGCGGATCACCGGGATCCGGTAGATGTCCGATCCGTACAGGGTGCGCTGGCGCGCGTACTCCATCCCGATGCGCACCACCGCGTCCATCGTCCCGACCGACAGCGCCGCGATCGCGGTCCGGGTGATCTGCAGGGTCTTCAGCGTCTGGACGAGCCCGGAGCCGCGCCGCCCGATCACCCGCTCGGCGGGCAGCCGCGCCCCGGAGAACGCGACGCCGGACAGGTCGTGGCCGCGCAGCCCCACCGTCCGGACGGGAGGCAGCGTCGACCACGCCGCCGGGTCGAGTTCCCGCTTGTCGACCAGGATGAGGGAGAAGTCGCGCGGACCGGTCTTCGCATAGGTGGTGACGAACCGCCCGCGGGTGGCGTTGCCGACCGGCCACTTCACCCCGGTCAGCACCAGCTCGTCGCCCTGGATGTCGGCCTCCGACTCCGACGCCATCACGTCGCTGCCGTGGTCGGCCTCCGAGACGCCGAAGCAGGCCAGGTCCCCGCGCAGCACCCCGTCCGCCACCGTCCTGCGCTGCCACGCGTCGCCCCACAGCCACACCGGGTTGACCGCCAGCAACCCGGACCCGTACATGACCGCGACGGTGACGCTGCGGCGCGAGATGCCGCGGGTGACGAAGAACAGCTCCTCCAGCGTCGTCAGGCGCCCGCCCAGCCCGCTCGGCACCAGGTACTTCGGGAAGCCCCACGCCCGGACGGCGTCCACCGCGCCCGGGGGAAGCTCGTCGCGCTCCTCCGCCTCCACGATCGCCTTGTAGGAGAACGGCCCGGCCTCGTCGTCCATCGGGTCGCCGAGGTAGCCGTCCAGGTCGGCGGCGATCCGGTGCGCCGGCGCCAGCCGCTCGCCCGGGGGCCGTCCGGGCGCGGAGCCCCCCGAGGCGGGCCGCTCGGGCGCGGGGCTCTCGGACCCGGGGGTCGCCGCCGCGGGGTTCTCGGACGAGGGGTTCTCGGAATGGCCCGGGTGGACGGAACGCGCGGGGTGGACGGAGTTCTCGGCGTGGGCCCCGGTGGCGGAGTGAGCGGGGCGGGCAGGGTGCACGGGGTGTGCGGGGACCTTGCTATCCATTTTTCCTTCGACTCCCTTGTGTGGGTCGCGCCTTCGGGTTCGCGGGCCGCGACTCCTGTGCGGGTCGGCTCCCTATGGCTGCGCGGTGTCGCCGGACGGGCCCCCCGCGTCGTCGGCGCCGGTCGGATCCTCCATGCGCCTGCCGACCACCCGGGCGAGCGTCATCGCCGCGGGCAGCGGGCGGACCATGACGGTCAGGCTCGTGACCAGCCCGGTCTCGCCGAACCTGAGCAGGTCCAGCCCCTGGAGGTCCTTGCCCAGCACCCTGGCGCTGAAGACCAGGGCCTGCGCGGGCGGGCCCGCGCCGTTCGTCCCGCCCGAGGGGACGCCCACCAGCTCGTCGGTGTAGTGGAAGTCCTCGAAGACCTCCAGCAGGACGCCGAGCAGGGCGGCGACGGCGTCGCGCCCCAGGTAGGGCTTCACCATCACCGGGCTGCGGAACTCGATGCCGGGGTCCAGCGCATCGGTGATCGCGGCGAGGTCCTTGGCCTCCACCGCTGATCGGAACGTTCCGGGAACCGTCATCCGGCTGCTCCCTTTCGCTTGCCGTGTCGTCAGTCGGCCGTCCTCGGCGGGACGGCTCCGGCGGGGGGCGTGTCCTGGGGCGGGTCGCCGGGTTCGTCGGCGGGAGCGGCGGGTCCGGGGGCGGGAGCGGCGGCGACGGCGGCGCGGGCGAGGTCGCGCGCCCAGACGCGGTAGCCCGCCGCCGACGGGTGGAAGCCGTCGGCCGCGAAGAGCCGCCGGTCGCGGGCCATCGCCTCGTCCATGGGAGCGTGGACGGCGCCGCCCGCCGCGGCCGCGTCCCGGGTGATCCGGTCCATGGCGCGCGCCCGCGCGCCGAGGACCGAGCGCAGCGGCCGCGGCAGGGCGGGGAACCGGTGCACCGGCGGCATCCCGGCGACGAGCACGGTCGCCTCCGGGAACCGGCCGCGCACGAGGGCGACGAGCTCGGTGACGTCGGCCGCCCACCGGCGCAGGGGACGCCGCCTGAGCAGGTCGTTGATGCCCGTGGTGACGACGACCAGGTTCGGCGCGGAGCCGTTCGCGGGCGGGACGAGCCCGCCGATGATGCTCCGGGCCGTCGCGCCGTTCCGGCCGGAGACCGACCAGGCCACGCTGCGCCGGAGCCGCTCGCCCAGCTCCTGCGCCAGGAAGCCGGGCAGCGCCTCGGCGTGCCGGGACGCGCCGACGCCCACCGCGGTGGACTCGCCGATCACCATGACCCGGAAGGCGGGGCCCCGCCCGGGGTCGGCGCCGGCGACGAAGCCCTGCTCGTCCCCGGTCGCCGGGTCCAGCCGCGGTGTCCGCCGCAACGTCCGCCATGCCTGCACCACCAGTACGGGAGCGAGGAACGGCAGCATCGGCGAACGGAGTGCGCGGGCGACGGAATGTGCTCTTTTCATCAGTCTCCCAGACTGCCGGATCGGCCCCCGGAACTCATTTCACCCGCTCGCCGAGCAGGCTTGCCGCAATCTGCGCCATCACTTTCGCGACATAGGCGTGCCCATCCGGATTCAGATGGATTCCGTCGGCGCTCCACATCGCGGGATCGGCGACCGTCGCCACCGTCTCCCGTTCCGGGAACACCATTCCGAACTCGCGCGACACCCGGTCGAGTTCGGCGTTGAAGTCGTGAATTCGCTGGACCGTGCGTTTCTTGCGGAACTGCGAGATCGGGGTGATGTCCAGCAGCGGCGGCCGCGGCACCGGGATGGCGAGGACGACCGCGCCGCGCCCGCGGGCCCAGCCGAACAGCTCCGCCAGCCGGCGCGCCGCGGCCTCCCGCTCGAAGCCGCGCAGCGCGTCGTTCATGCCGCAGCCGAGCACCACCAGCCGCGGCGCCAGCCCGCGCACGGCGGGCAGCTGGTCGCGGACCACGTCCTCGACCGTCGCGCCCGGGTCGGAGGCGTTGAGCATCTCCTCGCGGGGGATCCCCAGGTGAAGGGCCAGTCGTCCGGCCCAGCCGAGCCACCCGCCGGCCGGATCCGGATCGTCCTGGCCCTCGGCCACGCTGTCGCCGAGCACCACCATGGCGGGCCCGGCGGCGCCGGCGCCGCCCACCTCGGGGGGCCGGCCGGCCATCACGCGACGAGGTCGAGCAGGTAGTCGGTGAGGTCGGCCACGGTCTCCCGGCGCCGCGCCTCGGCCACGTCGACCTCCACCTGCAGGTGGTCCTCGATGTCGCTGATGATGCTGATCGCGTACACCGAGTCGACCCCGTAACGGGCGAGTTCGACCCCGGGATCGATGTTTTCCACAGGCCTGTCGAGGTAGAAGGCGATCTTGTCAAGAAGCCACGATTGCAGCTCGTCGTGGGAAATTATTTCCGATCGGGACACCGCCACTCCTCCTTATGTCAGAGGATCATCGAAACAATCGCGATTGGTAACGGAAGACGAGCAACACGCAAGATACAGCCAAATGGTTGGCGTGTCTCGATCCGCATGTGAACGATCGGACACGGAGGTGTCTCCGTCCTGTAAACCGAGTCAGTGGTACGGTAAAAACGGCGACAAGTTACTTACCAGTAACCACTTCCGATAAGGGCCCAACGCCCGCGGGCGCGGCACGCCGTCCCCGCGCGCCCCACCGATACGTCCTCCCCCGCGCGACTTCCGGCGGCACGCCACCTGCGCCGTTCCCCCACCGGGCCGGCCCGGGCGCGCCCCCGCGAGGGCCGCGAACCGGGCATGTTCCTGGAGAGTTTCGGACAACCCTTCGACCCGGTCCCGTGCGGCATGGCCGAGAGTGCCTTACCTGAAGGCAAGGGCCACCTGTCCCTTCAGTCCCCGCCCTCAGTCTGCCAGGACACGCTTACCGGACCGTTCAGCCGCGAGACCACGGGGTTGGGCTCGCGCCGCTCCGCGAGCCGCTCGCGGAGGGTCTGCGTCTGCCGCGCCCGCCAGCGGTACACCGCGAGGCGGTGGAATCTGACGAGCGGCGCCGCCGCCGGACGCGTCCCCTCCGTGACCGCGTAGCCGTGGATCCGCAGCCGGGACGCGAGCACGTGCTGGACGAGGTCCGCGTCGCAGGCCTCCAGCCGGTGGCGCCAGGCGCCCACCTGGCGGCCGTTGACGGCCTCGTGCGTGCCCAGATGCCACTTGCGCGTCGTCGGCACCGTCCTCCGCGCGTGCCGGTACGCCGTCGTCATGGCGGGGTCGTACTCCTCGCCGAGGAACGCGCACAGCCTCGTCAGGGCGTCCTCGGGGTCGGCGACCAGGTCCTCGTAGCGGAACTCGTAGAACGTCTCCGGCCCGAGCCGGGTCCGGAGGCGTGCGCCCATGTCGACCGCCTCCCGCCACGTCAGCGCGGCCGTGTGGATGTCGCCGTCGAACCACGGCATCCGCACCAGGGAGCTCACCGCGTCGCGGCCGTCCCGGACGAGGTGGATGAACTGGGCGTCGGGGAACATCCGCCGCAGCATCGGCACCCGGCGGAAATAGCTCGGCCGCTTGTCCCCCCAGCGCGGTTTCCCGTGCTGGCGCGCGTACGCGCGGAACACGGCGGCGATCGCCGACCCGAGCGTCGGCGGCCCCTGCACGATCTCCTCGACCACGGCGGCGGCGTCCAGCCGCAGCACCCGGAACTTGGTGCCCTCCCCGCCGGTGATCCATTCGGCCAGCGCGCGCCGGTTCTCCGCCCGTTCCAGGTCCCCGAACCGGTGCCGGATGTCGTAGGAGACATGCACGAACCGTGTCTCGGAGGGGAACGCGATGCGCCGGTGCGAGTGCAGCATCTGCTGGAGCAGCGTGGTCCCCGAGCGCGGGCACCCGAGCACGAAGATGGGTCGGCATGACTCCCCTGTCATGGCCCGCGAGTACCCGCACCCCTCGCGAAGAAGCTCAAACGAACCTCAACAGATCCTGAAAACCGCAGGTCGCAGGAGTCTCACGTTCCCCGTCGGCCCCTCGCGCCCGCCCGGGCCGGCCTTCCCCGCCCCGGCGCCGGAGGCGTGCCGGCCCCGCACGGCGCCCTGTTCCTCCTCGTTCACCCGCCCGCCGGATGCGTCCGAAGTGGTGGAAGAAGGGCCTATGCGGCGGCGGCCGGTGTCGCCGGGCGGACGCCGTCCGCGTCACCGTCGCCGGTCGCCCCTGCCCTTCCCGAGTAATGCCCGATGTGCGGATTCCGTGGGCGCGCATTGAGCGGCGAGATATGCGATGGCCGGCGTGCGGACACTTCCCGAGTGGCTCACGCCCCGTGTCCGCCCGCGCTCCGCCATTTTCCGCCGCCGACGTTTCCGGCGTCGCGATGGGGCGTCCAGGACCGCCGGAAAAGCGGTCGCGGCCCGAGACGGTCCAAGGGTCCTTCGGGGACGGCCGGGGTCGCGGCGATCACGGCCGGCCGTTCCTGGCGGTCGCCGCCGTGATCCCGTCTCCGCCGTCGCGGAACGCGGTCCCGGCCCGCTGGTCGCCGGCCGGGAGCGCCGCGCGTCAGCAGATGCGCGGCAGCGGGTCCCCGACCAGGAGGTCGACGATGCGGGTGCCGCCGAAGGCCGTCCTCAGCAGCACGAGCCCGGACGGGTCGTCGGTCACGCGGCCGATGACGGCGGCCTCCTCGCCCAGCGGGTGGGCCCGCAGCGCCGCCAGCGCGTCCCGCTCGCACTCGGGGGCGACCACGACCACGGCGCGGCCCTCGCACGCGACGTACATCGGGTCGATCCCGAGCAGCTCGCAGGCGCCCCGGACGGCGGGCCGGACGGGGATCGCGTCCTCCTCCACCACCACGGCCGTCCCGGCGTCCGACGCCAGCTCGTTGAGGACGGTCGCGACCCCGCCCCGGGTCGCGTCCCGCATCCGGCGCAGGCCCCCCGGGCAGGCGTCGGCCAGGTCCGCGAGCAGGCAGGTCAGCGGCGCGGTGTCCGAGACGACGTCGGCCTCCAGCTCCAGCTCGCCGCGCGCCAGCATGATCGTGACACCGTGCTCGCCGATCGGCCCCGTCACCAGCACGACGTCCCCGGGGCGGACCTCCCCCGCGAGCCGGGACCGCACGACCCCGACGCCCGCCGTGGTGACGAAGCAGCCGTCGGCCTTGCCGCGCTCCACGACCTTGGTGTCGCCGGTGACGATGTCGACGCCCGCCGCGTCCGCCGCGCGCCGCATCGACTCGGTGACGCGGCGCAGGTCGGCGACGGGGAAGCCCTCTTCGAGGATGAACCCCGCCGACAGGTGCAGCGGCCTCGCGCCGCAGACGGCGAGGTCGTTGACCGTCCCGTTGACGGCCAGGTCGCCGATGTCGCCGCCGGGGAAGAACAGCGGCGACACGACATGGCAGTCCGTGGTGAAGGCGAGGTCGGCGCCGTTCACCCTGAAGAGCGCCGAGTCGTCCATGCGGTCCAGGAGCGGGTTGGCGAACGCCTCCCGGAACACCGCCTCGACCAGCGTGTGGGTGGCCTTGCCGCCGGAGCCGTGCGCGAGCGTGATCGTGTCCTCGCGGAGCCGCGCCCTGCGGCCCCGCGCGCGCTCGATGCGTTCCAGGACCTGCTCCTCGCGGACGGTCATCGCACGGCCTCCCTGACCCCGCCGGGCTCCCCCGCCCGGCCCGCCTTGCCGATGCGCTCGCGGGTGAAGCGGCCGAAGTTGTAGTACGCGGCGCAGGCGCCCTCGGACGAGACCATGCACGTCCCGATCGGCGTCTCCGGGGTGCAGGCCGTCCCGAAGACCTTGCACTCCCACGGTTTCAGGACGCCCTTGAGCACCTCGCCGCACTGGCACGCCTTCGGATCGGCGACCCGCCCGCCGGGGATCTCGAAGACGCGCTCGGCGTCGAAGGCGGCGTACTCCTCCTTCATCCGGAGCGCGGAGTGCGAGATGAAGCCGAGGCCGCGCCACTCGAAGTACGGCCGCGGCTCCATGACCCTGGAGATCGCCTCCAGCGCCCGGGGGTTGCCGTCCCACGGGACGACCCGCCCGTACTGGTTCTCGACCTCCGAGCGGCCCTCGGCGAGCTGGGCCAGCAGCATGTGCACCGACTGCAGGATGTCCAGCGGCTCGAACCCGGCGACGACCAGCGGTTTCCCGTAGTCGCCGGTGATGAACGAGTAGGGCCCGCAGCCGATCACCGTCGACACGTGGCCCGGGCCGAGGAAGCCGTCCAGGCGCAGGTCCGGCGAGTCGAGGATGGCCTTGATCGCCGGAAGGATCGTCACGTGGTTGCAGAACACCGAGAAGTTCCCGACCCCCGCCGCGGCCGCCCGCAGCACCGTCATGGCGGTGGACGGCGCGGTCGTCTCGAACCCGATCCCCATGAACACCACGCGCCGCGACGGGTTCCGCTCGGCGATCCTCAGCGCGTCCAGCGGCGAGTACACCATGCGGATGTCCGCGCCGGCGGCCTTGGCGTCCAGGAACGACCCCCGGCCGCCCGGCACCCGCATCATGTCCCCGAACGACGCCATGATGACGTCCGGCTGCGACGCGATGTGGATCGCGTCGTCCACCCGCCCCATCGGGATCACGCACACCGGGCAGCCCGGACCGTGGACCAGCGAGATGCTCTCCGGCAGGTAGTCCTCCAGGCCGTGCTTGTAGATGGTGTGCGTGTGGCCGCCGCACACCTCCATGAACTTGTAGTGCCGCCCGGGCTCGCACAGCGAGGCGATCGAGGCCGCGAGGACCCTCGCCCGCTCCGCGTCCCGGTACTCGTCGACGAAGCGCATCAGTCGATCCTCGATTCCCGCAGCGCGTCGATCTCGTCGTCGTAGGCCTCGCCGAGGCCCTCCAGCAGCGCCAGCGTCGCCCTCGCCTCGTCCTCGTCGATCTTGGACATGGCGAATCCGACATGGATCAGCACCCAGTCGCCGGCGGCGAGCCGCTCCCCGTCGAGCAGGGCGGTGTTCACCGCCCGCCGGACGCCGGTCACGTCCACCGTCGCCACCGGGCGGTCCGGCATGATCTCCACGATCTCGCCCGGTATCGCCAGGCACATCAGAAGGCCTCCCCCGCCAGTTCGAGCTGCGTCAGTTCCCAGAGCGCGTGGTAGATCGTCGTCTGCGCCTCCTGGACGCGGTGCACCGACGACGACGGGACGGTGAACAGGTGGTGCAGGCCGGGCGTCTCCGCCATCTGCCCCCCGGTGTATCCGGCGAGCCCGACCACCGTCATCCCGCGCCGCGCCGCCTCCCGCAGCGCGGCGATCAGGTTGTCGGAGTTCCCGCTGGTGGACAGCGCCAGCGCGATGTCGCCCGGACGCCCGAACGCGGCGAGCTGCCGCGCGAACACCACCTCGAACCCGACATCGTTGGACAGCGCGGTGACCACGGCGACGTCGGTCGTCAGCGCCAGCGCCGGCAGCGGCCGCGCGGACCCGCCCGGATTGAGGAACAGCGAGGCGACGTCCTGAGCGTCCGTCGAGCTGCCTCCGTTGCCGAACGTGAAGAGCCGGCCGCCGGAGCGGAACGCGCCCGCCATCCGCGCGGCGCAGGCCGCGAGGTCCTCGGCGTACTGCTCCAGGACGGCCTCGCGCAGCCGGACGATCTCGTCGGTCTTCTCGCGCGTCGAGCGGCGCACGTCCTCCAGCAGGGTGTCCAGCCCCGAGCCGCCCGCGTACAGGAAGGGATAGAGCATCTCGGTCACGTCGTCACGACCCCGATCGCCTCCTTGGCGTGGACGAGCACGGTGTCGCCGACATCGGCGTCCACCAGCGCCACGCTGACCCGTTCGATCCGGCCGCCGCCGACGTCCACGTCCGCGAGGCCGTCGGCGAGGAGCCGCGCGACGACGACCGGGACGGCCTCGTCCGCGCAGGTCACGCAGTGGTCGCCCGCGCATTCGGTCACGCCGTCACCTCCCGGCCGAGCACGCCCGGCTGCTCCAGGAACACGTGCACCAGCTCCCACAGCACGTGGTAGGCGGTGACGTGCACCTCCTTCACGACGCGCGGGTCGCCGGACGGCACGGTGACCAGGTGGTCGACCGCGCCGGCGAGCGCTCCCCCGTCCCCGCCCGCCAGCGCGACCGTCAGCATGCCGCGGTCCCGCGCGCACTCCATGGCGCGCAGCACGCTGCCGCAGCGGCCGTCCGGCGAGATCCCGAACGCGATGTCGTCCGGGCCGCCGAAGCAGCGGACCTGGTGGGCGAACGCGTCGTCGAAGCCCGCCCCGGCGCAGACGCCGGTGAGCGTCGCGACGTCCCCGGTGAGCGACAGCGCGGGCAGCGCCCGCTTGCCGACGATCACCGGGTGCACGAACTCGACCGCCACGTGCTGCGCGTCGGTGGCGGCGGCGCCGGTCCCGAAGGTGAGCAGGCGCCCCCCGCGGTGGAACCGGGCCGCCATCGCGTGGCAGGCGGCGGCGATGGCGCCCGCCTCCTCGGCGAGCGCCGCGCCCGGCTCCGCGCGCCGCTCGAACACCTCCGCCACGGCGGCGGTCACCGGCCGTCCCCCGCGGGCGGGGCCTGCCGGGCGCGCAGCGACATGTCCACCGCGAGGTCCCAGCGGTCCGACAGCTCGTGCGAGATCGCGTGGGCGTCCTCGCACATCGCCGCCGCGATCCCCGCCGTCGCGGGGTCCCCGGCGCGGTCGGCGAGCCGCCGCAGCGTCTCGCCCGCCGCGATCTGCAGGTGGACGGCGACGTAGGCGTCCCGCATGTGCTTGACCGGGTCGCGGTGGCCGTGGCCGATGCCGCCCTCCAGCACCGACGCGAGCAGCGTCCCGGCGTCGCGCGCGACGCTCGGCGAGGCCCCGTGCGCGTGCAGCCGCGCCTCGATCGCCCTGGTGTACGCCCGCGACCGCTCGGCGTAGTGGCCGAGCGGCCGGCACAGTTCCGGCTCGTCCGCCGCCGCGGTCAGCATCTCGCTGAGCGCGGCCTCGGCGTGCTCCTGGAGCGCGTGCGCGTCCTTCAGGTGGCCGACGAGCCGCCGCTCGATCGTCGTCATGAGCGTCCGCTCCGCGTCCCCGATCACATCGACTCGGCTTTGAGGTACCGGCGCATCGCCGGCAGCTCCTTGAGGACCATCACGACCGCGCCGACCGCCACCAGCCCGAGCATCACCCGGACGGCGACCGCGCCGCCGCACGTTCGCTTCCTCATCCCCCCGCTCCCTCCTGTGCGAGTTCCCCTGTGAATTCCTCCGCCAGCAGCCGCTCGACCAGCGCGGCGGCCTCCTCGACCGCCGCGCCGACCGGCGCGCTGAGCCTCATCTCCCAGGTGGCGTCCGTAGTCCGCGCCGACGGCTCGCACGCGACGAGCAGGATGCGCGGCGGGACCGGACCGTTGTCCCGGGCCAGCCGCAGCACCTGCGCCGGGTCGAGGCCGTGCGCGTCGACGGCGACGCCGCCGAAGTCGTCCGGGCCGGGCTCGACGAGCGACACGGTGCCGGGCGCGTGGCCGCGCTCGGCCGCGTCGACCAGGATCGCGGCCCGGTAGCCGTCGCCGAGCGCGTACATCAGGTCGATGCCGCGGATGCCGAAGTCGACGACGTCCACGCCGGGCGGCAGCGATCGGGTCGCCAGCAGCCGGACGACCTCCACGCCGAACCCGTCGTCGCCGTGGAAGACGTTCCCGATCCCCGCGACGAGGACCGTGCGGGACGGCGCCTCCCCGGGCAGCGGCTCGACCTCGTCCGGCCGGACGAAGAAGCGGTGCCCGAGCTGGTTGTAGGGGCCGAGGTCGCGGCCCGGGTCGTCGTCCAGCGCGACGACCAGGTGCACCCCGCCCTCCATGTCCTCCTCGACGCGCTCGACGACGGCGGTGCGGCCGACGAGCGCCAGGTCGAAGATGTCCGCGCCCCCGCGGGGCCGCAGCCGGACCCGGCTCCCCGGAGCCGCCTCTCGCCCGCCCGCGTCGCCGTTCTCCCCGCTCACCAGACGTCCTTCCGCGGATCCCGCAGCGTGCCGTGCAGCGCGAGCAGCTCACCGGACGACAGCGCGCCGCACCGCTCCAGGATCCGCCGCGCCTTCGGGTCGGTCGCCGCCACCTCCCGCCGCTCCTCCTCGGTGAGGGTGAGCACGCTGAGGATCAGCAGCTGGTCGATCTCCGTCCCGTCGAACAGGTCGCCGGGGCTCTCCGGCGCCACCTGCGGCCAGTCGTAGAGGACGATCGGCGCCGCGAGGACGGTGTCGCGACTTCCCGGCTCCCCCGCGAGGACCGGCCACAGCCCGTCCCTGCCGCACTCGGCGGCCGCCTCCGCGAGCCGCTCCGGCGGATCCGTGAGCGACGCGAACGCGCCCCCGCCGGTGCGCGCCACGACATGCGCGCACAGCATCCCGGCGCGGACGGCGTCCTCGCGCTCCTCGGCGGCGCCGGTGTTGACGACCTCGACGCGCAGCCGCACCGCGCCGTCCCCGGCGGGCACGGCCGAGACCTCGACCCGCCCGTCCACCCGCTCCCACGAGCGGACGAACCGCACCCCGCCGCCTCCGCACGGCGCCTTGCCGTCCACGGGCTCCTCCTCGGCGCCCGCGGCCACCTCGACGGGGACCCGGACGGGAGCGCGCACGAGGCGCTCGACCGCGATCGGGCCGCTGGTGAGCTCGCGCTCGCGGGCCTCCTGCCAGGTGGTGTGGGTCTCGTCCCCGGTGCTGATCTCGTCCACGGGCGTGTCGCCGTGCATCACCTGGCGGTGCACCGCGTGCAGGAACCGCAGCGTCACCTCGACCTCGGCGCCGGGGCCGGCTTCGAGGAGGAACTCGGCGTGAACCCTCCACCGGTCGCCGTTCCGCTCGGCATGGCCGCGCGGGTAGACGCCCCCGATCGTCCAGCGCTGCCGGTTCTTCAAGGCGGACCGGCGGTACGGCCAGAGGAGGTACCCCTCGTAGAGGACGGTGTCCGCGATCGCCCTCAGGCGGTCCACTCTTCCTCCTCGCGTCGCTTCTCGGCGTGGCGCAGCAGCTCGTCGACCGTGTCGTCGAACGAGGAGTGCGCGCGCCGGGCCCGGTACGCCGACAGGCGGCCGAAGCAGTCGTCGTCCAGCCGCAGCCAGCGGGCGGTGCCGTAGTAGCGGCCCATCAGGTCCCGCCACACCTGGAGGGGCAGGTCGCCGGTGGCCTCGTGATGCCACGGGATCTGCCCGGTGCGCAGCGCGCCGTCCTCGCCCGGGTAGAAGACCGTGCCGTTGAAGGCCAGGTCGAGCGGGACGTCGCCGCCGCCGAGCGCGTGCAGGTACCGGTCGGCCGCGACCTGCATGTCGTGCCCGCACGGCAGCGACAGCGCCGCCTCCGTCCCGCCCCGGAACGTCGGCACGGTGGCGCCGACGCGCGCCCAGGTCAGGCCGCGCAGCGACCGGTCCCACATCTCCGGCGGGCCGAACACCCCGGCGAGCCGGTCGCGCTCCGCGTCGTCGTAGCCGCAGCGCGCCGCCGCGATCGTCACCGTCGTGGTGAGCAGGACGCACTGGACGGGCCCGCCGTCCAGCCGCCGCAGCCCGATCCGCAGGCTCAGCGTCGGCGTCGCCGCGAACCTCTCCGGCTCGATCCCGAGCAGGTCGAGCCCGAGCTCCGGTGTCTCGCTCATCATGCTGTGTCTCCCTGCGGGGGGACGGCCCCCCACGCCCCCCGGTCCGCCTCGCTCATGCCGGTGACAGATTCGGCATGGAGTCGAGGATCGGGCCGTGCGTCTCCGGGTTGATCCCCGTCGAGCGGGCCGCGGTGGACGTCCCGTCGGGCAGGTGCCCGACCTGCTTGTCGTAGTTGCCCGTCCGGTTGCCCTCGCGGACGCCCCGCGTGTGCGAGGGCTTGTCGGGACTGACGTCGGGCTTCCCCACTCTGATCATCGTGTTCCCCTCTTCTCCCCGGCGGCCGCCCGGGCCGCCCTCAACTCCGTGAAGAACTCGCCGAGGTGTTGCCAGACCGCCCCGCCGCCGCTGAAGCCCGTCCAGTGCTCGCGCAGCAGGGCGGTGAGCCGGTAGCAGTCGTCGATCGGGAGGATCCAGTGCTCGGCCGCCTCCCTCGCCCGGTGCACGACCAGCGCCTCCACGTCCGGGCGCAGCTCCGCCAGGACGGGGTTGGCGTCGACCAGGCGCCGCCAGCTCCCGGCGTGGACGGCCGCGTGCAGCGCCCCCGCCGGGCTCGGATAGCGGGCGGTGACCTCGCCCGTCCCGGAGACGGAGAAGAAGGCCAGGTCGACCGGGACGCCGAGACCCGCCCACAGCGGGCCGTCCAGGTGGAAGCCGGTCAGCTCGCGCCGCCGGTCCGGGACGAGCCGGTAGTGCCGCCCGCCCGCCGCCTGCCCGTCGAACAGGACGGTGCACGCTCCGCACGCGCACATCAGCTCGCCCTTCTCCAGGTCGAGCAGGTGCCGGTGCGCGCCGTGCACGGGTTCGGCGCACAGCTCGCACCGCTCCACGACCTCGCCCGGCGGCGGCGCCGGGCGCGGTGGAGCCGAGGCCAGCGCCGCCAGCCTCGGCGTGGAGAGCCGCTGCGTCATGCGCGGCTCCGCACCTGGTCCAGGGTGATCAGCACCTTCTCCGGCGCGGGCGCCTCGATCTCGACCCGCTCCAGTTCCGGCGCCGCGGCGAGGGCCGCCCGCTCCACGGCGTCCAGCACCGGGCGCGGCGCGGCGGCGCGCCCCTCGGTCGCGGCCCTCAGCCGCACCGTGTCCCCGTCCACCCCGGTCAGCTCCACGGACGTGCGGTGCTTGGCCAGGAACCCCTCCAGCGCGGCGAGGGCCCGCCGGACCCGCGCCTCCGGCGTCTCCGGGTGCAGGCCGTGCATGGCCAGCAGGTGGCAGACCAGCTCGTCGCCGGTCAGGTCCGAGGCGTCCGCGCAGCGCCGCACGATCCGGTCGAGGGCCTCCCCGTACAGCTCCACCAGCGCCTGGACGGCCTGGTGCGCCCCGGGGTCGAGCCCGTCGAGCAGCCCTTCGAGGCGCTGGACGTGCTCGCGGACGCGCTCGTCGTCCCAGCCCATCAGTGGCCCTCCTGGGCGCCGAACATCGGCGAGTGCCGCTTCTCGATCGTCCGGCCGTTGCCGACGTACATGTGCACGCCGCAGGGCAGGCACGGGTCGAAGCTGCGGACGGTCCGCATGATGTCGATGCCCTTGAAGTCGTCCGGGCCGTTCTCCTCGAAGATCGGCTGCCCCTGGACGGCGTCCTCGTACGGGCCGGGCGTGCCGTAGGAGTCGCGCGGGCTGGCGTTCCACGGCGTCGGCGGGTACGGGTGGTAGTTGGCGATCTTGCCGTCGCGGATGACGAGGTGGTGCGAGAGCACGCCGCGGACCGCCTCGTGGAACCCGCAGCCGATCGCCTCGTCCGGGACGTCGAAGTCGGTGAACACCTTCGTGCGCCCGGAACGGACCTCGTCGAGGGCCTTCTCGGCGAAGTACAGCGCCATCCCCGCCGCGTACGCGATGAAGTACACGCGAGCCCGGTCGCGCTCGATGGTGTTGGCGTACTGCGGCGGCGTCCACTCCAGGTTGACCTCCGGCATGCCGGGGGTCTTCGGCAGGTCGATCTGGACGCTGTGCCCGGTGGAGCGGACGTACGGGGTGTCCACCTCCCCCGCCAGCGCGGTCGACCACAGGCGGGCGAGCGGCCCGCCGCCGGTGTCGAGCGCGAGGTGGTCGCCGGTCTCCGGGTGGCGCCAGCGCGGGCTCATCACCCAGCTGTACTTGCCACCGTCGTTGAGGTCGCGCTTCTGCGGGTTCGGCAGCGTCGTCTGGTTCCACGGGTGCCGCTGGTCGATCGGGTTGCCGAGCGGGTCCTCCTTGACGAAGGTCTCCTCGTTGGCCCAGTCGTCGTAGTAGGAGCTGCCGAGCAGGATCCGCATGCCGAGGTTGATCTCGACCAGGTCCGTCGTGACGAGCTGCCCGTCCACGACGACGCCCGGGGTGACGTAGGCGGCCCGCCCCCACTCGGACATGTGCCGGTAGTCGTAGTCGACGACGTCCGGGTTCTGGAAGGCGCCCCAGCAGCCGAGCAGCGTCCGCCGCCGGCCCACCTGGTCGTAGCCGGGCAGCGCCTCCAGGAAGAAGTCGAAGATGTCGTCGTTCATCGCGACGGCCCGCTTGATGAAGTCGAGGCAGCGCGTCAGCCGGACGAGGTAGTCGGTGAACACCTGCGGCGTCGCGACCGTCCCCACTCCGCCCGGGTACAGGGTCGACGGGTGGACGTGGCGCCCCTCCATCAGGCAGATCATCTCGCGGGTGATGCGGCTGAGCTGGAGGGCCTCCTTGTAGACCGAGCCCTCGAACGGGTTGAACGCCGTCATGATGTCGGCGATCGTGCGGAACCCGTGGACGGAGCCGCGCGGCGCCTCGGTGTTCTTCGCCGTGGCCAGCAGGCTCGGGTTCGTCTCCGCGACCATCCGCTCGCAGAAGTCGACGAAGACCAGGTTGTCCTGGAACAGCGTGTGGTCGAACATGAACTCGGCGGCCTCGCCGAGGTTGATGATCCAGTCGGCGAGCGGCGGCGGTTTGATCCCGTACGCCATGTTCTGGGCGTAGACCGAGCAGGTCGCGTGGTTGTCGCCGCAGATGCCGCAGATCCGGCTGGTGATGAAGTGCGCGTCGCGCGGGTCCTTCCCCTTCATGAACACGCTGTAGCCGCGGAAGATGGACGAGGTGCTCCGGCACTCGGCCACCTGCCCGTTCGCAAAGTCGATCTTGGTGTAGATGCCGAGGTTGCCGACGATCCGGGTGATCGGGTCGAACGCCACCTCGACGAGCCCCGCCTGCGTGGCGGCCCGTTCGCCGCGCGTCTGCGTCCCCTGCTTCATGACTCGCCCCGCTCCATGAACTCGCCCCTGTTCCCTCGCCCGCCGCCGTCCGTCGGCGCGGCCGTCCTGCGTTCGTGTCCTCGCCGGTCAGGCCGTGCCGCGCCGGTGGGGACCCCACCGGCGCGGCCGCCGCTCACTGGTGCGGCCAGCGGGGCTGGTAGCCGCTGGTCAGCCTCTCCCGGTTGTGGCGCCATTTCGGTTCCCGGTTGGCGCTCTTGTTGGTGATCGACCGCATCTTCCGGATGAACGGCCCGTAGGACCGCAGCAGCGTCGTGGACAGGCTCGCCCCCGGCGGCTCGTCCATGAACGGCATGAACTTGTCCGGGAAGCCGGGCATCGTGCAGCCGATGCAGATGCCGCCCACGTTGGGGCAGCCGCCGACGCCGTCCATCCAGCCGCGCTTGGTGACGTTGCAGTTCACGACCGGGCCCCAGCACCCGATCTTCACCTGGCACTTCGGCGAGTTGTAGTCGCGCGCGAAGTCGGCCTGCTCGTAGTAGGCGGCGCGGTCGCATCCCTCGTGGACGGTCTTGCCGAACAGCCACGTCGGGCGCAGCTTGTCGTCCAGCGGGATGACCGGCGCCTGCCCGGCGGCCTGGTGCAGCACCCAGAGCAGCGTCTCCATGAAGTTGTCCGGCTGCACGGGGCAGCCCGGCACGTTCACGATCGGCAGCCCGCCCGCGGAGCGGAAGTCCCAGCCGAGGTAGTCGGCGAGGCCCATGCAGCCCGTCGGGTTGCCCGCCATGGCGTGGATGCCGCCGTAGGTCGCGCACGTGCCGATCGCCACGACCGCCCACGCCTTCGGCGCGAGCCGGTCGATCCACTCGTTCACCGTGATCGGGTCGCCGGTCTCCGGGTCGTTGCCCATCGACGTCCAGTAGCCGTCCCCGTTGATGTTCTCGTTGGGGATCGAACCCTCGACGACGAGGACGAAGGGCGCCAGCTCGCCGCGCGCGGCCTGCCGGAACGCCTCCATGAACTCGTCGCCGTTCTCGTAGGCGAGCACCTTGTTGTGCAGGTGGACCTTCGGCAGGCCCGGTATCGCGCCGAGGACGACGTCCTCGATGCTCGGCAGCGAGGCCGCGGTCACCGAGACCGTGTCCCCGTCGCAGCTCATTCCCTCGGACGTCCACAGAATGTGGATCTCGTCCGTCAGCGGTTGCGCCGGAGCGACGCTCGTCATCGCTTCCCCCCTCGACCGACTGCGGCCAACACCATGCGGTTGCCCTGCGGGAACAGCGCGAAACACCGCCCGAAAAGCCCCTCAAGCCATTTCCCCGATTCGGTAAACACACCGTTTGAGCTGGGAAGATCCGGGCAGCAGAACGGCGCTGGGACAATGGAAGCGGGCCGGGAGGGCGCGTGCACGAATTGGCCGTGACGGAGAGCGTCATCGCGGCAATTTCTACCCAATTGCCCGATTCGCGGGTGGTGGTGGTGCACCTCGAAATAGGGAGACTTTCCGGAGTCATGCCGGACGCGGTGCGCTTCTGCTTCGAACTGGCCGGCGAGGGGACGTGTGTCGAGGGCGCGCGGCTCGACATCACCGAGCCGGAGGGCGTCGGCGAGTGCGCCGCCTGCGGGGCCTCGTTCCCCGCGCGCGACCCGCTCGCGCTGTGCCCGTGCGGCAGCGCCGACGTGGTGATCAGCGGCGGCGCCGACCTGACGATCAAGGCGGTGGAGGTCGCCGACGATGTGTGAGACCTGCGGCTGCGACGGCGGGGACGCCGCGCGCCTGACGACCCTGACGGCCCCCGGGGACGGCCCCGGCCACCCCGCCGGGCACATCCACGTCCACGATCCCGTCCCCGTCCCCGGGTACGGGCACGGGCACGGGCATGAGGACGGGCACGTCCTGACGCTGGGCCAGAAGGTGCTGGCCCGCAACGACGACCTGGCCGGCCGGAACCGGGCGTGGCTGGCCGAACGCGGCATCGCGGCGCTCAACGTGATGAGCTCCCCCGGTTCGGGGAAGACGACGCTGCTGGAGCGCACCGTCGCCGACCTGAGCCCGGACCGGCCGATCTCGGTGATCGAGGGCGACCAGGAGACCCTGCTGGACGCCCGGCGGCTCGCCGCGGCCGGGGCCCGGACCGTCCAGGTCAACACGGGCGCCGGCTGCCACCTGGACGCCGCGATGGTGGCCGGGGCGCTGGCCGCGCTGGCGCCGCCGGACGGCTCCACGGTGTTCGTGGAGAACGTCGGCAACCTCGTCTGCCCGGCGCTGTTCGACCTCGGCGAGCGGGCCCGCGTCGTGCTCATGTCCGTCACCGAGGGCGACGACAAGCCGCTGAAGTACCCGCACATGTTCCGCGGCGCGGACGTCCTGCTGCTCAACAAGACCGACCTGCTGCCGCACGTCGACTTCGACGTGGACGCCTGCCGGGCCGCGGCCCGCCGGCTGTGCCCCGGGCTGCGGGTGCTGCCCGTCTCGGCGACCCGCGGCGACGGCCTGGACGCCTGGTACGACTGGCTCGCCGAGGCGACGGCCGGGCCTTGACCTGGAGCGCGCTCCAGCACCTAGCGTTCTGCGCGAGCGACTGACGAGGAGCACGCATGCAGTACCGCAAGCTCGGCCGTACCGGCGTCGAGGTCAGCACCCAGACCCTCGGCGCGATGATGTTCGGCGCGGTCGGCAACCCCGACCACGGCGAGTCCGAGCGCATCGTCCACCGGGCCCTGGACGCCGGGATCAACTTCATCGACACCGCCGACATGTACTCGGCCGGCGAGAGCGAGGAGATCGTCGGGAAGGCCCTCAAGGGCCGCCGGGACGACGTCGTCCTGGCGTCGAAGTTCTTCTTCCCGCTCGGCGACGAGCGCAACGCGCGGGGCGGGTCGCGGCGCTACATCGTCCGCGCCGTGGAGGACAGCCTGCGCCGCCTCGGCACCGACCGCATCGACCTGTACCAGATGCACCGCCGCGACTGGGAGACCGACCTCGAGGAGACCCTCGACGCGCTGACCGACCTCGTCCGCCAGGGCAAGGTCCTCTACGTCGGGTCGTCGTCCTTCCCCGCCGACTGGATCGTCGAGGCGCAGTGGGCCGCCGAGCGCCGGGGCGGCGTCCGGTTCGTCTGCGAGCAGCCCCAGTACTCGATCTTCGCCCGGTCGATCGAGGAGTCCATGCTGCCCGCGGCGCGGCGCCACGGCATGGGCGTGATCCCGTGGAGCCCGCTCGCCGGCGGCTGGCTCACCGGCAAGTACCGGCGCGGCGAGCAGGCCCCCGAGGGCGCCCGCTTCGCGCCGTCGGACAACCCGGCGTGGCGGGGCCGCACCATCGACACCGACCCCAGCGTGTCGGCCCGCTACGACGCCGTGGAGCGCCTCACCAAGATCGCCGAGCAGGCGGGCCTCTCGCTGACCCACCTGGCGCTCGGCTTCGTCGCAGAGCACCCCGCCATCACCTCGACCATCATCGGGCCGAAGACGATGGACCAGCTGGAGGACCTGCTCGCCGCCGCCGAGGTCCGGCTCGACGCCGCCACCCTCGACGCCATCGACGAGGTCGTCCCGCCCGGCACCGACATGGCCGGCATCAGGCACCTGACCGGCAACCCGTCCCTGGACGCGGGGCACCGCCGCCGGTCCTGACGAAGGCCACGGCCCCGGCGCCGCCGTGCCGGGGCCCGGCCGTCCTAGCGGATCAGCGGGTCGCGGGGCAGGCCGAGGATGCGCTCGGCGATCTGGTTGCGGGTGATCTCGGAGGTGCCGCCCGCGATGGACATGCCGCGGGACCCGAGGCGCATCAGGCCCGCGAACTGCCCGAGGCCCTCGGTGAACGCGGTCTCGGGCCCGGCGAACTCGGCGAGGAGGGCGGCGGTGGCGTGGCCGTGCTCGGCGAGGACGAGCTTGGTGATGTTGCCCTCGGGACCCGGCTCCCCGCCCGCGACCGCGCGCTCGGCGGACCGCAGGTTGAGCAGGCGCAGGGCCTGCTCCTCGGCGGCGTACGCGCCGACGCGCTCGGCCGCGGCCGGGACGCGGTCGCCGCGCTCGGCGTAGAGCCGGAACACGTCGGGTCCCGGCGGGCCGCCGACGCCGCCGCCGATGCTGACCCGCTCGTTGCCGAGGGTGGCGCGGGCGACGGTCCAGCCCTTGTTCGGTTCACCGACGACGTCGGCGTCAGGGACGAAGACGTCGGAGAAGAACACCTCGTTGAAGTCGGAGGTGCCGGTCGTCTGGCGCAGCGGCCGGACCTCCACGCCGGGGTGGTGCATGTCGACGACGACCATCGTGACGCCGGAGTGCTTCGGCGCGTCGGGGTCGGTGCGGACGGTGGCGAAGCCCCAGCGGCAGTACTGGGCGCCGCTCGTCCACACCTTCTGGCCGTTGACGAGCCAGCCGCCGTCCACCCTGACGGCGCGGGTCCTGACCGCCGCCGCGTCCGACCCGGCTTCGGGCTCGCTGAACAGCTGGCACCAGACCTCCTCGCCGGTGAGCGCCAGACGCACCCACCGGTCGATCTGGTCCTGGGTGCCGTGCTGGACGAGCGTGAGGATCACCCAGCCGGTGATGCCGAGCTGGGGGCGCTTCACGCCCGCGGCGCGGAACTCGTCCTCGATGACCAGTTGCAGCCCGGCGCTCGCCTCCACGCCCCAGGGGCGCGGCCAGTGCGGCTGGACGTAGCCGGTCTCGATGAGCCTCTCGCGCTGCTCGGCCGGGGGCAGCGCGGCGATCTCCCGGGCCAGCCCGCGGATCTCCGCGCGGCGCGCCTCGGCCTCGGGCGGCAGGTCGAGGCTCGCCTCCCGGACGACCCCGGCCGCCCGCAGCCGGGTCACGTCCCGCTCCGCGGCGTGCGGGCCGGCGACGGCCTCCAGCGTCGCGGCGCGGCGCAGCAGCAGGTGCGCGTCGTGCTCCCAGGTGAAGCCGATGCCGCCGTGCACCTGGATGTTCAGGCCCGCGTTGGAGGTGAAGGCGGGCAGGGCGAGCGCCGCCGCCACGGCCGCGGCCAGCTCGAACTGGTCGGACGGGCCGGACGCGGCCCGCGCCGCGTCCCACACCGCGGCGGTGGCGAGCTCCGCGGCGACGAGCATGTTCGCGCAGTGGTGCTTGACGGCCTGGAACGTCGCGATCGGCCGCCCGAACTGCTGCCGCACCTTGGCGTACGCGGTGGCGGTGTCGACGCATTCCAGCGCGCCGCCGACCGCCTCCGCGGACATCAGCGTCCGGGCGACGGCGGTCGCGTGCGCGCGGGCCCCGGCGAGGACCTCCACGGCGGCGCCGTCCAGCCGCACGCGGGCGGAGCGGCGGGACGGGTCCAGGTTGCCGGGCACCTCGACCGCGACGCCCGGCGCGCCCGCCCGCACGACGACCATGTCGTCGCCGGCGGGCAGGACGAGCAGTTCCGCGAGGCCGCCGCCCAGCACGACGCCCGCGTCCCCGGTGGCGGCGCCGCCGGTCACGGTGAGCGCGCCGTCCAGCCCGAGGGCCGCCGGGGTCGCGCCGGACGCGAGGCCGGGCAGGAGCCGGGCCCGCTGCTCCCCGTCCCCCGACGCGGCGAGCACGGCGGACGCGATCATCGTCGGCAGCATCGGGCCGGGCGCGGCGGCGCGGCCGAGCTCCTCGGCGACCACGACCAGCTCCGGCAGGCCCGCTCCCCCGCCGCCGTGCTCCTGGGGAAGGTGCAGGCCGAGCAGCCCCAGCGCGGCGAACTCCCCCCAGAAGGCGGGCAGGGGCTCCTTCTCGGCGTCCAGCAGCGCGCGGTTCGCCGCCCGCGCCTCCTGGTCGCGCAGGAACGAGCGCGCCGTCCGTGCCAGCTCGCGGTGTTCGTCGCTGATGGCGATCGCCATGGCCCCTCCAAGCTTCCGTCCCGGCCAGAACACCAGAATGGCATTCGGTTACCCTCCGGGGCGAGGGGGAGACCCGATCGACCGTGTCCCGCACACCGCGCCCGGAGAACGGGGTCAGGCGGTGGCCTCCACCTCCGCGCGGGACAGCACCGGGTCGGGCGCGTCCGGCGCGGTGGAGGCGACCGGCGCCGACACGCCCGCCGCGACGCGGGCCTGCGCCTGGCGGAACTCCGGCAGCGGCCCGGTGGCGTCGTGCAGCGCGTTGAGGACGACCCAGAGCGTCGTCCTGCGCAGCCGTAGCGTCACCGGGTTGGGCGGCTGGTAGAGGGCGAGCTTGCGCGCCCATTCCGGCAGCATGTCGCGGGCCGCCCAGTCCATGAACGGGCTGCCGGGCTCCCACGGCCTCGTCTTGCTGCCGCGCAGGTTGGGCCCGGTCCCGAACGCCTTGATCGGAGTGATCGCGAGGCGCGGCAGGTAGGACTCCAGGCACTCGGCGACGTCCGCCTTGGTGGCGGGCAGGTCCGTCCCGCCGAGGGCCTCGCCGACGCGGACGAACTCGCGGTAGTAGCGCTCCAGGTCGTCACCCTTGAGCGGGCGGCGGTGGTAGCGCTCGTGCGCGGTCGCCAGCCCCCACACCACGGTCGCGTAGTTCCAGCGCAGCCAGTCGGGGTCGTCGGCGTCGTAGGCCAGCCCGTCCGGGCGGGTGCCCTTCACCGTGTGGTGCATGGCGCGGACGGTCCGGGCGAGGCGCTCGGCCGTCGCGGTGGAGCCGTAGGCCGTCCCGATGAAGAACGAGAGGGAGTGCCCGAGCCGCACGGCCGCGCCCTCGGGGTCGATGCCGCCGGTCGGGACGCCGTCCACCCGCTCGGGGATGCGGGAGTGGTCGTAGGCCATCCAGCTGATGCTCGGGTCCAGGCCCTCGATGTAGGCCGCCCCGACCAGCCCGAGCAGCAGGGTCGGCAGGTGCGAGTGGACGTACCAGACCGCGCTGCCGGGCCCGAACCAGCCGGGGTCGCCCTCCGGTCCGGCGAACTCCAGCCCGCGGAAGAACCTGGAGCGGATCTCGGCGTCGAAGGCCCGCTCGAACCGCGCCGCGATGATGGTGTTCCTCGATGGCATGCCGCACTCCCGGCCAGTCTGGTGACAGGTGTATCCAGAGTAAGTGTCTGGGTACACGCGTGTCCAGACTTCGGGGGCCGCTCCGGCCCGGCGGGGTAGGGTGGCCGGCATGGCGAGCACGCGCACGGCCGCGTCCACGCGGTGGGCCGGCGTCCCCGCGGGCCGGCGCCGCGACGAGCGGCGCGCCATGCTCCTGCGGGCCGCGTTCCGGCTGTTCGGCGAGGAGGGCGAGGCCGCCCTCACCGTCCGCGCCGTGTGCCGCGAGGCCGAGCTCCACACGCGCTACTTCTACGAGAACTTCGCCGACACCGGCGAACTGCTCGCCGCCGTCTACGACCGGGAGGCCGCCGCCCTCGGCGAGGTCCTCGCCCGCGCCCTGGACGGGGCGGGCCCCCGCCCCGACGTCCGCACGCGCGCCGGCATCCGCGGGGTGCTGAGCTTCATCAGCGACGACCCCCGCCGGGGCCGTGTCCTGTTCGCCGAGGCGCGCGGCAACGAGTTCCTGGCCGAGCGCCGCCGCGCCGCGCAGACCGCCCTGCTGGAGGGCGTCCTCGCGATGAGCCGCGCCGAGAGCCCGCCGCTCCCCGTCGTCGTCGCCGCGACGATGTTCACCGGCGCGATGACCGAGCTGGCCCGGCAGTGGGCCGACGGACGCCTGGGCGACGATCTCGACGCCGTGGTCGACAGCGCCGTCGAGCTCTCCCTGGCCCTGCACGCCGCGACCGCCCCCCACCTCCCCGCCGGTTAGCGGCACCGGGGCGGAGCCGGTCCGGAACGGTCGGCGCCTCGCGCATCTCTTCCAGGGGGAAATCGACCCTAGAGTATGGGGGACGGTCGGCGGAGAGGGGAGCGCGGTGAGCGCCGGAATCGGCACTGCGGAGGACGTTGCGGCGGAGGCGGCGCGGCGCCGGACGTTCGCGGTGATCAGTCACCCGGACGCTGGCAAGTCCACGCTCACCGAGGCGCTCGCCCTGCACGCGCAGGCGATCGAGCAGGCCGGCGCGGTGCACGGCAAGGCCGGGCGGCGCGGCGTCCGCTCGGACTGGATGGACATGGAGCGCTCCCGCGGCATCTCCATCACCTCCTCGGTGCTGCGGTTCGAGTTCGGGGACGCCCTGCTGAACCTCCTCGACACCCCCGGCCACGCGGACTTCTCCGAGGACACCTACCGGGTGCTGGCCGCCGTCGACGGGGCGATCATGCTGCTCGACTCGGCCAAGGGCCTGGAGGCGCAGACGCTCAAGCTGTTCGACGTCTGCCGGCACCGCGGCATCCCCGTCATCACGTTCGTCAACAAGTGGGACCGGCCGGGCCGCGAGCCGCTGGAGCTGCTGGACGAGGTCGAGCAGCGCATCGGCCTGCACCCGGCGCCGCTGAACTGGCCGGTCGGCATCGCCGGTGACTTCCGCGGCCTGATCGACCGCGCCGACGGCTCCTACACCCGGTTCCGCCGCACCCCCGGCGGCGCCACCCGCGCGGCCGCCGAGCGCGTCCCGGCCGACCGGGCCGCCGCCGAGGAGGGCCAGGCCTGGGTGACCGCGAACGAGGAGCTGGCGCTGCTGGAGGAGATCGGCGCCGTCCTCGACATGGACGCCTTCGCCGCCGGCTCCAGCACCCCCGTCCTGTTCGGCGCCGCGCTGCCCAACTTCGGCGTCGGCGCGCTGCTCGACACCGTGCGCCGGCTGGCGCCCGCGCCGTCCGCGCGCACCGACGCCGCGGGCCGCGCGCGCCCGGTGACGGCGCCGTTCTCCGGGCAGGTGTTCAAGGTGCAGGCGGGCATGGACCGGGCGCACCGCGACCGGCTGGCCTTCATCCGCGTCTGCTCGGGCCGCTTCGAGCGCGGCGCGACCCTCACCCACGCCCCGACCGGGCGCCCGCTGGCGACCAAGTACGCCCAGACCGTCTTCGGCCGCGACCGCTCCACCCTGGACGCCGCCTACCCGGGAGACGTGATCGGTCTGCCCAACGCCTCCGGCCTGACCGTCGGCGACACCCTGTACACCAAGACCCCCGTGACGTTCCCGCCGATCCCGGCGTTCGCGCCCGAGCACTTCATGGTGGCGCGGGTCAAGGACAACAGCCGGGCCAAGCAGTTCCGCCGCGGCATCGACCAGCTCGACGGCGAGGGCGTCGTGCAGGTGCTGCGCAGCGACCTGCGCGGCGACCAGGCCCCCGTCCTGGCCGCGGTCGGCCCCCTCCAGTTCGAGGTGTTCACCGCGCGGATGGCCGACGAGTTCGGCGCCCCGGTCGAGCTGTCCCGCCTCGACTACACGACCGCCCGCATCACCGACAAGGAGTCCGCCGAGACGCTCGACGGGCGCCGCGGCGTCGAGGTGCTCACCCGCAGCCTCGACGGTTCGTACATCGCGGTCTTCGTCGACAAGTGGCGGGTGCGCGCGATCGAACGCGAACACCCCGACCTCACCCTCACCCCCATGCTCGCCGCGGGCGTCCCGGACTGACCCCCGGCGCCGCCTAACGCCCCGGCAGCCGAGTCCCAACTTCCCCGGCCCCGGGCTCCCCCGCCGCCATGGGCACGCCAACGGTCGTTCAGCAGCGGAAAAGACCAGTTCATGGCCGTGATGGGGCAGTTCGCCCCCCTTCCGGGGCGGGTATGCGGCGCGGAGGAAGGTACCGGCCGTCCGGTACCGCGCTCCGAGGGGAGGCCACGCATGTTCGATCACTATCCGGCCGGCGGCCGTTCATCCGATCCGGCCGTCGTCCGGCGCCGCCGCCGGGCACGGATCGCGCCGCTGGCCGTCGGCGCGGCCGCCGTGGTCGCGTCCGCCGTCGCCGGATGCGGCGGCGGGTCGAGCACCTCGTCCCAACCGACGACGTCGCCCCCGACCTCGCCACCGACGACGTCGCCCCCGTCCTCCCCGACGACCGCGCCCCCGACCTCGGCCACCCCCACCGGCGGCGCCGGCGGGGCGCCCGGCGGCACGATCAAGACGGCGACCGTGGGCCAGCTGGGGCAGATCGTGGTCGACGGCCAGTCCCGGACGGTGTACCTGTTCCAGAAGGACACGGGGACCACGTCGTCCTGCTCCGGATCATGCGCCGCGGTGTGGCCGCCCGTCACGACCAGCGGGAAGCCTCAGGCCGGTTCGGGAGCGGACGCGGCGAAGCTGGGCACCACCAAGCGGAGCGACGGCACGACCGAGGTCACCTACAGCGGGCACCCTCTTTACTACTACGCGCCCGACGGCACCGCGAGCGGCAGCGCCAAGGGACAGGGGCTCAACCAGTTCGGCGCCAAGTGGTACGTGCTGTCCCCGTCCGGTTCTGCGGTGACGAAGCAGCCGTCGGGCGGCGGCGGTGGTGGCTACTGAGACGGGCCGTCCCCGGACGGCCCTGTTCGGCGGCAGGCTCGTCGCCGCCTCCCTCGCGGCGTCGGCGCTCGCCGGGTGCGCGACCGCGACCAACTCGCAGAATCCCGGCCGGACGCAGATCAGCACGGCGGAGGCGCCGCACCTCGGGCAGATCCTGGTGAACGAGAAGGGACGAACGCTGTACCTGTTCGTCGCCGACCCGCCGAACCAGTCGACCTGCTCGGGAGCCTGCGCGAGCATCTGGCCTCCGGTGACCACCGAGGGCGCCCCGACCACGGCCGGAAGCGCCCAGCGGTCCCAGATCGCCACGATCAGCCGCTCCGACGGCCCCCCGCAGATCGTCTACGGGGGCCACCCGCTGTACTACTACCAGGCCGACACCGGACGCGGCGACACCCGCGGCGAGGCCCTCACCCAGTTCGGCGCCGAATGGTACGCCGTCTCACCCCAGGGCCAACAGGTCGAGAGCGGAACGAGCGCATCGCCATGAGCAATGTGCTGCGCTATCTGGGCGTCCTGCTGCTGTTCGGCATCGGCGCGGTCCATTTCTACGAGTACCTCGCGGACCACTACCGCGTCATCCCGATCATCGGCGTGCTGTTCCTGCTCAACTTCGTCGGCGCGGTGGTGCTGGCGCTCGCCCTGGCCGCCCCGCTGAGGTCCCTGCCCGGCCTGTCCTCCGTGCCGGTCGTCGGTCGCGCCCCCCACGCGCCCGTGGCGCTCGGAGCGATCGTCTTCTCGCTCGGAACCCTCATCGGTCTTCTGATCAGTGAGCAGAGCGCGCTGTTCGGGTTCCACGAATACGGCTACCGGACGACCGTCATGCTCGCGCTCGGCCTGGAGTCCGGCGGCGTCGTCGTCCTCTCCGCCTTCCTGGCACTCGAAGCGCGCCGGCTGCGTCCGCCCGCCGGAATGGGCAGAAGCCGAGCGTCCGTGCGCGACCAGAACGTCCCGCCCCGCCGATGAGACCGCGCTCGTGCGGGGCCTGGCTCAGGCCAGGGCAGCGATGGCGGCGTCGACGTCGGCCTCGGTCGTGTAGAGGTGGAAGGCCAGGCGCGCCGCGCCCTTGCGGACGGATGCCCGGATACCGGCCGCCGCGAGCCGTTCAGCCGCGCCCGGCCGGGCGACGCTGACGATCGCGCTGTCACCCGCCGGCATGCCGAGGCCGGCCCGGAACCGGTCGGCCATCCGCACGTCATGCTCGTGGATCTGCCCGATGCCGATCTCCAGGAGCAGCTCCAGCGTGGGGGCGGCCGCGACGTAGGAGAACCACGGAGCCGCGATGTCGAACCGGCGGGCGTCCTTCGCCAGCCGCAGCGGCGGGCCGTAGGAGGCGTCGCCGTCACCGGCGTACCAGTTGGCGGCGAGCGGCCGTATGCGGTCGCGCACGGCCGGGCTCACGTAGCAGAAGGCGGTGCCGCGCGGGCACATCAGCCACTTGTACGCCGAGACGGCGAGGACGTCGAAGGGCGTCGCGTCGACCGGGAGCCAGCCGACCGCCTGGGTGGCGTCGCCGACGACCAGCGCGCCGTGCGCCCGCGCCGCCGCGACGACCTCGTCGACGGCGGCGACCTCGCCCGTCGCGGACTGGACCAGGCTGAAGGCGACCGCGTCCGTGCGCTCGTCGATCGCGCCGGGCAGCTCGGCGGGCGGCACCGTCCGCACGTCGAGATCCTGCACGAGCCAGGGGAACAGGTTCGACGTCTGCTCGATGTCGGGGACGAGGACGCGCGAGCCCGGCGGAAGCGAGGCGGCGACCGGGGCCAGCACCTGCGAGGCGGAGGCGCCCACGGCCACGTCCTCGGCCGCGACGCCGACCAGGCGCGCGAACGCGCCGCGCGCGCGACCGGTGGACCGGTCCCACCTGTCCCAGCCGTTGGCCCCGCGGCGCCACTCGGCCAGCGCGCCCTGCAGCGCCTCGAACGCCGGCTCCGGCGGTATGCCGTAGCTCGCGGTGTTCAGCCAGCCCGGCTCCGGGTCCCACATTCGTACCGCTTCGTCCAGTTTCACGCTGGTGAGCCTAGAGCGTGCCGCGCGCGGACGAGTGTAGGGAGGGGCGGCCGCCCCTCCCCACTCGTGGTGACTGCTCCGGACAGGCCGCGGCACATGCCGCGGCCCGCCCGGCCGATGCGACCGTCAGGCGGGAGCGCCCTTCGGCGAGATGAAGCAGTGCTCGTCCTTCGACCACTGCACCTTCGGGATCGGGCGCCTGGCGGCGGCGAGCGCAGCGAGGAAGACCACGCCCATCCCGACCCAGACCAGAGGTCCGGGGGCCTGCACCGCGCCCAGGACCCCGAGAGCGGCACCGATGAAGCCGATCAAGCACCCCATCGGACTGTCGAGCAGGTAGAGCAGGCTCGACACGTGCAGCGAGACCTTGCCGCTCACCCAGGCACCGATGAACGTCGGCACCGCGAAGGACAGGATGCCGGCGCCGGTGCCCAGCAGGAGCACCTTCCCCGACGACAGCTCCGAGAACCCTCCGCCGAGGCCGAGGCTCGCCCCCCACACCGCGAGGGCGGTGAGGGGAATCGCGACGAGATCCGCCACCGCCAGGATCCTCAGCCGGTCCACGGCCTTCGGATAGTGCTCCTCGTCGTACAGGCAGTGGAGGTAGTTCCAGAAACTCCAGGCACCGAGAAGTCCGCAGACGATCCCGATCCCCGTCTCCCAGGGAGAGTGCTCGAACCCGTTCCAGGGCTCGTTGACCACCACGACTCCCGCGAACGCGGCCACGCGGAACACGACGCTCCAGACGGCGCCCCGAAGAACGCCGGCCGGCGCCTCCGCCGGATGCCGGAAGATCGTCCACAGTACGCGGCCGTTGGAGCAGAGCGGCCCCAGAGCGGACATCGTGATGATCGCCCCCATGCCCACCAGCTGGGAGCCGTAGGGGTAGCCCACGTTGATCACTGCGAGGCCGAACGCGAGGCGACCGACGACCACTCGGTCGTACGGCGTGAGCGACCGGAACGGAAGGGCCTTCCTGGTGAGCCAGACCGTGCCGCCCCAGATCACGAGGGCACCGGTCACACCCGTGACCAGCCCGCTCGCCAATGGGTCGGCCAGGGTGTTGAAGGCCCAGCCGATTTGTTGGATCAGCAATTCGATGAGTACGACAACGCCGTACACGGGTCTCTCCTTTGAGACTGCCTCCGCCCCTAGGGCGGAGTTGGCTGTGATCCCGTGGATCACGGCGTGTTCTGGCCGTTCGAGCCAGGACACGCCGGGATTCCGCAGAATCCGGACATGTCCCGGCGGATGGCCGGAACAGTGAAGACAGTGTGGGCAAGAGCGGCGGGCGCAGTGCGGTCGGCGAAGAAAAGACGCAGATCACACGGTCGGTCGCGGGCTTGGCGAGGGCGTGAACGCGAACGGCGGCACCCTCGTTCACACGAGGGTGCCGCCGTTCAGACGAACACTTCTCCGCGGCCGGTCGCCCGGATCCGCCGCCCGTCCCGGGCGCCCGGTTCAGAGGCGGCGGGACTCCAGGACGCGGCTCAGGAACTCGCGGGTGCGCGGTTCGGTGGGCTCTTCGAAGATCTGCTCGGCCGGGCCGCGTTCCAGCAGGACGCCGTCATGGAGGAAGCAGACGGTGTCGGCGATGTCGCGGGCGAACCCCATCTCGTGCGTCGCCAGGATCATCGTCATGCCGGAGTCCTTGAGCTCCCGGATGATGCCCATGACCTCGGTGACCAGTTCGGGGTCGAGCGCGGAGGTCACCTCGTCCAGCAGGAGCAGGCTCGGCCGGGTGGCCATGGCCCGGATGATCGCGACGCGCTGCTGCTGGCCGCCCGACAGCCGGTCGGGGTACTCCCCGGCCTTGTCGGCCAGGCCGAACCGTTCGAGCAGCTCGTGCGCCTGTTCCGCGGCCTCCGCCTTCGAGCGCTTGTGGACGCGGAGAGGGGCGAGGGTGATGTTGTCCAGCACCGACATGTGCGGGAACAGGTTGTAGGACTGGAACACCATCCCGATCCGCTTGCGGACCTTGTCGGGGTCCGCGCGGGGGTCGGTGATGTCGTCGTCCTCCAGGAAGATCGCGCCGTCGTCGACGGTCTCCAGGACGTTCACGCAGCGCAGCAGCGTCGACTTGCCCGATCCGGAGGCCCCGATGAGGCAGACGACCTCGTGCGGCGCGACGTCCAGGTCGACGCCGCGCAGCACCGGGTGGGCGTGGTAGGTCTTCCAGACGCCCTCGATGCGCAGCAGCGGGGTGCTCATCGGCCGCCTCCGGGGGCGCGGCGGCGTTCGGCGCGCGCCGCGAGATGGTCGGTGAACCGGGCCATCGGCACCGTCAGCGCGATGAACAGCACCGCCGTGGCCAGGTAGGGGGTGTAGTTGAACGTGTCGGCCGAGTGGATCTGCGCCTGCCGCAGCGCCTCCAGCGGACCGAGCACCGCGACGAGCGCGGTGTCCTTCTGCAGCGAGGCGAAGTCGTTGAGCAGCGGCGGGACGACCCGGCGCACCGCCTGCGGCAGCACCACGTACCGCAGGCTCTGGGCCTTGCTGAGGCCCAGCGACCGGGCCGCGGCGCGCTGGCTCGGGTGGATGGAGTCGATGCCGGCCCGGAACACCTCCGCGACGTACGCCCCGTAGGACAGGACGAGCGCGAACCCGCCCAGCACCGCCGGGCTCTCGGGCACGCCCTGCAACCGCAGCGCGGGAAGCCCGAATCCGACCAGGTACACCAGCAGGATCGTCGGGATGCCGCGGAACACGTCGGTGTAGGCGACGGCCAGCGCCCGCACCGGGAACAGCAGCGGAGTCCGCATCCCCCGCGCGAGCGCGACCAGCAGCCCCAGCACCAGGATCGCCACCTCGGCGATCAGGAAGATCCGTACGTTCAGCCAGAAGCCGCGCAGCACGTCGGGGAACGCGCCGGTGAACTCGCCCCAGTTGAAGAACGTCTCGTGCACGCGGGGCCAGCCCGGCGACCCCACCACGACGACCACCACGACCGCGGCGCACAGCACCGTCGAGGCCGCGGCCACCGATCCGGACCGGACGTCGGCGCGGCGGCGCCGGCGCTCGCGTTCGCGCTGCCGCTCGCTCTTGACCCAGGCGGTCTGCCCGCCCGCCTGCGCGGTCACTTCAGGACGGGTGCGCCGGCCGACGCGGTCAGCCACTGCTGCTGGATCTTCGCCAGCTCACCGGACGACTTCAGCTGCCCGATCGCCTGGTCGAGGCAGCCGGCGAGCCCGCTGCCCCGCTCCATCAGCAGCCCGAAGTGCTCGGTGGCGCCGCCCTGCGACTGCGGCAGCTGACCGACGATCTTCGAGTCGTCGATCTGCGCGGCGGTGACGTAGAAGGCGGTCGGCAGGTCCACCACCAGCACGTCCACCTGCTTGTTCTTCAGCGCGTTCACCGCGTCGATCTGCGTGTTGAAGATCTTCGGCTCGTCGGCGGGCTTGAGCTGGTTCTTCACCGCCTGCAGCGACGTCGTCCCGACCTGGACCGCGATGCGCGCCTTGCTCAGCTCCGCGACGGTCTTGGCGTTCTCGAACTTGCCGCCCTTGAGCGTCACGACGCCCTGCTGCACGTCGTAGTAGCCGTCGCTGAACGCGACCGCCTTCTCGCGCGCGGGGGTGACCGAGATCTGGTTGATGTCGAAGTCGAAGGTCTTGGGCCCCGGCGCGTACGACGACTCGAACGACTGGGTCTTCCAGACCACCTGGTCCTTGGTGAAGCCGAGCCGGCCGGCGACCGCGTAGGCGACGGCGCCCTCGTAGCCCTGCCCGTTGGACGGGTCGTCGTCCTTGAACCACGGCTCGAACGCCGGCTTGTCGGTCGCGATGGTGAGCTTGCCGGGCGACTTCAGCGGCAGCTTGTCCTTGGCGCAGGAGGCGGGGCTCTTGCTCGCCGAGGCACCGGAGTCCTCGTCCTGCGGGGCGCAGGCGCTGACGGCGAGGGCGAGCGCGGCGGCGCCGGCGAGCGTTGCCACGAGGGGACGGCGGATCACAGGAGATTCCTCCGGCGGTGAGAGGGGGTAAGGGTCATGGACGCGGCACCGCGCGCAGAGTGAGGGTCTGCGCGCCGGCCAGGCCGAGGGCGTCGGCGGCACGTCCCTGGTTGACGCCCAGGGCGAGCCATCCGGACGAATCGGTCCACAGCAGCGGCTCCCCGACCGCGACGCTGCCGAAGGTGAGCTGGAACGGGACGCGGACCGTCCGGGACGGACCGCCTGCAACGTTCCACTCCACGTCAAGGGGGGTGCCCGGCTCCAGCGTGCCGAACGCCTCCGCCAGATCGCCGGGCTCGGCGCCCAGCACCTGGCTGCCGAACCGGTCGGTGTACAGCACGGGAACGGTCAGCTCCCCTGGCCGGACCACCGGGGGCGGGACGTCCAGCGGCAGCGGGTCGACGGCCGCACCGAGATCCGCCGCGTCCACCCCTGCCGCGACGTGGGCGGCGGCGGGAGAGAAGACGTCACGTCCGTGGAACGAGGTCGAGACCTGGGGCAGCCGGTAGGCCGGGTTCTCCAGCGCGTGCGCCCGGACGATCCCGCCCAGCGCCTCCGCCGCCGGCACCAGCAGCCCGTTGTCCGGCCCGACCAGCACATCGCCGCGCCCGGTCGCGATCGCCAGCGGCCGGCGCGAGGTGCCCACGCCCGGATCCACGATCCCGACGTGCACGCCCACCGGCAGGTACGGCAGCGCCTGCCGCAGCAGCATCGCCCCCTCCCGCACGTCGAACGGCGTGATCTCGTCGCTGAGCACCAGCACGTTCGCGTCCGGGGCGATCCCGTACACCACCCCGGCGCAGATCGCCGTGTACGCCGCGCCGAAGTCGGTCGCCAGGCTGACGAACGGACGACTTTGCGGCATGGGCGACCTCATGAAACGGAAGGGATGGGTGGTACGAGAGTGGAAATCCTACCAAGTCGATAGATTAGCCAACTCCGCCGCCTCCCCGTGCGCCAACGGCCCGACCGCGATCCCGCGCCGCCACCCTCACTCGCCCCGCCTTCCGCGGCACCGAAGGCTTGCTGGTCCCGGACCGCTGGGGACGGTCGTCCACACAGGAGGACTGGTGCCAAGGTGAGCCCCGCGGGGGCGGGGCCGGCTGCCAGTCGGAACAATGCAGAACAAGACAACCGGGTGGGTCGCGGGAGCGATCCTCCTTCTGATCGTCGGCGGAACGGGGACGACCGGACTCCCCGGGTCCGGTTCCTCCTCGGGTGGCTCCGGCGGCCCTGCCGCCCCGGCCGCTCCGGCCGCTCCGGCCGCTCCCCACAGCGGGGAGACGCAGGTGACCTCCCGCCTCTGGCAGATGCAGACCGGAGACTGGAAGGTCTTCCTGAAGGACGGCGGAACGGTCAACCTGCCCAAGGCCGTGGGCGACAAGTGCGACCACGGCAGCACCTACTCCTACGCGCAGAAGGCGTGCAAGGGATAGGCGCCGATTGACCGGAGTTCCTGGAGCGCACCGGCGCTCCAGGAACTCCGAACCTCGGCGCCCCGCGTTCCACGGCGTTCCTCCGCACCGGCCGCTACGGATCGCCTGGCGCGGCCGTGTGGTGGGGGTGCCCGTGGGTGCGCCGCTCCTCCTTGAGCCGTGCCTCGTAGAGGTGCCGTCGACCAGCGGTCAACGACTCCCGTACGCGCGCCTCATAACGTCGGAGCGGTTCGTAGTAGGTGTCTTCGTACTCCTCGACCGCCTGGAAGCTCCAACGGTCCGGGAGGACGTTGCGGCCCACGAGTTCGCGCGACAGCTCGTCCGCGAGTTCCTGGTGCCCGGCCTTGGCGAGCAGCTCGGCCGCGTCGCCCAACTCGAAGTCGGCCTTGCCGGTGAGCTGGTGCCACGAGTAGAGATGGCCCCGGGCGCGCTCGACGCTCTCCAGGGCCTCGCTCAGCTTGCCCACGGCTTTCACGGTCGCCTCGTCGGGCTCGGGACTGCTGCCAGCGATCATGCGGGCTTACCTTCCCCTCTGACCTCCGATGATGCGCTCCCCCGCGCCTCCGCACCGACCGGCGGCCTAGACTGCTGGGCCGGATCAGGTCGCTTCACGGCAAGGGGTCTCATGGGCAACGGCGTCCCGCCTCAACGGCAGAGTCCGGAGAGCGACCGGCTCGCGGAGCGCATGGAGGCGGCGTCGGACGCGGAGAAGGCGTCCATCCTCGTCGACCACTACGCGGCGGCCACCGCCGGACCTCCCTCGGCGTGGACGGACGAGTTCGTCGCCCGGGTCGAAGAGTTCGGGCTCTCCGTACTGCAGATCCGGCGAGCGGCCACAGACCTCGCCTGGCTGGCTCGCAAGAACGGTCAGGGCTACCTGGACGAGACCGACCGGGCGCGCATCCTGGCGGCGAACAACACCCGTACCGCGCGGCTCTGCCTCGTCTACATCCATGGCCAGCGGCTGCGCTTCGACTTCAAGTTCGCGCAGCTCCACCGGCTCTGTATCGGCTGGCTGGCCGAGTTCGACGACGACGCCCTCGTCCTGAGCTTCGCGGCCTTCTCCGCACTCGGCACCCGCGCTTCGAACGCGCCCGGCCTGTTCCGGCGGGCGGTCGACGCTCCCGACGCGGACGACAAGAGCAACCAGGTGCTCCTGACGGGCATCAATTTCGCCGACCACTTGCCGGAACAGCCGCAGATGATGCTGGACCTCTCCGACGAGATGATGGCGCGCGGCCAGGAGAACGCCATTGTCTACTACCGGCGCGCGTCGGCATATCGGAAACTGGGCCGGTTCGCTGACGGGCTCCACGAGATAGACCGGGCGATAGACGCCCTCGGCCCCGGCGACGTTCTGGTGCACGAACAGTTCACGCAGGAGCGGCGCTCGATCATCCTGGCCCAGGATCTGCAGAACCAGATGGAGCGCAACACCCAGGCCATCGCGGACTCCATCGCCGCCCAGGTGGACGAGAGAATCGCCGCGGCGTCGGCCGAGCTCGAACAACGACTCGACGAAGCGTCGCTGAGGCTCGCCCAGCGCGTCGACGCGGCGCAGGAGATGGTCTCGTCCGGCCTGCTCAAGATGGTGGAGATCCTCGGGCTCTTCGTCGCCCTCGTCGGTTTCATCGCCGGGTCCGGAGCAGTGGTGATCAAATCGCAGGGCCTCCAGGAGCGGGCGCTCTCCATGCTCCTGGTGGTCGGCGGGGCTTTGGTCTTCTTCACTCTCCTGCGGCTCGTCACCACCGTGGGACGGCGGCGGGTGCGACCGGAGAGGTAGCCTCCGGCCCCCTTGCTATGCTGGCGCCAAGTTCAACTTAGGCGGCTATTGTGAGCGAAAAGAACGCTTTCTACCACCCCGAGATTATTTGCCCCGAACGGACGATCGGGCGGCGCACGTTCGATTTCTCGCGGCAGGTCGCCGTGATGGCGATAATCAACCGCACTCCCGATTCATTCCACGACCGGGGCCGCACTTTCGCCTTGGACAAGGCATTGGTCGCAGTAGAGAACGCGCTCGTCCACGAAGCCGACTGGCTGGACATCGGCGGCGTCCCTTTCGCTCCCGGGCCTCCGGTGAGCGTCGAAGAGGAGATCGACCGCGTGGTCCCGGTCATCGAGGGCGCCCGATCCCGCACCGACGCGGTGATCTCCGTCGAGACGTACCGGCCCGAGGTCGCCCGCGCCGCCTTCGCCGCCGGCGCCGACGTCCTGAACAACACGAGCGGCCTGCACGACCCCGCCCTCGCCGACGTGGTCGCGGAGGCCGGCGCGACCCTCATCGTCACGCACAGCCTCGCCGACCCCCGGACGCCCTACCCTCGCCCGCAGTACGACGACGTGGTCACCGAGGTCGCCGAGTTCCTCCGCCTGCGGGCGGCCCTGGCCGAGAAGCACGGCGTGCCGGCGGACCGGATCATCATCGACCCCGGCCACGACCTGAACAAGAACACCCACCACTCGCTCGAACTGACCCGCCGCCTCCCGGAGATCGCACAGCTCGGCTACCCGCTGCTCGTCGCCGTCTCGAACAAGGACTTCATCGGCGAGACCCTGGAGCGGGACCAGCACGACCGCGTCGAGGGCACCATCGCCACCCTCGTCGTCTCCATCCTGAGCGGCGCGCGCATCGTCCGGGTCCACGACGTCGCGGAGGCGAGGCAGGCGGTGAACATGGTCGAGAGCATCCTCGGCTGGCGCCCGCCCGCCTACGTCCGCCACAACGTCGTCTAGCCCTGGGCCCTGCGGTACCGCAGGTAGAGGTAGTTCTCGTCCGGGATCGCGTGGCACAGTTCCATGCGCTGCATGTCGATGGCCGGGCCGTCGAGGACGCGCGCGGCGTCGCCGGCGGTGACGACCGGACTCAACGTCAGGCACAGCTCGTGCAGCCAACCCGCGGCGGCGATCTGGGCGAGCAGGACCGGCCCTCCCTCGCAGAGCTGGCGCTCGTACCCCTTGTCGGCCAACCGCCGCAACGCCATGCCCATGTCCGTGGAGTCGGTCCCGCACACCAGGACCTCGGCGTGCTTCTCGGCCTCGCGAAGCCGGTCGGCCGGGGCCGCCCCGCACGTGATGACGATCGGCGGCGCGGGCGCCTCCGCGAACAGCGGCCCGTCGAAGTCGAACCGCAGGCTCCGCGACACGATCGCCAGCTTCCGCGCCTCCTTCGGATACGCCCCGTACTCCCGGACGGTCGTGGCCCCCATGATCACGACGTCGGCCAGCGTCCTGAGCCGCTGCATGAGGGCCCAGTCCCCCGCGTACCCGAGTGCGCTGGTGCTCCCCTGGTACTGGATCCCCCCATCGAGCGACGCGATCATGTTCGCCCGCAGCCACGGCGTCGTCTCCGGATAGGCGTACTGCTCCAGCATCGCGCTCACGTCCATCTGAGCACTGTAAAGGCTGCCGCCGTCCCGCCCCCGCCCCGGACCATGTGATCATCAAGGCCGTGCGCCCGGACGAGGAGGAGTGCCATGCCCCTGATCTCGATCATCACCGCCGTACGGAGGCCGATCCCCGGCTACCTGCGGCAGGCCGCCGCCGGCGTCGCGGCGCAACGCCTCCCCCCTGGCTGGGACCTCGAATGGCTCGTCCAGGAGGACGGGGACGCCCCGACCGCCCGCGACCTTTGCCCGGGCGCGCTCTACGAGGCGAACAGCGCCCAGCTCGGCACCGGTACGACGAGGAACTTCGCCCTGAGCCGGGCACGCGGCGAACTGGTCGCGGTGCTCGACTATGACGACGTCCTTCTCCCCGACGGCCTCGCGACGCTCATCCCCGCCTTCGAGGAGCATCCCGGCATCGGCTGGACGATCGGCCAGGCCGACGATCTGATCGACGGACGCCGCGTCCCCTACCCCCTGGCCTACCCCTGCGGCCTGGTGCCCGCCGGAACGATCGGCCGCCTGTACGAAGAGACGGGCCTCTGCCAGGCGGCCTGCGCCGGCCTGGTCGCCCCCGCCGACCTGATCCGCGCCTTCGGCGGCTGGGGCGCCCTCCCCCGCGCGCAGGACGTGGCCCTGTTCATCGCCCTCAGCGAAGTCTTCGACGGCTACCAGGAACCCTCGGTGACCTGGCTCTACCGAAAGCACCCCGACCAGAGCACCCACCCCACAAAGCCCGACACATGGGGCGAGCACCAGGACCGCTTCATCCGTCACCGCCTGAACGCCGTCCGCGCCGGAAAGCTGCTCCCGGAGACCGTCCCCTGACCCGATCCAAGGGTCGCCGTCTGCCGGGCCGGGTCCGGGGTGCTCGTCCCGCCGGAGGTCAGGACGAACCGGACGGGGCCCGGCTCAGATCCACGACGCAGAAGATGTTGCCGTCCGGGTCGGCGAGGACCACGAAGTCAGCGTCTGGGGGATACCGGTCCCAGTCGACTCTGGTGGCTCCCAACTCGACCAGACGCGCGACCTCGGCCTCCTGCTCGTCTGTGGTGTCCGTCAACAGGTCGAGGTGGATGCGCGGGTGCGCTTCGGCGGGCGAACTGCTGTGCATCAGAGCGAGCGCCCGGCCCGACCCATCCGCGTATTCCAGTGTCCGCCAACGTGGGCTCTCCCACTCGGACACGGGCACCAGGTCCAGCGCGGACGTCCAGAAGGCCACGGCCCGGGGAATGTCGTTCACGCCGATCACAGGAAAGCCGAGTCTGAGCATGACCCCGAGTCTAGGCAGCACCCAACCTGATCGGTCAGCAGTGAAGTCGGCCGGCCACAGCGCCCCCGCGACCTCTAAACGGGTGGCGCGCGCCCGCCTGTGCCAACTCGTCGGACGCGAAGCGTGAGGCGACGTAGCTGTACTTCACTGCCGTACGGGCACCAAAAAGGCCGGTGTCTCTTCGGAGAACCGGCCTTTGACCTGGGTGGAGCTGAGGGGATTTGAACCCCTGACCCCCTCGATGCGAACGAGGTGCGCTACCGGACTGCGCCACAGCCCCGAGGACTCCGTAAGGTTAGCAAACATCGGGGACTGCTCGCGCACCGGTTATTCGCCGACGGCGCGGCGGTCGTCGGCGTACTGGTCGAAGACCTCGTCGGGGGTGACGAGCTCGATGACCTCGGCGGTCTCGGCGGCCTCGGCGGCCTCGGCGGCTCTGCGGGCCTGCAGGGCGCGGGCGCGGGCCGCGGCGCGGGCCTGGGCGGCGGCGCGGCGGCGGGCGGTGTCCATGCCCACGGCGACGCGCAGGAGCGCCAGGTGGCCGGCGAGCAGCAGGACCGGGGGCGCGACGATCCACCAGGGCGTGAGGCCGGAGGCGGAGATCGCCACGGAGGTGAGGAGCAGCGCGGCGAGGCCGCTGGTGCGGCGGCGGCGCCGGGCGATGACGGCGGCGCGGCCGCCCGGGCGGCGCGGCGCGGGGAGGCCCTCCTCGCGGAGGGTCTCCTCCTCGTGGAGCGTCTCCTGGTCGTCGGCGTCGTCCTCGGCGGCGGGCTCGTCCGGACGCTTGTGCAGGAGGCGGGAGATTCCCGTGGTCTCGGTGTCGCGGCGCAGCCACATGGGTACCAGGACGACGGCCCAGACGGCGACGATCGCGAGGTAAAGGACGGCGCTGCTCATCGGCCCCACCGTTCCAGGGCACGCTCGCGAGGCGGGCCGACTTTCGGCGCGCGAACGTGCAATGGGAGCAGGGTCACGCCCCGCACGGTACGAGGGGCTGTCAGAGGTTGACGAGCATAAGGGGCGGTGTGTCGCGAGATCGATCTCGCCGTTACTCTCCGTTTGCCGGGACTTCTCGATCGCAGGATTCTTACGGCGGGAAAGTCATGGGCCGCTCAGGAGCGCCGGGGAAATGCCTGTTTCCGGTCTGCCAGCCAGCGGGCGCGCAGGCCACCGGGCACGTCCTCGACGGTGAGGGCGTAGCAGATGTGGTCGCGCCAGGCGCCGTCGATGTGGAGATGGCGGCGGCGAATTCCCTCTTCGCGGAATCCGAGTTTTTCGACGACGCGGCGGCTCGCGGTGTTCTCCGGACGGATATTGGCTTCGAGCCGGTGCAGGCCGACGGTGAAGAAACAGTGGTCGACGGCGAGGGCGACGGCGGTGGGAATGACGCCGCGGCCGGCGACGCGCCGGTCGACCCAGTAGCCGATCTGCGCGGACCTCGCCGAACCCCAGACGATCGCGCCGATGGTGAGCTGCCCGGCGAAATCGTCCTCATGGGTGACGACCCAGGGAAGGGCGAGGCCGTGGCGGGCTTCGCGGCGCATGGTGTGGACCATGCTGATGTAGGGGCCGAGGCCGCTGCGGAACAACGGCGTCTCGGGATTGGTCGGCTCCCAGGGGCGGAGCCAGTCGGCGTTGCGGACCCGCAGCTCGCGCCAGACGGCGGCGTCGCGGTGCCGCAGCGGGCGCAGCCCTACAGGGCCCTCGGTCAGGGTGACCGGCCATCCCCGCAAACGTTCCACGGTTCCATGATTCCCTGGTCGGATGTCTGAACGCCATATTGTCCCCGAGAAATCGGGCACGCGGGACGTTCGGCCACCGTCGTCACACCCGTCGGCCCCGTTTCATGACCCAGTCGACGCGCAGGTCGTCGTCCAGGACGACCAGGTCGGCGTCCTTGCCGGGCTCCAGTGACCCGACGCGCGCGTCGATGCCGAGGGCGCGCGCCGGGGTGAGGGACGCGGCCTCGGCGGCGCGCTCGATCGGCTGGCCGGCGTCGGTGACGGCGCGGCGGAACGCGTCCGCCATGGTGATCGTGCTGCCCGCGATGGACGTCCCGCCCGCGAGGGTGGCGCGGCCGCCGCGGACCTCGACGTCCATCACGCCGAGACGGTAGTCGCCGTCGCCCATGCCGGCGGCGGCCATCGCGTCGGTGATGAGCGCGACGCGGGGCGTGGCGGCGAACACGAGGCGGGCCACGGCGGGCTCCACGTGGATGCCGTCATTGATCAGTTCCACGGTGACCCGGGGGTCGTTCAGAGCGGCGGCGACCGGCCCGCCCTCGCGGTGGTGCAGGGGGCGCATCGCGTTGAACAGGTGCGTCGCCACGCGCGCTCCCGCGTCGAACGCCGCCCGGGCCGCCTCGCCGGTGCCGTCGGTGTGGCCGACCGCCGCGATCACGCCCGCGTCCACCGCCTCCCGGACGAGGTCGAGGGCGCCCGGCAGCTCGGGCGCGAGAGTGATCATGCGGAGGTGCCCGCGGCCGAGGCGGACGAGGCGGCGGAACTCGGCGGGGTCCGGGTCGCGCAGGAGCGCCGGGTCGTGCGCGCCGCAGCGCGAGCGGGCCAGGTAGGGGCCCTCCAGGTGGACGCCCGCGATCACGCCGTCGGCGGCGAGTCCGGCCAGGCCCTCGACGGCGGCGGCCAGTTCGTCCGGGTCGCCGGTGACGAGGCTCGCGATCGTGGTGGTGGTGCCGTGGGCGAGGTGGAAGGAGGCGGCCCGCTGGGCCTCGTCCGGGTTCCCGAGCTGGTAGGAGGCTCCCGCGCCGCCGTGGACGTGCATGTCGACGAAGCCGGGCACCACGTGCCGGCCGGCGAGGTCGATCACTTCGCCGGGGGCGGGGCCGTCCGCGATCGTGCCGCCGGCGATGTGGAGGGCGCCGTCGCGGACACCGTCCGGAAGGACGATCCGCGCGTTGGTCAAGGAAACGGCGCCGTCGCCGACCGGCCTCGCCATGGAACCCCCCAATGCACGCATTTGATCGTTGTTGATTGTTCCACGGCCCATGCGCTCAGGTAAGACCAGGGGCGCGCAGGGCTAGAATCCGCGGGTGACCACCTTTCCGGACTCCCGTCCACCCGCGGGAAAGGCGACCGGCGTGACCCGGCACGAGCGCTGGAACGCGCTGCTCGAACTGCTCGCGGACGCCGGACGGCTGACCGTCGAGGAGGCGTCCGTGCGCATGGGGGTGTCGGCCGCGACGATCCGCCGCGACTTCGACCAGCTCGCGCAGCAGCAGATGCTGACCCGCACCCGCGGCGGCGCCGTCGCGGAGAGCGTCAGCTACGACCTGCCGCTGCGGTACAAGGCGGCGCGGCACGCGTCGGAGAAGCAGCGGATCGCGGCGGCGACCGCGGAGCTGGCCGAGCCCGGGTCGATCATCGGGCTGAACGGCGGCACGACGACCTCGGAGGTCGCCCGGGTGCTCGCCACCCGCGCCGACCTGCACGCCGAGGGGCCCACCCCGGCGATCACGATCGTGACGAACGCGCTGAACATCGGCAACGAGCTGGCCGTCCGCCCGCATGTGAAGATCGTCCTGACGGGCGGGGTGCCGCGGCCGCAGTCCTACGAGCTGACCGGGCCGCTCGCCACCGGCATCTTCGACCACGTGACGCTGGACGTGGCGGTCATCGGGGTGAACGGCGTGACCGCGAGGCACGGCGCGACCTGCCACAACGAGGGCGAGGCCGTGGTGAACCGGCTGATGGCCGAGCGCGCCGACCGGGTGGTCGTGGTCGCGGACGGCTCCAAGATCGGCCACCGCGCGTTCGCCCGCATCTGCGGCACCGACGAGATCGACGTCCTGGTGACGGACGCGGCGGCGCCCGAGTCCGAACTCGCCGCGTTCACCGACGCCGGCGTCCGCGTCATCCAGGCCTAGCTCCCGACGGCGCGTGGCGGGGGCGGAGGCGGGCTAGCCCTGCGGGCGGGGGTGGTCGCCGCCGTTGATCTGGTCCACCGCGTGGGGCAGGACGCGGGCCAGGACGGTCATGCCGTCGCGGACGCCGCCGGTCGAGCCGGGCAGGTTGACGATGAGGGTGCGGCCCGCGACGCCGGCGAGGCCGCGCGACAGGATCGCGGCGGGGACCTTCTCGCGTCCCTCCAGCCGGATGGCCTCGGCGATCCCCGGGACCTCCCATTCGATGACCGGCCGGGTCATCTCGGGGGTCTGGTCGGTGGGGGTGAGGCCGGTCCCGCCGGAGGTGACGACGACGTCGTACCCGGCGGCGACCGCGTCGCGCAGGACGCCGGTGACGGGTTCGCCGTCCGGGACGACGACGGGGCCGTCCACCTGGCAGCCGAGGTCCTCCAGCATCTCGACCAGCACCGGGCCGGACCTGTCCTCGTAGAGGCCCGCCGCGGCGCGGTTGGAGACGGTGACCGCCATCGCCCGGATCACCGGCGCCACACCCCGGTCTTGCCGCCGGTCTTCTCCTCGACCCGGACCTCGGTGATCACGGCGGCGGGGTCGACGGCCTTCACCATGTCGACCAGCGCGAGCGCGGCGACGGTGACGGAGGTGAGCGCCTCCATCTCCACGCCGGTGCGGTCGGCGGTGCGGGTGACGGCCGTGATCGCGACGCCGTCGTCGTCGACGGCGAGGTCGACGGTGACGCCATGCAGCGCGATCGGGTGGCACAGCGGGACGAGGTCGGGCACGCGCTTGGCCCCCATGATCCCCGCGATCCGGGCGACGGACAGGGCGTCGCCCTTGGGGATGTCACCGGCGCGCAGGAGGGCGACGCATTCGGGCGACAGTCGGACGAACCCCGTGGCCGTGGCCGTCCGGGACGAGACGTCCTTCGACGACACGTCGACCATGCGGGCCGATCCCTGGTCGTCCAGATGGGTGAACTCGGACCCCATGGCGCTCATGACGGCAACCTCATGACCTCGACGTGCGAACCGGCCGGCATGGCTTCGACGTCCTCCGGGATCTCGATGAGCGCGTTCGCTGACGACAGGGACCCGAGCTGGTGCGAGCCCTGCACGCCCGCCGCTGTGACGGTGTAGAAGCCCCGAGTGAACGAGAGTCTGCCTCGCAGGAAGTGGCGCAGCCCCGCGGGGGACTTGATGTCCTCGGCGACGACGGCGCTCACTGTGGGAAGCGGTTCTGGGGGCAGACCTTGCATGACGCGTAGGGCGGGACGGACGAACACCTGGAACGACACGTACGCGCTCACGGGGTTGCCAGGAAGCGTGAAGACCGGAGTGCCTTCCAGGAGGCCGAACCCCTGCGGCTTGCCCGGACGCATCCGCACCTTGTGGAAGTTCACAGTTCCGGTACCGGCGAGGACTTCCTTGACGACGTCCCTGGTGCCCATGGAGACGCCCCCGGTGGTGACGATGGCGTCGGCCCGGACGAGCTGGTCGTGAAGCATCTCCAGGACCTTGGCGGGCTCGTCCTGCACCGTGGCCTGCCGGTAGCCCGTTCCGCCCGCCTCGACCACGGCGGCGGTGAGCATGAAGCTGTTGGACTCCCAGATCTGGCCGGGCGCCAGCGGGCTGCCCGGCTCGCGCAGTTCGTCACCCGTGGAGACGACCACGATGCGCGGCCTCGGCCGGACGGTCACCCGGGACCGCCCGACCGCCGCGAGCATGCCGATCTGCGGGGCGGCGAGCCGGGTGCCGGCCTCGGCGACGACCTGCCCGGCGAGGACGTCCTCCCCCGCCCGGCGGATGTAGTTGCCCGGCGGCGCGGCGCGCGAGATCCGGACGGTGGCGTTGCCGCCGTCCGTCCACTCGACGGGGATGACGGCGTCGGCGCCGGCCGGCAGCGGGGCGCCCGTCATGATCCGGGCGGTCAGCCCGGGCCGGATCGCCGACAGGCCGGAGTCGCCCGCGACGATGTCGCCGACGACGGGCAGCGCGACGGGGCTCGCCTCGGTGGCCGCCGCGATGTCGGCCGCGACCACGGCGTAGCCGTCCATCGCGGAGTTGTCGAACGGCGGCAGCGGCACCGGCGCGGCGACGGCCTCGGCGAGCACCGTGCCCTGCGCCTCCAGCAGTGCCAGGTCAAGCGGCGGCAGCGGCGCCACGCTGCCGAGGATCTCCGTCAGATGCTCGTCGACCGTTCTCATAGCCACGGCCCCAGTCTGACGCCTCGTCACGAATCCGAGGTGTCGCCCACGCCGTCCTGCGTCCGGACGAATTCCCGCAGCCACGGCAGGAACTCCGGCGCCAGATCCGGACGGTCCGCCGCGAACTGGACGACCGTCCTCAGGTACTCCAGCTTGTTGCCGGTGTCGTAGCGGCGGCCGCGGAACTTGACGCCGTAGACGCCGCCGCCCTGGTCGGCGGGCATGTCGGCGAGGGTGCGCAGCGCGTCGGTCAGCTGGATCTCGCCGCCGCGGCCGGGCGGGGTCTTCTCCAGGACGTCGAACACCGCGGGGTCGCAGACGTAGCGGCCGATGATGATCCAGTTGCTGGGGGCCTCCTCGGCGGCGGGCTTCTCCACGAGGTCGGAGATGCGGACGACGTCGTCCTCGTCCGTCGCCTCGATGGCCGCGCACCCGTACGCCGACACCTGGTCGGGCTCGACCTCCATCAGCGCGATGACGCTGCCGCCGTACTGGCCGCGCACCTCGATCATCCGCTGCAGCAGCTTGTCGCGGGCGTCGATCATGTCGTCGCCGAGCAGCACCGCGAACGGCTCGCGGCCGACGTGCTGGCGGGCGCAGTGCACCGCGTGCCCGAGGCCGCGCGGCTCGCCCTGCCGGACGTAGTGCATGATCGCCAGGTCGCTGGACTCGTGCACGGCCTCCAGGCGCTCGTCGTCGCCCTTGGCGCGCAGCGCCTCCTCCAGCTCGTAGGCTCGGTCGAAGTGGTCCTCGATGGACCGTTTGCTGCGCCCGGTGATCATGAGGACGTCGGACAGCCCGGCGTCGACCGCCTCCTCGACGACGTACTGGATCGCCGGTTTGTCGACGATGGGCAGCATTTCCTTGGGAGTCGCCTTGGTCGCGGGCAAGAATCGGGTACCGAGGCCGGCCGCCGGGACGACCGCTTTGAGCACTGGTGCAATGTCGGCCATATACACGACCCTAGCCATCCGCGAGGACCACAGCGTGCACCCCACCGCCACGAAGACCGGCCTCCGGGCCGAACTACTCGCACGACGTGCGGCGATGCCGCCCGAGACGCGCTCCGGCGCGGCGCGCCCGATCCGGGACGCGCTGCTGTCGGTCCCGGAGGTGGAGATGGCCGGGACGATCGCGGCCTACGTCTCCATAGGCGACGAGCCGGACACGCGGAGCCTGCTGTTCGCGCTGTGGAAGCGCGGGACGTACGTGCTCGTCCCCCGGCTGCTCCCGGACGGCGACCTCGACTGGGCGTCCTACGAGGGGCCCGACTCGCTCGTCCCGGGGGCCCGCGGGTGCCTGGAGTCGTCCGAGCCGCCGCGCGGCCCCGGCGCCGTGGCCAGCGCGGACGTCGTGCTGGTGCCCGCGGTGGCGGTCGACCGGTCGGGCGTGCGCCTCGGCCGCGGCGGCGGCTCCTACGACCGGGCGCTCGCGCGCGTGGGCCCGGCGATCCTCACCGCCGCGCTGCTGTACGACGGCGAGCTGGTGGAAAGCGTGCCCGCCGAGCCGCACGACCAGCGCGTCCGGGCCGTGGTGACCCCGGCGCGGGGGCTGGTCCGCCTGGGCTGACCTGCTCGGCGGCGGCGCCCTGCTCGTAGAGTGAGAGGGCCGAGATCGCGGACGGGGGCCGCGGTCGGGCACGGCCTGACGGGAGGTAAGAGATGACGGCGCCGTGGCGGATCCTTTCCCTGCCCCCGATCGCGGACGAGATCGTCCGAGGGTTGTTCGCGCCGCTGGGAGACGCCGCCGAGGTGACGTTCCCGCAGGCCAGAGACCGGGCGGGCCTGCTCGCCGCGCTCGCCGGCGCCGACGTGGTGATCGGCGACTTCACCGGCCGGCTGGCGCTGGACGCCGAGGCCGCGGCGGCGGCGCCGCGGGTGTCGTTCGTGCAGATGCCCGCGGTCGGGACCGACAGCATCGACGTCGCGGCGTGGGCGGCCGCGGGCGTGCCGGTGGCGAACGCGGCGGGCTTCAACGCGCGCGGGGTCGCCGAGTGGGCGGTCGGCGCGGCGTTCGCGCTGTGCCGCAACCTCGCGCGGGGCGACCGGGCCGTCCGCGCGGGCGGATGGCCGCAGATGGAGATGGCGGCGCTCGGCCCGCGCGAGATCCACACGCAGCGGGTCGGCATCGTCGGGTTCGGCGCGATCGGCGCCGAGGCCGCGCGGCTGTTCGCGGCCCTGGGTTGCACGGTGTCGTACTGGACGAGGCGGCGGCGTCCCCAGGCCGCGGCGACGTACCGGGAGCTGGACGAGCTCATGGCGATGTCCGACGTCCTCGTCATCGCCCTGCCGCTGACCGAGGAGACCAAGGGGCTGATCGGCCCGGAGCGTCTCGCCCTGCTCCCGGACAAGGCGCTGCTGGTGAACGTGGCGCGCGGGGGCATCGCGCCGGACGACGCCGTCCTCGCCGCGCTGGAGTCGGGACGTCTGGCCGGGGCGGCCCTGGACGTGTTCGAGCAGGAGCCGCTTCCGCAGGGGCATCCGCTGCGTTCCCGTGAGGACGTCCTGCTCTCGCCGCACGCGGCGGGGGCGTCCGTCCAGTCGCAGCTGAACCTGCTGGGCATGGTGCGCGACAACGTCACCGCGGCCGTTCAGGGACGAGACGTACTGAACGTGGTGAACGGGATCAAACCACAGGTCAACCGGCGATAGCGGCCACGCCGGACACGCCATCCCTCAATCGTAAATATGCGATTCGTCCGCGAATCTGTAGGATTCCTAAACGATCAACTTTGACGACCCCGAAGGGTGGGATGTGCACCTCGACATCTGGCTACTCCTCGGGGCCACGCTCGTACTCAGCGCCATCATCGCGGTCCGGCTGTCGCACCAGGCGGGCCTTCCCACGCTGCTGGCGTACATGGGCCTCGGCCTTCTCATCGGCGAGTCCGGCCCCCTCCACATCCGGTTCGACAACGCGGAACTGGCCGAGACGCTCGGCCTCGCCGCCCTCGTGCTCATCCTCGCCGAGGGCGGAATCACCACCAGCTGGCGGCGCGTGCGGCCCTCGGTGCCGGCCGCGCTCAGCGTCTCCACCCTCGGCACCCTGATCAGCATCGTCGTCGTCGCGCTCGCCGCCATGTGGCTCGTCGGCCTGGAGTGGCGCCCGGCGTTCCTGCTGGCCGCCGTGCTCGCCCCCACCGACGCGGCCGCGGTGTTCTCGGTGCTGCGGCGGCTGCCCCTGCCGTCCCGGCTGACCGGCCTGCTGGAGGCCGAGTCCGGCTTCAACGACGCCCCGGTCGTGATCATCGTGGTCACGCTGAGCGCCCACACCGCCGTCCCCAACATGGCCGAACTGCTCGGCGTCATGGTCTACGAGCTGGTCGCGGGCGGCATCGTCGGCGTCGCCATCGGCTGGCTGGGCGCCCAGGCGCTGCGCCGCGTCGCGCTGCCCGCGTCCGGCCTCTACCCCATCGCCGTGCTGTCGCTTTCCATCGGCTCCTACGGGGCCGCCTCACTGATGCACGCCAGCGGGTTCCTCGCCGTCTACGTCAGCGCCCTCGTCCTCGGGAACGCGCGGCTGCCGCACCGGCCCGCCACGCGGGGCTTCGCCGAGGGCGTCGGCTGGCTCGCCCAGATCGGGCTGTTCGTGATGCTCGGCCTGCTGGCCGATCCCGGCGACCTCCCCGGCCAGATCCTGCCGGCGCTCGTCATCGGCTTCGTCCTGCTGCTGGTGGCCCGTCCCCTGTCGGTCGTGCTCTCCACGATCGGGTTCCGGCTGTCGTGGGGCGAGAAGGTGTTCGCGTCCTGGGCGGGACTGCGGGGCGCCGTCCCGATCGTCCTGGCCACCATCCCGATGGTCGCGGAGGTGGAGCACGCCGACCGGCTCTTCGCGATCGTGTTCAACATCGTCGTCCTGTTCACCCTGCTCCAGGGGCCGACGCTGCCGCTGGCCTCGCGGCTGTGCCGCCTCAGGAGCGACGAGCAGACCCGCGAGCTGGACGTCGAGGCCGCGCCCCTGGAGGAACTGCACGCCGACCTGCTGGAGGTGCGGATCCCCGGCGACTCGCTGATGAGCGGCGTGGAGATCTTCGAGCTGCGGCTGCCGCCCGGCGCGTCCATCACCCTCGTCGTGCGGGACGGCGCGAGCTTCGTGCCCGAGCCCACCACGCCCCTCCAGGCGGGCGACACCCTGCTGGTCGTGACCACCGCCGAGGTGCGCGAGGCCACCGAGCGCAGGCTCCGCGCGGTCAGCCGCAAGGGCAGGCTGGCGGGCTGGTTCGGCGAGAAGGGCCAGTGACCTGGGGCCCCGCGGCGGCGGGGCTCCACGGCGCTCCCTTGGCGCGCGACGCGCCGCCGGGGAACATCCCGGGGGCGAATCCTGTTCCACGCATGGGTACCATTAGCAGTCGTCTAGAGTGAGTGCCAGTCCGGCCAGCGCCGGTCTGAGTCAGCGAGGAGGAACCGTGCCGACGTATCAGTACGTTTGCACCGAGTGCGGCGAGCCTCTAGAGGTCGTGCAGAAGTTCAGCGACGACGCGCTGACCGAGTGCCCGGCGTGCACCGGCAGGCTCCGCAAGGTCTTCTCCGCCGCGGGGATCATCTTCAAGGGCTCGGGCTTCTACCGCACCGACAGCCGCGGCTCCGGCAAGTCGCCCTCCACCGCGGGGGCCTCGTCGAACGGCTCGTCCAGCGGGTCGTCCAACGGCTCCTCCGGCGACTCGGGCGGCTCCTCGGGCGACTCCGCCAAGACGAGCTCGTCCACGTCGTCCTCCGACTCGTCGTCGTCCTCGTCGACCGGCAAGTCGTCGTCCGAAAAGGTCGCCTGACCTCCTAAGCATCTCCGCTCGCACCGGGGGATCCGGCCGGATCCCCCGGTCTTCGCCGTGTCCGGAAGCCGCCGCCTACACCTTCAGAGGTAGGCGGCGGCTTTCCTTTGCGCCGGGCGACGTACCTCAAGTCGGTACTGACGCCGGAGGCGCATCCCCCCGCCCTTCGCGACCATGGAGAAGACAGGGAGCACCCCCGCGACCCCGCGATTCCGGCCCTGCGAGGCCTCCCCGTCGCACGGTTTGACTTAGCTCTATTTTAGAGAGACTCTTGGGTCGAGAGGCTAGCGGTTCCGCGACGCCTCCGATTTTCGAGTTATTACTTGACTTCTCTCGCTCAACGAGAGACTCTTGCCGCTAACGCGACATATCTTGATTCGCCCGGTGCACACAGGAGAGGAACCATGAGCGCACCTAGCCCGGCACCCCCGAGGCCGCGGACCCACCGCCTGGCCGGACTGATCGCCGGAAGGCGCACCAAATGGGCCGTCCTGGCCCTGTGGGTCGTCCTGCTGGCCGCTCTCGGCCCCCTCGCCGGCAAGCTCGGCGACGTCGAGAAGAACGACGCCGCGTCCTGGCTGCCCGCCGGGGCCGAGTCCACCCGGGTCGTGGAGCTGGAGGACCGGTTCCGCAAGGACGAGACGATGCTCGCCGTCATCGTCTACGAGCGGTCCGGCGGAATCACCGCGGCCGACAAGGCCAAGGCCGAGTCCGACGTCGCCGCGTTCCAGAAGCTGCCCGGAGCGCAGAAGGCGCAGGGGCCGTTCCCGTCCAAGGACGGCAAGGCCCTGCAGACCCTCGTGCCCCTCACGGACGAGGACCTCACCGCCGCCGTCGACCAGGCGCGCGAACTCGCCGAGCGCGGGCCGCCCGGACTGGCCTCGCACGTCACCGGCCCCGCCGGCGGCGGCGCCGACCAGTTCGAGGTCTTCCAGAGCCTGGACGGCTTCCTGCTCATGGCCGCCGGTCTCGTCGTCATCGTCCTGCTGCTGTTCATCTACCGCAGCCCCGTCCTGTGGTTCGTCCCCGTGCTGAGCGCCGTCTTCGCCCTGGGGCTCGCCCAGTCGACCGTCTACCTGCTCGCCAAGTACGCGGACCTCACCGTCAACGGCCAGAGCGCCGGCATCCTCACCGTCCTCGTCTTCGGCGTCGCCACCGACTACGCCTTGCTGCTCGTCGCCCGCTACAGGGAGGAACTGCACCGGCACGAGGACCGGCACGAGGCCATGGCGTACGCCCTGCACCGCGCCGCACCCGCCGTCATCGCCTCCGCCGCCACCGTGGCCGTCGGCCTGCTGTGCCTGCTGCTCGCCGACATGAACTCCACCGCCGGCATGGGCCCCGTGGCCGCCGCGGGCGTCCTCACCGCGCTCGCCGCCATGACGACCCTCCTGCCCGCCCTCCTGGTGATCTGCGGCCGCTGGCTGTTCTGGCCGCTGATCCCCCGCTACGACGCCAAGTACCTCAAGCCCGAGGCGTACAAGGCCGAGCACGGCGTCTGGAGCCGCGTCGCGGGGATCGTGGGCAAGCGCCCGCGCGCGCTCTGGGCCGTGACCATGCTCGGCCTCATCGTCCTCACGCTCGGGCTGGGCTCGCTCAAGGCGGACGGCCTGTCGGACGCCGGCCAGTTCACCGGCAAGCCCGACTCGGTGAAGGGCTCGGAGGCCGTCGCGCGGCACTACGCCGCCGGGTCGGGCTCCCCCGCCCTCGTGATCGGCAAGGCCCCGGCCTCCGACCGGATCGCCGAGGCCGTGCGCGGGACGCCGGGCGTCGCCGAAGTCGGCGCCCCCGTCACCACGGGCGGCCTGGTCAGGTACGAGGCGACGCTGAAGGACGCCGCCGACAGCCCGGCCGCCCGCGCGACCATCGACCGGCTGCGGACCGCGGTGCACGCCGTCCCGTCCGCGGACGCCAAGGTCGGCGGGACGACCGCGACGTACCTGGACATCAAGCGCGCCTCCACCCGCGACGACAAGGTCATCATCCCGATCGTGCTGGCCGTGGTGCTGCTCATCCTCATCGCATTGCTGCGCGCCGTCGTCGCGCCGCTGCTGATGATGGGCACCGTGGTGCTGTCGTTCCTCGCCTCGCTCGGCGCCTGCGCGGTCGTCTTCGAGCACGTCTTCGGGTTCGAGGGGACCGACTCCGGCTTCCCGCTGCTGGCCTTCATCTTCCTGGTCGCGCTGGGGGTCGACTACAACATCTTCCTGATGCACCGCGTCCGGGAGGAGTCGCAGGCCCTCGGCACGCGGCGCGGCATCCAGCGGGGCCTCACCGTCACCGGCGGTGTGATCACCTCGGCCGGGCTCGTCCTCGCGGCCACGTTCGCGTCCATGGTCACGCTGCCGCTGGTGTTCATGGTCGAGATGGGCTTCGCGGTGGCGTTCGGCGTCCTGCTCGACACCCTCGTCGTCCGGTCGCTGCTGCTGCCCGCCCTGTCCTACGACATCGGGCGCCGGATCTGGACGCCGGGACGGCTCGCCAAGGAGGCGCCCGCCCCCGAGAGCAAGGTCCTGGACCCGGTCGGCTGACGTCCCGGGGAACGCGCAAGGGCCCGGCTTCGGCCGGGCCCTTCGTCGCGCGGCGGCTGAGTTATCCACAATCGGCGGACGGCCTGCCGGGGACGGCGGCCGGGTGGCTAGGGTCGGCGGCATGTCCACTCAGGCTTCCGCGTCCCAGCCCGTCGCCGAGATCGGGGTCATCGGCGGCTCCGGCTTCTACTCGTTCCTCGACGACATCGAGGAGGTGCGGGTCGACACCCCCTACGGCCCGCCCAGCGACCCCATCGCGATCGGCGAGCTGGCGGGCCGCCGCGTCGCCTTCGTCCCCCGGCACGGCCGCGACCACCGCTTCCCCCCGCACAAGATCCCCTACCGGGCCAACCTGTGGGCGCTGCGGTCCCTCGGCGTCCGCCAGGTGCTGGCGCCGTGCGCGGTCGGCTCCCTCACCCCCGACCTCGGGCCCGGCACCCTGGCCGTCCCCGACCAGCTCGCCGACCGGACGTCGGGGCGCGACCAGACCTACTACGAGCACGGCGCCGCCGTCCACGTCTCGTTCTCCGACCCGTACTGCCCGACCGGCCGCCGCGCCGCCGTCGAGTCCGCGCGGGCCTCGGGATGGCCCCCGGTCGACCGCGGCACGCTCGTCGTCATCGAGGGCCCCCGCTTCTCGACCCGGGCCGAGTCCCGGTGGTTCGCCTCGCAGGGGTGGACGCTGATCGGGATGACCGGCCACCCGGAGGCCGTCCTCGCCCGCGAGCTGGCGCTCTGCTACACCTCGCTCTGCCTGGTGACCGACCTCGACGCGGGCATCGAGGAGGGCGAGGGCGTCACGATGGACGAGGTCCTGCGTGTCTTCGGCGAGAACATCGACCGGCTCCGCGGCGTCGTCGCCGACGTCGTCAAGGCGCTGCCCGCCGAGCGCACCTGCGCCTGCGCCACCGCCCTCGACGGCATCAAGCTCCCCCTGGAACTGCCGTGAGCCCCCGCTTATCCCGCCTGCGGCGGCCGCTGGCGGCGCTGTTCGCCGCGGCCGCCGCGGGCCTGGCGCTGCCGGCGCTGCGCCCCGGCCCGCCGGCGTCCGTCCGCGTCCTCGGCGCCGCCCGCGATCTGCCCGGCGGAACGCCCCTCGCCCCGGCCGACCTCCGCCCCCTCGACCTGCCGCCGTCCGCCGTCCCGGCGGGCGCGCTCCGCGCGGGCGGCGCCGGCCGCGTCCTCGCCGGCCCCATGCGCCGCGGCGAACCCCTCACCGACGCCCGCGTCGTCGGCGCCGGGCTCCTGCGCGGCTACGGCCCCGGCACGGTCGCCGCACCGGTCCGCCTGGCCGACGCGGGCGCCGCCCGCCTCGTCCGCCCCGGCGACCGCGTGGTCATCCTGACCGTCCCGTCCGAGGGCGCCCCCGCGAACGGCCCGCGCCCCCGCTGGCCCGCCGCCCGCGTGGTGGTGTCAGAAGTGCCGGTCATAGCGATCCCGCCCCCGGACGAGAACGGCCCCGAGGAGGGCGCCCTGGTCGTCCTGGCGACCGACCGCCCCCAGGCCGTCGCCCTGGCCGGCGCCGCCGGCCCCCTCGCCCTGACGATCACCGCCCCCTGACCCCGCGCAGGTGAGAGGGGTCGACTTGGCGAATCAGGCATGACTTCATTACGATCCGTAGCCGTTTCACGCGCCCCGCCAGCCGGGGGCGCGACCCCCACAACCCCTGGAGCCGACATGAGCGGATTCAAGAAGTTCCTCTTCCGCGGGAACCTTGTCGAACTCGCGGTGGCGTTCGTCGTCGGAGCGGCGTTCGCCGGGCTCGTGAAGGACTTCGCGAACTCCTTCATCACCCCGCTGATCGCCCTTCTCGGCGGCAAGCCCGACTACACGCGCCTGGCCGTCAGCATCGACGGCACCACGTTCCCCTACGGGGTCTTCGTGACATCGGCGATCGCGTTCTTCATCACGGCCCTGATCGTCTACTTCCTGGTCGTGCTCCCGACGACCAAGCTGATCGAGCGGATGGACCGCGGCAAGGAGGCCACCGAGCGCGAGTGCCCGCAGTGCCTCAGCGACATCCCGGTGAAGGCGCGCCGCTGCCGCTACTGCACGGCGGAGGTCGTCCCCGCCGACGAGGTGCCGTCCCCCCGCTGACGCCGGGCGGCCCGGCTCATCCGTTCTCCGTCCCGAACTCCCAGTGCCAGGGCTCGAACGGGTTGCTGTAGGCCCAGGCCGGGTGGATCCATCCGTACTTCCCGGCGTGGGCCTCCATCCAGTTGAACTGGACGGAACCCGAGCTCTGCACACCACCGCACAGGTCGAGCGCCTGCCCCTTGCCGTGGTTGCTCGTCCCGGGAACGGCCGCGAAGCCGGGCCGCTGCGCGTAGACACGGTGCTGGTCCGCCAGGCTGCGGTAGGCGTCCGTCACGCACATGTCGCGCCCGAAACTGCGCTTGTACGCCTCGTTCAGCTTGTAGAAGGCGAGCGCCGCGTCCGCCCGCAGCATGTGCCCGTTCTTCTGCGGCAGAGGGCACAGGTACTTCGACGGGATGAGCCCGTTGGGGAACTTCCTCGCATCCCTCGCCAGGGACTTGTCGCACCCGAGTTCGAGCCGCTTCTGCCGCGTCACCGCCAGCTTGTCGAGCATCGCGTTGAGCTGCTTGGTCAACTGCGCCGACCGGTTCTTCAACCCCTCCACCTCCTGCTGGAGGCGGGTCTGCTCGACCGCGTTGCGCGACTGCAGCTCCTGCGCCGTGGAGGCGAGCCGCTGCCGCCGGTCCTGCAGCTCGTCGGCACGGTCCACGAGCGCCTGCTGCGACCTCGCCATGAGCGTCACGTCCGCCGTCGAGCGCAGCGCCGTGCTCGGATCACCGCCCCCGAAGATCGCCATGGAACCGGCCGCGCCGCTCTGCTGGTAGGAGGTGTTCGCGAGCCGGGCCAGCGGCTCGCGTATCCGGTTCAGCTCGGCCTCGGCCCCGGCGAGGTCCTTCAGCGTGGCGCGCAGCTTCACCTGGGACCCGGCAAGGTCCTTCTTCCGGGTCTCCATCTGCTTCGTGGCCTTCTCTAGCTCGGTGCGCGCCTTCGTCGCCTCGCGGCGCAGCGACTCGAGCGAGTCGGCCCCCGCGGCCGCGTTCGCGGCGCCGTGCGGTGAGAGCGTCGCCATCACCAGGAAGACCGCGGTCAGCGCCGCCGACCGGGGGTTCGGCACGGTGGTTTTCCTCCTGATGCCCAAAAGCGGAACAGCGCCAGAACGCTACTACAGGATCTACGATGACCTGTCCGTAATCGGTTCAGCGACTTCGGTGATGTTCGCACCACCGGCGCATCCACCAGACGTCCTCCCAGCCGGCAGGGCACGGCCGCCGCCCACGCGCGGACGGGGAGGGGGTGGGCGCGGGCGCGGGGCTCGCCCTCCGCGGCGTCACCGCCGGCCTGGGCGCCCGCCTCGGCGGCTTGGTCGCCACCTGCGGCTCCGTCTCCGGCGGCACGTACGTCCCGAACGTCGGCTCGCCCTCAGGCGCCGGCGCCACGCTCCGCGCGGGCCCGCCCGCCGACTCCGGCCTCTCCCGCGCGGGCTCGTCCCGCAGTCCGAACGCGATCGCCGACGCCACCAGCACGGGCACCGCGAATGCCGCGGCGACGACCGTGATCCGCCTACCGCGCGGCGACTCCTCGCCCGCCGATTCCCGGGCGTCCAGGTCCTTCGGCTGCCCTCGATGCCGTCCCGTCACGGAACGGAAGCGTACCCACACCGCCCCCGCGCGGCCTAGGGTCCGGCGCATAACAGGGAGCGCCCACCACTCCTCTTCCCCTACCCTGTAGGTGCCGTCCGCTACGCTCTACCGCGAGCGACGACACGCCTCCGTAGCTCAGGGGATAGAGCACCGCTCTCCTAAAGCGGGTGCCGCAGGTTCGAATCCTGCCGGAGGCGCTTTCATGACCACCGCGAAAGGTCCTTGGCCGGCATGAGCGCCGCGCAGGGCTTTCGCTTCCTCGGAACGGGCGCGGTTTCCGTGCGGGGCGCCGTCCCCAAGGCATGTTGCTCACGTTTCCCGGTGCGGGCTCGGCGGGCGTGCGGGCGTCTTTCAACGAAAGTGGCCCTCCTCCCGGGGGAGAAGGGCCACTTCGGTGAGAAGCGCGCCATGCGGGACGGCACGCTCAAGTGAGAATCGGCTCGGCTGAGCCGAAGGTTTCGCGATCGGCGTCCGGCGTCACGCCGGGGCCGTAAAAGGGGGCCGCACCAGCCCCCTCATCTCGGTCATCTTGACGATGGAGCCGCGCAGGCCGGGGGGCCTAGGGCGCGGTTCTCACACTCGCCAGTCCGCAGCGGAGACCAGCGCGGTGTACTCCACCCAGTCGTACCCGTCCCGGGTGTACTCCTCCCGGAGGTACTTGAGCAGGCCGTACTCCCGCACGTAGCAGCCCACCGGCGTGTACTCCACGACGGTGATCCACAGGATGGCGATCCGCCGCACGGTGACCCGCACCACGAGGAACTCCACCACGGTGACGCGCATCGTGGCGAGGTCGAGCACGGGGATCCACACCCGGTCGTACTCCACCACGACCAGCTCCACCAGGACGAAGTCGATCTCGGTGAAGCCGCCCCCGGGGAAGCTCACCCCGGTGAAGACGGGCCAGGTGAAGTCGGGCCCGGCGTAGCGGGTGAGGGGGAAACCGTTCCCGCGACGGGAGATCTCGGGACGGTCGTTGGTCGGGATCATGATGATCACGCAGCCTTCCGGGCTTTAGTCACGAACTGCACGAGGCAGAAGCCCTGCCGAGCAGGACCTGATCAAGACCGTACGGCGCCGAGGCCGGAAGGCAACCGGGCCGAAAGCGCGACCCGGGTCATATTCCGAAAGGCCTTCGGCTCGCCCGGCGGCGCGGCATGGGAAAGGCCGGGCGGCGCGTGAGTGCGCCGCCCGGCCTTCGGGTGGACGGGTCGAGTGCCCGGACCGGCCCTAAGGCGGGCCGGGCCTGATCATTACCGGCCGTGAGACCGCCGCACGATCAGCTTTCTCGCGGCGAACCGGCCAGCCTCTCGATGAACGCCTCCCTGGCCGTGTCATCCCGCAGTTCGTCGAACTCCGTCCAGACGGTCCGCGCGGTTTCGGCGGACAGGCCGGCGGCTTCGACGGCGTCGGCGAGTTTGACGTTCATGCTCCACAGGGCCGTCCGCCAGCAGTACGTGCTGACGAGTTCGCGGAGCCCCGGATGCATGGCGTCCAGGTTTCCGGCGATCCAGTCCCGGGTGTTCCGCACCATTCGCTCGTGGCCGGGGCGCAGCAGTTCCTGGACGTCCGCGCCGCGCCGCTCGCGAAGGGCCACGGACCGCGCGTGATTCCCGATGGCCTCGCGGACGGCGCGCAGCACCCCCTCCTGGACCCGAGGATCCGTGTAGCGGGCGGACCGGTGCACCGGATTGACCCCCTTCGTCAGCGGGTGGTCTCGGAACCATCCCTGCACGGGGTGGCCCTGGGCGTCGATCCGGTCGGGTGTCAGTTTCGGCCCGCTGGTCAGAACCTCGATCACCACGAGCGCGTCGTTCGCCCGGAAGGTCAGACCTTCCAGATCCGGGTCGTCCGGCAGCACGAGCAGGTTCTTGCCGCCGTCGCTGCCGGCCGCGTCGAGGTCGAACAGGTACCCCCGGTCCGCGTGCGGGTGCGGGTCGAAGTACGCCGCCGTCCGGAACAGGTACAGCCCGCGCACCAGGGTTCCCCTGGCGGTCGGCCAGTACATCTGCTTCAGGGCCGCACGGGCCGTGCCGCGCATTCCGTTGTCGAGCAGGATGACGTCCTGCCGCGGTTCGGGCTCGTCCACGGGCAGGCCCCGCCGACGCAGGAGTGTCGTCAGGTTCCGAGCGGCGTCGGCGATCTCCTCGTCGGAGGGGGCCTTCCACGCCATCGTCCCGAGCATGGCGTCCAGCTCGGGGAAGGTCCTGCCATGGTGGCGCTTCAGATCCGCCAGTGCGCTCCTGACGACGCTCCGGTTGATGGGGATCTCGATGATGTCCAGCCCCGGCTCGAAGGCGAGGACGATCATGCGGCAGTTCTCGCCGTCGCGGCCGACCGACGCGAGGGTCGCGCCGTTCGCGGCCGCCGCTCGGATGTCTCCGAGCATGCGGTGGACGGCCCGGACGTAGAACGGCGCGATGGTCTCCCATGCGGCGTCGTACGCGTCGCGGAGGGCGGACGCCACGGCCTCCCGGTCGGTTTCCGACGCGAACCGGAAGAGCCCTTCGGTGTCGAGGATCGACCTCAGCGAGGCCTCTCGTTCCATTTTATCTTGTTTGTTCAAGCTAGTCGCCATTGCGACACACTTCCCTTTTCTTTGAGTTCCTTTTGCGGCCTTTGCCGCAAAGGACATAGTACTTACTTAATGCCCGACGTCAAGCTTCCAGCGCCACGCATCCGTCCATGTGGACGCAGGTCAGCCCCATATCACAAAGGGCCCTCTCCCGTCACGCAGAGCCGCACATCGACGCCATTTCATTCACCATGGCGCTCCGCCCGGCGGAGAATGGAACGGTTCGCCATGGCGGCGCCGCGAAGGCTCTTCCATGGCGGCGGGAAAGGGTCACAAGGGTCGCCCGCGGCGACATTTCGCCGCGCGAGGGCGCCGACCGCGGCCTCGACAGGTCAGGGACGGTCGAGACGGGGCTCTCTCGGTTCCAGCATCGGGACGAGGAAGCGGTGGGCCAGGGCGGCCAGTCGAGCGTCGTCGTCGAGGTCGATGATGTGGCTGGGAACCGCCAGGAGCGAGCCGGATATCCGGACCATCATCTCGGCCACGAAATCGATGTCCAGGTCGCTCGACACGTTGCCGGCGCGCTGCTCGCGGCGGAGCTGGTCGGCGACGAACCGCCGCACGGTGGCGAGGGTCCGGCCCCCGTCACCGGTCAGGGAGGGCAGGAGCAGGTCCGGTTCCGTGGCGATCAGGCCGCCGATCAGAGGGTTGCCCCGGATGGCGCGCAGCGAGCTCACGAAGCCGAGGACGACCCGGTCGGCGGCCGTCTCGGCCTCCCGGATGTCGATGAGGAACCGGTCGAAATAGCGGCGGAACTCCCGCCGCACCACCTGCTCCACCAGGGCGTCCTTCGTGGCGAACCGCCGGTAGACGGTGATCCGCGAGACGCCGGCCCGCCGGGCCACGTCGTCCATCGTGGAGCGCTGGATGCCCATCCGGCAGAACTGCGCGTAGGCCGCGTCGAGGACGCGCGACCGGGTCTCGTCCACGTCGTCGACCTGTTCGACGGCCTCGACGTACACGCTCTCCAGCAGCGACCCCGAGTCCGACGACCCCATGAGGAACGACAGCACAGGTTCCACGATCCCCTCCCGAGACACCGATTCTGCCCGAATCGTCCATGTGCGTCACGAAGGGTCTTGTGACCGAAGCCACCGTGTGCTCTCATGATGCCAGACCCTGATACACGGAAGCACGTTGTGTTTCATCGTATCAGCAGTCGTCGTCGGCCCGAGGAGGGAAAGGCATGGAACAACCCAGCAGGCGCAACGTGCTGATGACGGGCGGGGTGCTCGGGGCGCTCGGTGCGCTCAGCGTCGCGACGCCCGCCCAGGCCAGGCCGCTGTGGACGTGGTCGCCCAAGGGATCGGTCGTGGGCGCCGGCAAGGGCGTCGACCCGCGGTGGGTCTGGGACGAGGAGGCCGACCCGCTGGTCGCCTCGCTGATCGACCGGGGCGACGTCCCCAAGGTCAACATGCTGCTGAAGACCTGGACCAAGAACGGCCAGGCGCTGCCGTCCGGGCTGCCGGCGGACCTGAGGGCGTTCATCGAGAAGGCCCGGCAGCTGCCGTCGTGGGCCGACCAGACGAAGCTCGCCACCGCGTTCAGGTTCAACCAGAAGCGGGGCACCTACCTCGGCGTCAGCTACGGCTTCGCCAGCGGGATGATGAGCACGGTCATCCCCCACGAGGCGCGCGCGGTGTACTACTCCAAGGGCGGCGCGGACATGAGGGACCGCATCACCAAGACCGCCAAGCTCGGCTACGACATCGGCACCAGGAACGCGTTCCTGCCCGACGGCGAGATGATCGTGACCTGCGTCAAGACGCGGCTGGCCCACGCGGGCGTGCGCCACCTGCTGCCGCAGTCCCCGTACTGGACCAAGGTCGCCGACGAGCAGATCCCGATCAGCCAGGCGGACATGATGGTCACCTGGCACAGCCTGCCCACCACGGTCATGAAGCAGCTGAACCGGTGGAAGGTGCCGATCCCCGCCGACGAGTCCGCGGCGTTCCTGCACTCCTGGCAGCTGACCGCGCACATGCTGGGCATCCTGGACGAGTACATCCCCAACTCGTGGGACGAGGCCGACGCCCAGGCCGCGCAGGTCCTCGACCCGGTCCTCGCCCCGACCCCCGAGGGCGTCAAGCTGGCCGACATCCTGCTCCACCTCGGCGTCACCATCGACGGCGGCATCCTCACCACGCACATCCTCGGCGCGCTCACCCGCTACATGCTCGGCGACCAGATCTGCGGCTGGCTGCAGATCCCGCGCGAGCCGGTGTGGGACCCGGCCTTCGAGGCCTTCTGGCCGACCTTCGTCGCCATCAAGGAGGGCCTGCTCAAGATCACGGACGCGCCCCCCGGCCTGCTGCAGATCTACTGGGCGTTCGACGAGATCATCCGCCTGGGGACCCTGCTCTTCCTGTCGGGGGGCAACCTCCCGATCAGCATCCAGATCCCCACCACGAACAACCCGAACTACTGATCGCTTCGGTCCCACCCCACGGACTCCCGAAAGGACACGCGCGCCACGCTCCCAGCGCCGGAGGCGCCAGGCAGAACCGGGCTCGGAATCCACGGATTCCGAGCCCGCGGCGGTTCCGCCCCCGGTCGACGGCGGCGGACGGCCGGCGTCTCGCCGCCGCGGAGGCGCCCGCTCGGCGGGAAAGGTAATGAGCGTGGGCGATGTCGTTACCGGTAGAGGGCACTTTTCTTGCAGGTCTGGGGAGTGGTTGTGGCGTTTAGTTTGAAATGGCGGGTATTTCCATCTGGCACACTGGGGGCGTGACGGCCACTGATCCGCTGATCCGGCTCGGGCGTCCAGGAGACGCGTCCGCTTTGGCGGAATTGCAGCACCTTCTGGACGGCGAGACGGAATTCATGCTTCTGGAACCCGGCGAGCGGGAGCCGGACCTCGAACCGCTGAAGCTGCGCCTCGCCGCCCGCGCCGAGGGCCGCGACCCGTCGTACCTGGTCGTGGCGCTGGAGGGGCCCGCGGCGGTGGGCTACGTCGACGTGTCGGTGCTCCCCTTCGCCAGGGCCCGCCGCACCGGCTACGTGGTCGCCGGCGTGCGCTCCGGCCACGGCGGACGGGGGCTGGGCAAGGCCCTGATGGGGGCGGCACTGCGGGAGGCGCGGACGCGCGGGATGCGACGCCTGGAACTCACCGTGATGGAGCACAATCGCCGCGCTCTTTCGCTTTATCTGAATTGCGGTTTCCAGGTGGAGGGGCTCCGGCGGGCGGCGCTGGAGGCCCAGGGGCACCGGATCAACGAGTACTACATGGGCCTGCTGCTGGACTGAGCCAGGCAGGGCCGCCCCCCTGCCTCACCCACCGCGCCGGGGGCCGGCGGTGCGCCGGCCCCCGGGGCGGGTCACCAGGTGGTGGGCTTGGTCGGGCTGTGGAGCCAGGCCTTGAAGAAGGCGTCCAGGTCCTGGCCGGAGACCTTCTCCGCCAGAGCCTCGAACTCCCCGGTACCGGCGTTGCCGTACCGCTTGCCGTCCACCCAGGTGCGGACGAGGCGCAGGAACGGCCCGTCACCGATCTTGTGGCGGAGGGCCTGCAGCGTCATCGCGCCGCGGAAGTAGATCGCGCGGTGGAACAGCTGGTCGCGGGTCGGGTCGGCGATCACGAGGTCCCAGAACGGGGGCCGGTCCGGCTGGATCGGCGGCGGGTTGTCGTAGGACTGCTGGAACGACAGCTGCGCGGGCTGGCCTCCGTGCTTCTCCGCCCAGTACCACTCGACCCACTTGGCGAAGCCCTCGTTCAGCCAGATGTCCCTCCAGTCGCGCACCGAGACGCTGTCGCCGAACCACTGGTGGCCGATCTCGTGCGCCACGCCCCGCTCGACGGGCGGGCTCTGGTAGGTGGGGCGCGTCTGGGTCTCCAGCGCGTTCTCCAGGTTGAGCGGCGGGACGTTGTCGTTCTCGACGATGGAGCCGGTGCTGGTGAAGGGGTAGTCGCCGAAGTAGCCGGCGAGCTCGTCCGTCACCCGCGTGGTGTGGCGCGGCGTGCTGAGCGCGTCGGGGTCGGAGGCGATCTCCGGGTCGACCGCGTCGAGCTGCGGGACGCCCTTGGGGGTGGTCGTCGTGGAGACGTCGAACCGTCCGATCGAGTTGGTCACCAGGTATGTCGCCGTCGGCCGGTCCTCCCGCCACAGGAAGGTGTCCTCGCCGTGGGCGCTCCACTGCCGGACGAGCCGTCCGTTGCCGATCGCCTTGAGGCCGTGGGGGACGGTCGTCTCCAGCGTGACCAGCGCCTTGTCGCGCGGGTGGTCGTTGGACGGGAACCAGGTGGACGCGCCGTCGGGCTCGCTCATGACCGTCGCGCCGTCCCTGGTCGGCAGGAAACCGTACGGGAGGTCGAAGACGACCGGGCCGCTGAGGACCTGCGGCACGCCGTCGTAGCGGACGGTCACGGTGAACGCGCTGTGCTTCCGCAGGCCGCGGGGCGGGGTGATCTCCAGCTCCCGCTCGCCGGTGCGGTCGAACGACGCCGCGCGGCCGTTCACCCGTACCGACCGCACGTTCATCTTGTGGAAGTCGAGGTTGAACCGGGACAGGTTCTGGGTGGTGGTCGCCTTGACGGTGGTCGTGCCGGTGAGCTCGTCGGTGCCCGGGTCGTAGGCGGTCTTGATGTAGTAGTGCGTGACGTCGTATCCGCCGTTGCCGAGATCGGGGAAGTAGGGGTCGCCCATGCCGGGGGCTCCGGGCTCGTACCGGACGTCGGCGGCCGCGGCGGGCGCGAGAAGCGCGAGCGTCGCGGCGCCTGCCGCCGTGACCGCCAGCGGGAGGCGGCCGGCGGATCTGAGAGTCGCCATCGAGTCCCTCTCCGTCGAAGTCGGACGATCGCCTCAGCGGCGACCGAGACATGATCGATAACGTGCCCGCCGGAGAAGTCGATCAAGCCTGACAAAACGATCTTGTCGCGCGAAGCGGGCTCCCGACCTCACGTCCACCTGCGCCGCCACGGCCAGCGCGGGGTGGCAGCAGGTGAAGATCCTTCGAGTCGTACGGGGTCTTCCACCTCCTGGACGATCGGCGGGCGGCCGGATGCGACGCCTCGCGGCGACCCCCGGGTCAGGGCTTGCGGGCCAGGCCGCAGGCGGCGTCCACCGGCTCCGGCATGCCGAACGGCGTCGCCTCGGGCCGCCAGCGGGACGTGGAGACGACGCCCGGCTCCAGCAGTTCGAGGCCGGTGAAGAACTCGGCGATCTGCTCGGGCCTGCGGACGACATAGGGCGTCGAGCCCTGCTCGACGGCGATCCGCACGGCCTCTTCGCGGCCCTTCCGGTCGACGACGCCGGTGCCGTCGTTGAACGCCGCGAAACTTCCCGGGACGAGCGCGTGCAGGAGCCGCCGCACGATGGCGTGCGCCTCGCCGTCGTCGACGACGTTGCCCATGATCCCGAACATGATGAGGCCGACCGGACGGCCGAAGTCGAGGGTGCGGGCGGCCTCGTCCAGGATCCGGCCGGGGTCGCGGACGTCGCACTGGACGTAGTCCGTCCTGCCTTCGGGGCGCCCGGTCAGCAGCGCCCGCGCGTGGAGCAGGACCAGCGGGTCGTTGTCGACGTACACGACGCGCGACTCGGGCGCGACGCGCTGGGCGACCTCGTGGGTGTTGTCGTGCGTGGGAAGCCCCGTCCCGATGTCGAGGAACTGCCGGACGCCCTCCCGCTCGGCGAGGTGGCGGACCATGCGGCCGAGCGTCGCGCGGGAGTGGCGGGCGACGTCGCCGACGCTGGGGAACGCCGCCGCGACCTGCTCGCCGACCTGCCGGTCGATCTCGTAGAAGTCCTTGCCGCCGATCCAGTAGTTCCACATGCGCGCGGGATGGGGGCGGGAGGTGTCGATCTCGGGCGGTAACCGTGCGGACATGGCGCTCATCGTCGCCGCGCGGGTACCGCCCCGCAAGGCAGAATCGGAAGGTGGCGAAAAGATGTCCGTGCGGGGTCGGCTCCCGGTATCGGGACTGTTGCGGGCCCTTGCACCGGGGTGAGGAAACGGCTGAGACGGCCGTCCGGTTGATGCGGTCGCGGTTCAGCGCGTTCGCGGTGGAGGACGAGGCGTACCTGCTCGCGACCTGGCATCCGGCGACACGTCCGGAGCGGATCGGCTTCGAGGACGGCACGCGCTGGACGCGGCTGGAGGTCGTCCGCACCGAGGGCGGCGGGCCGGACGACGACAAGGGCCTCGTGGAGTTCCGCGCCCATTACCTGACGGGAACGGAGCCCGGTGAAATGCACGAGGTCAGCCGGTTCGTGCGACACGACGGCAGATGGGTCTACGTCCGGGGCAAAGTGAGCTGACATTCCATCCCACGGGCGAGCGGTATCGCCCGTACGGGGGAAGGACGACCTGGGCGGGCGCTGAGAACGTGTGGATGCGGGCGATGGACGCCCACGGAAAAGGGGAATCCACATGTCACGGAAAAGGCGTGCCGCGGTCGCCGGAATGGCCGTTCTCTGCGCGGCCGGCGCGGTCGGCACCGGCAGCGCGATGGCGCAGGACAAGGGGCCGGTCCCGAAGGAGGCCCACGTCACCGGGGACGCGTGGCTGAACTACCCGGGCGACTCCGAGTACCCGTACCGGCGGTTCATCGTCGACGCGCACGGCGGCCCGTGGAAGTTCGTCAACGGGAAGATGATCATGGGTGCGGCGCGCGGCACGGTGAAGTTCGACCACTACGCGCCGGACGTGCCCGGTGGACCGTCGAAGCACCACTGGGGCTGGATCAAGGTCGACTACGTGATGGCGACCGGGCCGGTCGCGGTCGTGTCCGGAATCCGGCAGGACGACGAGCACGGCATTCCACCGAACCAGAAGCGCGCGAACCTGACGTTCTACCAGTCGCCGCGCGGCCACAAGTTCGACCGGATGGGCTTCTCGTGGGGCGTCGTCTATCCGCAGTGCCAGCAGATGGGTGTCGGGCCGGCGCCGTTCAGCACCAACAGTTCCGGTCCTTTCGGGAAATGGCTGAAGGGGTACACGGTGAAGGACGCGCCCCTGAAGCTCCCGACCGGCGACTTCCAGCCGCCGGACAACCCCGCCGACTGCTCGTTCGCCGACAGCTAGCCCACCCGCCGACGCGACGGAAGCCGTTTACTCCGCGCCTCGACGACGACCAGTCGGGGGCCGAGGCGCGGAGGGCGAACGGCCTGGACAACCTCCACCCGTCCGGCGTCCGGCGCCACTCGGCTCCGCGCCCACGCGATCGTGGTCGAGACGCCAGAAAACACCGTTTCGCAAGCCGACCGCCACCGACCGCCACCAGCCGCCGCCGGGCGTGGCTGGGCCCCGCTGGGCGCCGCCGGGCGCGGCGGGGCGCGGCTATCCGGTCCTGAGCCGCCGTCCGCAGCGGGCCAGCAGCACCAGCAGCAGGACGGGCGCGACGAGCGCGGCGGCGCGCAGGGTGGCGAGGTCGGCGAGCGCCCCGAGCACGAGCGGGGCGACGCCGATCGCCACCCCGGACGCGAGCGCGCACCGCGCCGCGGCCCGCGCCGGCTCGGACGGCCGCGCGGCGAGGGCCTGGCCGAGGATCACCGGATACAGCAACGCCACCCCGAGCCCGGTCACCACGAGCCCGGCGACGGCGACCGGCGCGGGCGACGCCCACAGCACCGCGAACCCGCCGAGGCCGACGGCCGCCGCGAGGGCGAGCAGCCGGTCCGGCCGTCCTCCGCGCCGCACGACCGGCCCCGCGGCGGCCCGCCCGGCGGCCATCCCGAGGACGAACCCCGCCGACAACGTGGCCGCGCTCCCCGCCCCCAGCCCCTTGACGCTCCCGAGGAAGTCCGCCGCCCAGAAGACCATGCAGAACTCCACCCCCACCGCGAGCACAAGATCGACCCACCGTCCCCAGAACCCAACCCCGCCCCGTCCCCGGCGAACGGACCGACCCCCTTCTCCGCCAGAACCCATCCCACCAGAAGCCGCAGCGCCTACACCAAGGCAGGAAACCCGCCCACCACCCACACCACCCGCCGCCGACTCCTCCCCCAACGACTCCCGCTCGACAGAAGCGCCCAAAGGCTCAGCACCTGCCACGCCAACGCAGGAAGCCCGGCCACCGGCCGCATCACCCGCCGCTGACTCCTCGTCGAACGACCCGCGATCGACAGAAGCGCCAGAAGGCTCAGTACCTGCCGCGCCGAGACGGGTAGGCCGGACTTCGGTTGCGGTGCCTGCCGTTGGCTCGTTCCCGGGCGACTCGTAGTCCGCTGGCGCAGCGTTGGGGGGCTTGGTGCTGGGCGGGTCGGTGGGCGCGGGGGTGGCGTGGGCCGGTGCGGGCTCGGTGGGGGCGTTGATCGGGGGGCGGGGTGGACGGGTGAGGAGAAGGAGGATGGCGGCGGCCAGGAGGGGCGGGGCGGCGAAGGCGGGGCGCCAGCCGAGGCCGTGGGCCAGGGCGGCGCCGATGAGGATCGGGGACAGGACGGACGCGGCGCTGGAGACGGCGTTGGCCTCGCCGATTTGGATCGTTCCATCACCGTGCTGGGCGGCACGCAGGGCCGCCGGGACGAGTTGGACGAGGCCCGCTCCGCCGAGGCCGAGGACCAGGGCGCCGGAGGCCGTTCCGAGTCGTTCGCCGGACGCGGCCAGGAGGGCGGCGCCGCCGACGAGGGCGGTCAGGGCCGCCGGGATCGCGTACCGCCCGAGCCGTGCGGCCAGGCGATGCCCGACCAGCCCGACGATCACCAGACCGAGGGCGAAGGCGGACGGGTAGAGGGCGGCCTCGGCGCGGGGCAGGCCGCGCTCCTCCCGCAACTGGGGCAGGATCGCACCGAGCCCGGTGAGCAGGTAGCCGAGGCACCCGAAGGCGGCGTACAGCCCGAGTGTCTCCGCTGTCCGCCCGGTGGCCGGGCCCGTGTCGGCGGGCTTCATCGCGCCTCCCTATTAAACTCGTAGGACGAGGATAAGTCGAGCACGCCAGGATGTCACCCATGGAGCCGATGACCGCGCACTCCGCGCGCGCCCTGCGCAGCCAGGGAGCGCTGGCGATGCTCCGCCACGCCCACGCTCACCCGTCGGTCAAGCGCGCGGACGCGGCGCGGGCGCTGGGGCTGAGCAGCGGCTCCGCGACCGAGATCACGAGCCGGTTGAAGGCGGCCCGGCTGCTCGACGAGGAGGCCTCCGCCCTGACCGGCGGGCGCGGCCGCCCCTCCCCCGCGCTCGTGCCCCACCGCGACGGCCCCCTGGTGTGCGTCGTGGACATCAGCCACGAGCGGTGGCAGGCGGCCTGCGTCGAACTGGGCGGCCGCGTCGTCGCGCAGGAGGCCGGCGGTCACTCCGGCACCCCGGACGTCCTCGGGACGCTCGGCCACCACGTGGCGGCCATGCACGCCCGCTACGGCCAGCGCCTCCGCGCGGTGTCCGCCTGCGTCGCGGGCACGGTCAGCGCGACCACGGTCGTCCAGGCGTCGGGCATGGGCTGGCGCGGCGTGGACCTCGAACCGCTCCGGCCGCCCGGAATTCCCCTGCTCGTCGGCAACGACGCCTCGCTCGCCGGGCTGGCGGAGGCCAGACGCGGCGCGGGCGCGGGGGCGCGGGTGGTCCTGCACCTCACGGTCGAGGTAGGGATCGGCGGCATCCTCGTCGTGGACGGACGGCCGGTGGACGGCGCCACCGGCGCGGGCGGCGAGTTCGGCCACATGCCGTTCGGGGACCCCTCGCTCCAATGCCCCTGCGGCGCCCGCGGCTGCTGGGACCTGGAGGTCGACGGCCGCGCCATGGCCCGCGCCCTCGGCCGCCCCGCCCCCCGCGACCCGCGCACGGCTGCCGGGCACGTGATCGCCGCCGCGTCGTCCGACCCCGCGGCCCGCTCGGCCGTCGGCGCCGCCGCGCACGCGCTGGGACGGGGCATCGGCGCCCTCGCCAACGCCCTCGATCCCGGCGTGGTCACGCTCTCCGGCCTGGCCACCGATCTGGCCGCGACGGCGCCCGCGGCCCTGGAGACCGGCTACACCGCGGCCCTGATGCGCTACCGCCGCACGGCGCCGCCGCCCATCCTGCCCTCGACGCTCGGCCCGCAGGGCCCCCTCACCGGAGCCGCGGACGCCGCCTTCGACCTCCTCCTCACCGAGGAAGGCCTGGCCGCCTGGTCCCGAACGTGAGTCCGAGCGCCAGGCCAGGCCCCCAGCGCGGCACCCCGTCACCAGGGACGCTGCGGGATCGCGGATGCCACGTTCGGCCCCTCCTCGCGCAGAAGCATGAGGTCGCCTGGTCCCGCACCTGAGCCGAGCGCGCGGTGCGTGGCCACGCAACGCCGCGCGGCGCTTGGCTGCCCGCGCGGCGCTCGAGCAGCCAACGCCGCTAGGAGGCGCGCGACGGGCTGCGCTCGGGAACCTCACGCAAAGAAGCACCAAGGCGCACGCTCCCCGTACCTGCGGCCGGGCGGCCAGGAACTAGCCGCGCAGCGGCGCTCGGGGGGCCACGGGCTTGGGGGGTGCGGCGGTTGCGTTCGGGCCAGCGCGTATGGGGTCCGCATCTGGGGGCGGGAACGGGGGTGGTGGTTAGGCGGGGCGCCATTCGGGGATGGCGCCTGGTTCGTGGAGGCAGTGGTCGGGGGCGGCTTCCAGGGCCTTCTCCTCGCCGCCGGGGGTGTAGGTGACGATCAGGCGCAGGGGGCGCCAGGTCATGTTGTAGGTGGAGTGCCAGACGCCCTTGGGGATGTGGACGGCGTCGCCTTCGCGGATCAGGAAGGGCTCGCCGTCGTCGACCATCTGCGCGGCCTCGCCGGAGATGACGTAGATGACCTCCTCGGCGTTCGGATGGTGGTGGCGGGCGTGGCCCTTGCCGGGGTTGACGATCACCTCGCCCAGGGTGCTGCCCGCCCCGGGCACCGCGGACGGGGTGACGAACCACTTGATCGACCCCCAGTCGAAGGTCGCGGTCGCCACGTCACCGGGGTTCCTCAGCATCAGATCTCCAGGTTCTTGAAGGCCGCGACCTGCGCGGTGACGGCCTTCTCGGTCGGGAGCCGCTCGACGGAGGAGGCGCCGAAGAAGCCGACGACGCCCTCCGTCCGGGACAGGACGTAGGCGGCGTCGTCCGGTTCGGCGATGGGGCCGCCGTGGCACAGCACGAGGACGTCGGGACGGACGGCGGCCGCGGCGTCCCGCATGCCCTGGACGCGTTCGACCGCCTCGTCCAGGGTCAGGGACGTCCCGGCGCCGATGCTGCCCTTGGTGGTGAGGCCGACGTGGGGGACGAGCACGTCGGCGCCGGCCTCGGTCATCGCCCGCGCCTGGTCCTCGTCGAAGACGTACGGGGCGGTGACCAGGCCGCGCTCGTGGGCGAGCCGCACCATCTCGATCTCCAGGTCGTAGCCCATGCCGGTCTCTTCGAGGTTCTGCCGGAAGACGCCGTCGTAGAGCCCGACCGTCGGGAAGTTCTGCACGCCCGCGAAGCCCATCGCCTTGAGCTGGTCGAGGAAGACGGGCATCACCCGGAACGGGTCGGTGCCGCACACTCCGGCCAGGACGGGCGTGTCCCGGACGACGGGCAGCACCTCCGACGCCATCTCCACCACGATCTGGTTGGCGTCCCCGTACGGGAGCAGGCCGGCCAGCGACCCGCGTCCGGCCATCCGGTAGCGGCCCGAGTTGTAGATGATGATCAGGTCGACGCCGCCCGCCTCGGCGCACTTGGCGGACAGCCCGGTGCCCGCGCCCGCGCCGATGACGGGCCTGCCCTCCTCGACGGTGTTCCGCAGCCGGAACAGGACGGTCTCGCGGTTCACTGCGCGCCCTCCGAGATCAGCCGGTGCAGCCGGTCGGCCATCGCCCGGCCGAACTCCGGGTCGTTGATGTGCATGTCGAGCATCTCCGCATCCGCGACGTCCTCCAGCGCCATGAAGCAGGCCACGTCGGCCACCGGATCGTGGAACGGCATGCCGGGCGCGTCGAGCGCCGACACGCCCTTGAGCGGGACGAACAGCGCGGTCGGCCCGGTGGCGGCGGCCAGCTTGGCCGCCATCCTGCGGCCCAGCTCGCCCATCTCCTCGGCCGTCGTCCGCATGAGCGTCACGGTGGGGTTGTGGACGTACAGCATCCGCTGCCCGAACCGCTCGGGGACGGTGCCGCGCGGCCCGAAGTTGACCATGTCGAGGGCGCCGGGCGCCACGACCTGCGGGACGCCGTGCCGTCCCGCGGCGGTGAGGCGGTCGGGTCCCGCCGACAGGACGCCGCCCACGAGGTCGTCCGCCAGCTCGGTGGTGGTCAGGTCGAGCACCCCGGCCAGCAGGCCGCTCTCCACGAGCCCTTCGAGCGCCCGTCCTCCGGCGCCCGTCGCGTGGAAGACGAGCACCTCGTAGCCGAGTTCGTCCAGGCGCTCCCGGGCGGCGTCCACCGCCGGGGTCGTGACCCCGAACATGGACGCCGCGACGAGGGGCCGCTCGTCCGGGGCGGGCTCCGGGACGGCGTGCGCCTTCGCCATCCCGGCCGCCGCCGCGGCGGCGTTCCCGAGGATCAGGCGCGACAGCCGGTTCAGGCCCGCGATGTCGACGACGCTGTAGGTGAGCGTGACGTCCTTGGCGCCCACGTAGGGCGAGACGTCCCCCGACGCCATCGTCGACACGATCAGCTTGGGCAGTCCGATGGGCAGGTCCCGGACGGCCCGCGCGGCGATCGACGATCCGCCGCTCCCGCCGACGGCGAGCACGGCGTCCACCCGGTCCAGCGCGGCGAGGACGACCGCCGCGCCCTCCCCCATCGCCGTGACGGCCGCGCCCCGGTCGCCGGCGTCCCGCAGGGCCTGGAGCGAGGCGCCCCCGGCCTCCGCGACCTCCTCGGCGGTGACGTCGGCCGTCACCTCCGACGGCCCGACCCCCGCGTCCACGAGGACGGTGTCGCAGCCCAGCTCACGCACCCGCTCGCGGAGCCACGCGTACTCCGCGCCCTTGGTGTCGAGCGTCCCCACCAGTACCACGGTCGCCATCGCGTCCCCTCCGTTCCCCCGATACCGATTCCCCCGACGATCACTTCGCAAGCCTGTCCCCCTGGTGAGCGCCACCCTTCTTGGAACGGGACAATCTGGGCATGTCCCAGCCCTCTCTCGCCGGAGTCCTGCGCAGCACCGTCGCGACCGTGCTCACGCTCCTGGCGGCCGTCGTCTTCGTGGCGCTCGCCGTGGTCCTGATGGTCACGCAGGTGCCGGACGGCACCCGGGACCTGGACGCCTACCGGGCCGCGCCGCGCTGCCCGTCCGCGCCGGCCCGGCCCGCCGAGTGCCGCTGGACGCGGGAGTTCACCGTGGCCGGCGTCCGGCTGACGTCCAGGCGGGGCAGGCTCGACACCGTCACCCTGACCGGCGCGGACGGCCACCGGTGGGAGACGGCCTACACCGACCGGGGCCCGGTCATCGGCGATCTCGGCAGGGGCGACCGGGTCACCGGCACCGTCTGGCGCGGGCGGCTGACCGAGATCGCGGCGCGCGGCGAGTCGCAGGACACCGACGCCGCCCCGGCCGACCTGCGCGCCCGGTCCCTCATCGCCGGGCTGATCATGATTCCGCCCGGCCTCCTCGTCACGGCGGCGTGCGTCTGGAGGCTGGGACGGCGCGCCGGCCCGAGCCGGGGCATGGTCGCCACCCTCGGCCTGGCCGTCGGCGTGTTCTTCGCCGGCCTGTTCTCCCCGCTCGTCGCGAACGCCGTCGGCGAGGACTTCTGGGCCACGGCGGCCGTCTGGCTGCCCGCGGCCGTCCTCCTGGCCGTCGGGGCCCGCGTCTACACGACCCGGGGGAACGGCCTCGCCAGGTGACGGTCAGGCGGGGACGGACGCCTCGGTGACGGAGCCGTCCTCCAGGGTCAGGACGCGGTCGGCCTCGGCGAGGAGGGTCTCGTCGTGGGTCGCCACCAGGACGGTCACGCCCTCGCTGGAGACGACCGCGCGGAACAGCGGCATGATGGCGGCGGCGGTCTCGGAGTCGAGCTGGCCCGTGGGCTCGTCGGCCAGGAGCAGGCGGGGCCGGTTGGCGAGGGCGCGGGCGATCGCCACGCGCTGGCGCTGGCCGCCGGACAGCTCGTAGGGGCGCTGCAGCGCGTGGTCGGCCAGGCCGACGAGGCCCAGCAGGACGCGGACCCGCTCGTCGCGCTCGGCGGGCGGCGTGCGGACGAGGCGCAGCGGGACCTCGACGTTCTCGGCGGCCGACAGGACGGGGATGAGTCCGTGCGACTGGAACACGTAGCCGATGTCGTCGCGGCGCAGGGCGAGCAGCTCGTCCTCGGAGAGCGCGCCGACGTCGCGGCCGTCGACGCGGACGGTGCCGCCGTCCGGGCTGTCCAGGCCGCCGATCAGGTTGAGGAGGGTCGTCTTGCCGGAGCCCGAGCGGCCCCGGACGGCGACGATCTCGCCGGGCGCGATGGTGAAGGACGCCCCGCGCAGGGCCGGGACCTCGATCCTGCCCGTCCGGAAGGTGCGGACCAGCCCCTCCACGGCCACCATCGGCGCGGTCATCGGTTCTCCTCCCGGTCGGGCCACACGCCGACATGGTCGCTCTCCAGCGCGAGGCGGACGCGGTCGCGCAGGTCCAGGGCCTCGGTGAAGCCCTTGGGCAGCTGGACGCGGCCGACGCGGTCGAGGAGGGCGTACTCCTCGACGACGCGGGTCCCGTCGTCCTCGGAGCGGCGGCGGACCTCGACGCTGGTGCGGCCGTCGCGGATGCCGACGGTCCGGTCGACGCGCTCGGACACCTGCGTGTCGTGGGTGACGACGACGGTGGTGGTGCCGAGCTCCTCGTTGACGCGGCGCAGGGCGGCGAACACCCCGGCGGCGGTGGCGGTGTCGAGCTCGCCGGTCGGCTCGTCGGCCAGCACGACCTGGGGTTCGTTGGCGACGGCCACGGCGATCGCGATGCGCTGCTGCTGGCCGCCGGACAGCTCCGCCGGGCGGCGGCCCGCGCAGTCGCCGACGTCCAGCATGCCGAGCAGCTCGGCGGCGCGGGTGGCGCGCTCGCGGCGCGACCGCCCGGCGAACCTCATGGGCAGCTCGACGTTCTGCGCGGCGGTCAGGTACGGCAGGAGGTTGCGGGACGTCTGCTGCCAGACGAACCCGACCTTCTCTCGCCGGAACTCCAGCCGCTCCTTGGACGCCATGGTGAGCAGGTCCGACCCGGCGACGCGGGCGACGCCGGCGGTCGGCACGTCCAGGCCGGACAGGATGTTCAGCAGCGTCGACTTCCCCGACCCGGAGGCGCCGACGATGGCGACGAGCTCGCCGGGGTCGATCAGCAGGTCGAGGCCCTGGAGGGCGACGACCTCGACGCCGTCGGTCTTGTAGATGCGCACCAGGTTGTCGCAGACGATGTGGGCGCCCTCGCCGTAGACGGGGCCGCGTTCGGCGGCCCGTCGCTCCAGTTCGGCGAGATCGGTCGTGTCGGTCATCACTCCCCCGTTCTCAGAGCGTCGGCGGGGTCGGCGTCGAAGGCGCGGTCGACCGCGACGGCGGCGGCGGCCGCCAGCAGCAGCGCGGCGAGCAGGCCGAGCAGCGCCGGAAGCCCCGGGACGTGCGCGGTGACGGCGAAGCCGCCGGTGTAGGGGCGCAGGTCCACGGCCGGTCCGGTGATCTCCGGCAGCAGGAGGCCGAGGACCCACCCGGCGCCCACCGCGCACAGCAGGACCGGCGCGACCTCCACGAGCGCGAGGCGGCGGCTCTGCCGGCGGCTCAGCCCGAGGGCGCGCAGGTGGGCGATCGTCCGGCCGCGGGCGCGGGCCCCCACGACGAGCATGAGCAGGACGGCGAGCAGCCCGTACGCGCCGCCCGCGAGGGCGCCGTTCCGGAAGGTCTCGTGGACGACCGACACCAGCGGCAGCCCCGTCATCTCCCGCAGCACCCGCTGCCGCAGCACGATGTCGTCCCCCGGGGCCGCGGCGCGCAGCGCCTTGACGTCGATGTGGCCGCCCGCGAGGAAGACGTGGGACGGGAAACCCGTCGCACCGGCGACCGTCCGGTAAGGGACGATCACGAAGGCGCTGTTCTTCTCCTGACCGGGGAAGCGCGCGATCTGGCCGGACGGCTTGACGGTCACCGGGTCCATGCCCGCGCGGCCGAGCGTCACGGTGCCGGAGCCCAGGGTGCGGGCGGCCAGGGGCGACACCAGCGCGCCCGAGGTGTCCGTGATGCCGGGCACTTCGGGCGCGAGCCTCCGGTAGGCGTCGAGGTCCACGCCGACCACGGTCACCGGCGCCGGGTCGGTGGCGGACGAGGCCCGCGCGATGACCCGGACCCGGACGGCGCCGGTGACGCCGGGCACCGCGCGGATGCGGCGGAGCCCGGCCTCGTCCAGCGCCCCCGCCTCGACCCGCGCCTCGGCGCCGGTCTCGGCCCAGGAGGCGCGCTCCTGCCCGATCCGCAGCGCGGTGTCCACGGTGGAGGTGAAGCCGGCGATGGTCGCGGCGAGCAGCAGGACGGCCAGCGGCAGCGCGCCGACGAGGTTCTGCCGGGACGCGCGGGCGAGGCCGATGAACGCGACGGCCCCGGTCCGCCGCCGCAGCAGCGGCCCGGCCGCGCGCAGCAGGTACGGGTAGGCGCGCAGGACGAGCACCCCGAGCGCCGCGCCGAGCAGGGCGGGGACGGCGGCGACGAGCGGGTCGGTGCCGGCGGACGGGCCGCGCTCGCGCAGCAGCACGACGCCGATCACCGCGAGCACCACCAGCAGGCCGTCCATGACGAGCCGCCGCCGGGAGGGCCGCGCCGCGACGAGGTCGTCGCGGCGTTCGGCGACCGAGCCGAGCCCGCCGCCGCGCTCCCGCAGGACCATGGTCGCCGAGACGCCGAGCACGGCCAGGACGAGCAGCCCGATCGCGTACAGCGAGGCGGCCTGCGGCGGACCGGCGTCCAGCAGCCGTCCCGCCGCGTAGCCGAGCAGGGCGGACGGGACGGCGGCGAGCGCGGTCAGCCCGCAGGCGGGCGCGGCGAGCTGGCGCAGCGACGCGCCGCGGGCCCGCATCACGCCGAGGAGCGGGCGGAGCCGCTCGCCGAACAGCCCGGCGGCGAGCAGCAGCAGCCCGGCGGCCACGGCGACGAGGCCGCCGAAGGCGAGGCCGAGGACGGACTGGGCGGTGTGGAGCCGTTCGATGAACTCCTTCAGCCGGTTGTCCAGGGCGGTGGAGACCTCGCAGGGGAAGAGGTCGGCGCGCCCTTCGACGGCGGAGCGGAAGGCGTCGAGGTCGCGGACCATGACGCGGGTCTGCTCGGCGCTGACGGCGCCGGTGCGGACCGGGAACCGCCAGTCGTAGAGCAGCTTCAGATGCGGGTCGCGCGTGAGGCGCGAGTACGCGGTGGCATCGATCAGCGCCGTGCCCGCGTCGGCCTCGATGGTGCTGTTGGGGAGGTACTCGACGGTCGGGTGCAGGATCCGGGCGCGCGGCCGCCAGAACTGGTCGGCGGCGTTCAACGGTGCGTACAGGCCGCTGATGCGGACGCCCCTGCCGCCGAGGTCGATCCGGTCGCCGGCCTTGTAACCGAGCTGGTCGGCGTACCTCTTGGCGACCAGCACGTCGATGTCGCCGCTCGTCTGCCCCGGCTTGTTGAAGGGGTAGCGGCCGGAGACGAGGCGGACGCGCCGCCAGGCGCCCGGCTCCCAGCCGAGGTAGAGGATCCTCGGGCGGCGGAAGTCCCCCTCGACGCGGTCGCCCGGGGAGGTGACCGACGACTCGGGCTCGCCGACGACCCCGGCCAGGGAGCTGGGCAGCCGGTCCCGCCAGGCGAGGGCGTGGGAGTTCAGGGCCGCGTCGCCGGGGACGGCCGCGAAGGCGGCGGAGCCTCCGGCCTCCCCCTTCACGTGGATGTCGGCGTCGGCGCCGACGGCGGCGGCCGCGGCGCGGTCGTACCCGGCGGTCGTCCGGGACGGGACGGCGACGGCGAGCAGCGCCGACACCAGCATCAGCACGGCCAGCGCGGTGAGCGGCGCCCACTGCGCGCGGGCGAGCCGCGTCCCGGCACTCCTCATCGGTCCTCCCCCACGCGCAGGCCGGCGCCGAGGTTCCGGCGCCGCAGCGTCCGGATGACCGGCGCGAGCACGAGCCCGAGCACCGCCGCCACCCCGCCGAGGACGGCCAGCACCACGGGCCACTGGACGACCAGGTGCGCGGGCGGGTACGGCTCGGCGGCCTGCACGCTCAGCACGACGTGCGGGACGACGAGCCGCGCCACGACCAGGCCGAGGACCGTCCCGCCGAGCAGGCCGAGCCCGACCAGGTAGGCCTGCTCGGTCGCGAGCATCCCGGCGACCTGGCGGGGCGGGACGCCGAGCGCCCGCAGCACCGCGAACTCCCGGTACCGCTCGCCCGCGGTCACCGCCGCGTTCACCACGAACGCGATGACGGCGAACGCCAGCGCCGCGGCGAAGCCGAGCACGAGGGCGCCCTGGAGCGCCGCGCCCAGCGGGGCGTCGCGGAGCCGGGCGCGGGTCTCGACGCGGTCGGCCGCGACCTCGCCCCAGGCGGGATGGCGGGCCAGTTCCCGGACGGCGGGGGCGGTGCGGCCGCCGCGCGCCGACGCCCACCATTCCCGCGGCGTGATGGTCTCGCCGCCCGAACCGTCCACGGCGAGCCGCGACTGGGTGAGGGTGGGCAGGTCGACCAGGACGCCAGGCCTGCCGGGCGCCACGCTCGGCAGCGCGGGCGCGATGCCGGCGACCTTGACGGGCTGGTCGCCGTCGATGGTGTTCACGGTGACGGTGCCGCCGACGCCGACCTTGGCGCGGCTCGCCATCTCCTTGGTGATGACGCCCGGCACGACCGGCAGCAGGTCGGTGTTCTTGGTGTCGTGCGAGGGCGGGGTGGACGTGCCGAGCATCGCGTGGACGGCGGTACCGGTCGCGTAGCCGTAGAAGCCCTGGCGGTCGAGGGTGGGCGACGAGGGGATCGTGAGGGTCGCCAGCGCGTCCTCGCCCTCCTCGGCGGTCGTCCTGATCGGATGCTCCAGGTCCTGCGGTCCGGCGAACGCGTCCCAGCGGGCCCCCGCGGGCCGCGTGGCCTGGCCGGTGCCCTCGCCGGCGATGCTCCGCAGCTCCAGGTCGAGCCTGCCCGAGATCTTGTTGTCGTCGTAGTTGAAGTGGACGCCGCGGACCGCCAGCGGGAAGGAGGGCACGCCGTCCTTCCCCGCGAGCCGGGCGGTGTCGAGGGCGATGGTGTGCTCGTCGCCGTCCGCGTCGATGCCGGGCAGGGTCACCTGCCGGGTGAGCCCGTCGGCGTCGACGATGCTCACCACGAACTTGTAGCCCTCGCCGAGCGGCGGCACGTAGTCGGGGGGCACTTCGGGCTCCGGACCGGAGCGGCTGAGGCGCAGGTCGAACAGCAGCCGCTTCGGCGTGCCGGGCACGGTCAGCGCCGGGGCGGCGGGACGCGCCCGCGCCAGCTCGTCCAACCGCAGGTCGTTCCGCAGGCCGGGGCCGACGCGCAGGAGCGGGCCGAGTCTCCTCGCGTCGACGCCGAGCAGGGTCGCGGGTTCGGTGCCGAGGTCGGCGTCCATGCGCAGGACCCCGCTCGCGGCCGAGACGCCCGGCAGCGCCGCGAACCGCCCGGCCTGCCCGAGCGCCTCCGGGCCGCCCTCCCGGGCCGAGGCGGCCAGCCGCAGGTCGGCGCCGCTCTGGAAGTCGGCCTGGTCGGTCTGCGACCGCCGCCAGGTCGCCATCGTCGTGACCGACAGGATCCCGACGGCCATCGCCATCACCAGCAGCAGGACGGGCCCGGTGTAGCGGAGCTGGCGCCGCCCGACCTGCCGGGTGCCGAGGACGGCCACGAGGCCGCGCCCGCGGGTCGCGATCCGCTCGGCCACGCGGGTGACGGCGGGCACGAGGCGGAGCAGGAGGACCCCGCCGGCGAGCAGGGCCAGGGCCGGGCCGGACACGATGAACGGGTCGATGCCGCCCGTGCCGCCGCCGGGGGCGCCGCCGCCCGCGCCGTCCGCCCCGTACCGGGTGAGCTGCCAGATCGCGAGCCCGGCGACGAGCAGCAGCGCGAGGTCGGTGCCCGAGCCGCGCAGGCCGCCGCGGCCCTGCCGCCCGATGCCGGCCTGGGCCTCCACGAAGGTCCGGTTCGCGCCCCGCAGCGTCGGGACCGTCAGGACGACGGCGCAGGCCAGCGCCGTCAGCACCGAGACGGTCCACAGCGGCAGGAGCGGCCCGGCGTCCAGCCGCAGCCCCGAGTCCCGGACCGCGGGCGCGTGCCCGGCCAGGCGCAGCAGCGGGCCGGCCAGCAGCGGGCCGAGCACCGCGGCGGGCAGCACGATCAGCAGGCCCTCGGCGAGGCCGAGCCGGGCGAGCTGGCGCATGCCGAGGCCGCGGGTGCGCAGCAGCGCGACCTCGCCGCGCCGGTGGTCGGCGAGCAGCCGCGCGACCAGCAGCCACGCGCAGCCCGCCAGCAGGACGAGCTGGATCACCGGGATGAGCATCGTGGACCGCGCGACCTGGAGCGCGGTGCGCAGCTGCGCGGTCAGGTCGGGCAGGTCGGTCGCGACGCTGAACTGCGCACCGTCGCCGGCCTTCTCGAAGGTGTCGCCGCCGGCGGCCACCCGGTCGCCGAGGGCGCCGAGCTCGCCCGGCTCGACGCCGCGCAGGTCCGGCATGACGGTGAAGCGCGCCTCGGATCCCGTGCCGGTGAACCGGGCGGCGAAGACCTCGGGCCGCACCACGAAGGGCCCGTGGCTCGTGTAGGTGAGCCTTTCGACGCCGGTCGTGATGAGCTTGTCGTCCTGCCAGAAGTAGTCCTGCGGGTCGGGGACGTCGAACAGCCCGACGACGCGGACCTTCACGACCGACTTCTTGTCGACGCGGCCGTGCAGCGTGAGGACGTCGTCCACACCGGCGCGCATGGCGCGGGCGGCGGCGCCGGGCAGGGCCGCCTCGACCTCCCTGGAGCCCGTGCCCGAGGCCGCGCCGGGCCAGCGTCCCTCGGTGAGCCGCGCGTGCTTCTCGATGCCGGTGTAGGTCTCGAACGCCGTCAGGTCGGGGTGTTCGCTCTTCTCCTGGCCGGGCAGCGTGAAGGAGTCGCTGCGGACGCTCATCGAGACCGCCAGCGGGACGTCCCGGTAGATCTGCTTCAGCGCCCGGTCGACCTGGCCCTGCACCGTGGGGAGGCCGTTCGCCGGGACGTGGGTGCCGAGCGTCGTCCCGACCGACTCGAACGTCGCGTCCGCCAGGGTGCGGCGCAGGCCCTCGCGGGTCACCGAGCCGGTGTAGCCGACCAGGGCCGCGAGGACGGTCGTGGCGAAGAGGGCGGTCGCGCAGGCGGCCAGCACCAGCGTCCGATCGCCGATGATCCGGCTGAGCACCAACCCCCGTCGTCCCACGAAGGGTGATGATCAACCCCTGTGAGAGGGGCCACAAGGGGTCGTGATGAATCCGCGACTATTCGCAACCTTCTTGCAATAGGGCGAATCACCCAGGCAAGCGCGTCCCCAGGCAGCCCTGCCGCCTCGCCCTGCCGGTCCGCCCGCGCCCTACCGGCCGGCCCATACGGACGCGCCCTCCGGAGGGACGGTCTCCGCACGGCGCAGGATCTCCGCCGGATCGAGGCCCGCCCCCGCGGCGAGCGCGTCCGGGCCGGCCGCGTCCCCGAGCCGCGCGGCGGCCCGGTCGATGTCGTCCTGCTCGACGGGGGCGGGCGGCACGCCGGCGGCCTCCCGGATCGCCGCCGCCTTCCCGAGGGCCTGCGCCGCGTCCCGGTGCCGCCCCGCCATGGCCAGCGCGCCGGCCAGCCCCTCCAGGGCGCCCGCCAGGTCGCGTGGCGCCTCCAACCTGATCGCGACGGCCAGCGCGTCCCGCTGGTACCGGACGGCGGACGCCGCGTCGCCCCGCGCCTCCGCCACGCGGCCCAGCCCGGTCTGGATCATCGGCAGGTACAGGGGCGGGAACTCCTCCGGCGACGCCGCCGCCAGCAGGGGCCGCATCCGGTCCTCGGCGTCCTCCAGCCGCTCCTCGCGTTCCGCCGCCAGCCCGAGGCCGATGTCGGCGAACATGGCCGCGGGCGCGAACCCCTGCTCCGCCGCGACCCGCCGCGCCCGCCCGAACAGCCGCCGCGCGGACGCCTGGTCGCGGCGCAGGTAGGCGATCCAGCCGCGCCACGCCATCCGCATGGCGACGTCCGGCCACAACCGCAGCTCCTCGGCGATGCGCTGCGCGTCGTGATGGAGCCGCTCGGCCCGGTCGTAGTCGCCGGTCAGCTCCGCCAGCCCGCCGAGCCACTCCACCGCCTGGAGCCGTCCCCAGCGGTCGCCGACCTCGTCGAACAGCACGGCGGCCCGTTCGGCGTCGCGCTCCAGCGCGGCGGGCTCGCCGCGCGCGTGGGCGTGCATGGCGCGCTGGACGAGCGCCGCCGCCTCGCCCCACCGGTCGCCGCACGCGCGGAACCCCGTGAGCGCCTCCTCCAGCCGCGCGGCGCCCTCGCCGGTGTCGTCCAGCTCGGCCCGGGCGAACGTCAGGAACCAGCGCGCCCACGCCTTCAGGCGGTCGTCGCCGGTGGCGTCCACGAGCGCGAGGGCCTCGTCGCGGCGGGCCTTCCAGTCGCCGGGGGCGCCCTTGAGCACGGCCAGCCCCGCCCGCCACACCAGCGCGCGGGCCCGGACGTCCGGCGATCCGCCGTCCCGGGCGAGGGCCGCCTCCAGCGACCGCAGCGCCTCGGTCAGCCGCCCGCGCAGGAACCAGTACCAGGCGAGCGCGTTGACCAGCCGCAACGCCTCGTCCGCCGACCCGGCGGCGTCGAGCGCGGCCCGCAGGTTCGCCGACTCGACGTCCAGCCTCGCCAGCCAGCGCGCCTGGTCGGGCCCGGTGAGGCCGCCCGCCGCGCGCTCGGCCAGGGCCAGGTGGTGGGCGCTGTGCGCGGCCTCGGCGCGCCGCGTCTCCCCCGCCTCCGCCAGCCGCTCGGCCGCGTAGGCGGCGACCGACTCCAGCAGCCGGTACCGGGGGCCCTCGCCGGGACGCTCCGTCATCACGACCAGCGAGCGGTCGACCAGCCGCACCAGGACGTCGAGGACCTCCGCGTCCGGGACCTCCCCGCCCGCGCACACCGCCTCGGCCGAGTCGGCGGTGCAGCCGTCGGCGTGCACCGACAGCCGGCGCAGCACCGCGCGCTCCGGCCCGGTCAGCAGGTCCCAGCTCCAGTCGATCACCGCGGTGAGGGTGCGCTGCCGGGCCGGGGCGCCGCGGTGCCCGGACGACAGCAGCCGGAACCGGTCGTCGATCCGTTCGACGAGCCCCTCGACCCCGAGCGTCCGCACCCGGGTCGCGGCGAGTTCGAGGGCGAGCGGGATGCCGTCCAGCCTGCGGCACAGCTCCCCGACCGGGCCGGCCGTGTCCCCGTCCAGCCGGAAGCCCCGCGACGCCGCCCGCGCCCGCTCCGCGAACAGCCGGACCGCGCTCGACGCCGCCGGGTCGTCGCCGCGGCCCGGCACGTCCAGCGGCGGAACGGCCCACACGACCTCGCCCGGCAGGCCGAGCGGCTCCCGGCTCGTCGCCAGCACCCGCACCCCGGGCACCCCGCGCAGCAGCCGGTCCGCCAGCTCGGCGGCCTGCTCGACCACGTGCTCGCAGTTGTCCAGGACGAGCAGCAGCCGCCGGGCGCCGAGCGCCGCCGCCAGCCGGTCGAGCGCCGCCGCGGGCTCGCCGGGCGCGTCCCGGATGTCGAGGATCGCCGTCACGACCTCCGCGAGGTCGGGCACGGTCGAGCGCTCCAGGGCCGCCAGCTCCGCCATCCACACGCCGTCGCCGAACCTGTCCGCGAGGCCGGCCGCCGTCTCGATCGCCAGGCGCGTCTTGCCGACCCCGCCCGGGCCGGTCAGCGTGACCAGCCGGTCGGTGCCGATCCGGGCCCGGATCTCCCGGACGGCGCCGTCCCGCCCGATCAGCTCGGTCGGCGGGACGGGCAGGTTCGAACGCGGGCGCGGCGGCTCCGGGGCGGCGGGCCCGCCCAGGGCGGGGTCCTGCCGCAGGATGGCCCGCTGGAGCTCGGCCAGCTCGGAGCCCGGGTCCAGGCCCAGCTCGTCGGCGAGCAGCACCCGGTACCTCTCGAAGCACTCCAGCGCCTCGTTCTGCCGTCCGGCCCCGTAGAGGGCCCGCATGTGCGCGGACCTCAGCCGCTCGCGCAGCGGGTGCTCCTCGACGGCGCCGCCGAGCTCGCCCGCCAGGGCGCCGTGCTCGCCGAGTGCCAGCCGCACCTCGGCGTGCTCCTCCAGCGCGGTCAGCCGCAGTTCCTCGAGCCTCGCCACCGCCGCGCGGGTGAACTCCTCGTCGCGGAAGTCGGCCAGCGCGGGGCCGCGCCACCGTCCGAGCGCCTCCGCCAGCAGCGCCGCCCTCTCCTTCGGCTCCGCCGCGCCGCGCGCCCGCTCGACCAGCGCCTGGAAGGACCGGGCGTCGACCCGCTCGGGGGCGGCGGCCAGCAGGTACCCGGCCGGGCGCGACTCCACCAGGGCCCGCGCGCCCGGCTCGGCGTCCTCCAGGACGCGGCGCAGCTGCGACACCTTCGCCGACAGCGCGCCCATCGGGTTCCCGGGCGGCGCGTCGCCCCACAGGTCGTCGACCAGCCGGTCGGCGGGGACCGGACGGCCCTCGTGCACGAGCAGGTCCGCCAGCAGCGCCCGCACCTTCAGCCCCGGCACGGGGACGAGCCCGCCGTCGTCGGTCCAGACCGCGAGCGGTCCGAGCAGCCCGAAACGCATCTTCCGACCCTAATGCGAACTCGTTCTCCGGCGCGTCCGGGCGGCCGCCGGAAAGGAAGCGTAAGGATCCGGTAAACGGTCCCGCGCACAGTGGTCACACGGCGCCGGAAGGCGAACGATCAACCCGACGGAGGAGACCATGCGCAAGATCATCAACTCGACGTACGTGTCGCTCGACGGCGTCATCGAGAACCCGCAGAACTGGACCTCGGCCTACTTCCAGGACGAGGCCGCCGCCTACGCCAGGGAACTGCTGTTCTCCTGCGACGCCATCCTGATGGGACGCAAGACGTTCGACGGCTTCTCCCAGGCGTGGCCGGCCATGGAGGAGGCGACCGGCGACTTCGGCGTCCGGATGAACAGCCTGCCCCACTACGTCGTGTCCGACTCCCTCCGCAAGCCCGGCTGGGGCGACACGACGGCGATCCCGCGGGCGGAGGCCGTCACGGAGATCGCCAAGCTGAAGGAGCAGGACGGTCAGGACATCCTGCAGTACGGCTTCGGCCCGGTGTCCCGGACGCTCGTCGAGCACGGCCTGCTGGACGAGCTGCGCCTGTGGATCCACCCGGTGCTCGTCGGCGCCCGCGAGACCGGCGAGCTGCTCAACGCCGACGAGTTCTCGGCCGCGTTCGAGCTGGCCGGCACCGAGGTCTTCAAGACCGGCGTCATCATCGCCACCTACGTCCCCAGCGCGCGGTAGCGAGCGGTCATCCGGCGGCCCGGCGCGGCGGAACGCCGAACCGGGCCAGGGCCGCCCGGAGGATCGCGCGGGTGCGGTCCGGGGGCTCGGCCTGGACGCCGACACGGTCCAGGGCGTCGCGGTAGCGGGCGATGTCGGACGCCCGGTCCGGGTAGAGCGCGCAGGTGAGCTGCTCCAGGTAGACCACGTCGGGCAGCTCGGGCTCGGCGAACCGCAGCAGCGTCATCGGGCCGCTCTCCGTCGCGGGCCCGCCCGAGGCGAAGGGGGCGATCTGCACGGTGACGTTCGGCCGCTCCGCCATCTCGATCAGGTGCTCGATCTGGGCGCGCATCGTGGCGCGGCCGCCGACCGTCCGGCGCAGCGCCGCCTCGTCCAGCACCGCCCACAGCCGCAGCGGGTCCGGGCGCTCGAACACGCGGCGGCGCCGCATCCGCAGCTCCACCCGCCGCTCGATCTCCTCGGGCCCCGCCTCCGGGTGGCGGGCCGCGATCAGGGCGCGGGCGTAGTCCCTGGTCTGCAGCAGTTCCGGGACGTTCTGGACCTCGTACACGCGGACGAGCACCGCACCCTGCTCCAGTCCGAGGTAGGGCTCGAACCAGGACGGGACCACGTCGCCGAACGGCTGCCACCAGCCCGGCGCGTTGGCGTGCTCGGCCAGTTCCAGCAGCGGTTCGCGCAGCGACGGGTCGGTCACGCCGTAGAGGGTCAGCAGGTCGGCGACGTCGCGCTCCTTGTAGCCGACCCGGCCGAGCTCCATCCGGCTGATCTTGGAATGCGAGCCGCGGATCTCGTACCCGGCGGCCTCGGTGGACAGGCCGGCGGCCTCCCGGTAGCGGCGCAGCTGGGCGCCGACCAGCAGGCGCAGCACCGTCGGGCCCGCCTCCCGGTGGTCCTGGGCGACGCGGGCGCGGTCGCCCTCCGGTTCCGCGGCGCTCACGAGGCCCCGCGCCCCGCGGCGCGGCACCGCCCGTGCGGCGCCGGACCTCCGGCACGCGGCGCGGACGGCCCACCGGTCACCGGTGCCGGAACTCCCATGGGACGCCCTCCTCGACGTGCGGAAAAACTTTCCACCGGATGAAGTTACTCGTTGGAGAGTCACTTGCCCACTAGTCCGGAATGTCCTCTTTGGTGGTCATCTCGGGGAATGTACGGGAGCGTCCGGCTCAAGAGCGCCGTGACCTGGCACGATACGGAGCACGAAAAAAATCCAGAAGATCTCGGCCAGGATGTCGATCCGGTCACACGTTCTTCGACGCGTTCGTGACGGACCGGGAAGGACCGGGCCGGTGAGCAGAGGAGACGACATGCGGTTCCTGTTGATGACGACGGACGACGGTTCTGCGCCCGCCGCGCCGCCGGACGAGAAGCTGCAGACGGAGATGGGCCGGTTCATCGAGGAGATGTCCCGGAGCGGGGTGCTGCTCGCGACCGGCGGGCTGGAGCCCGGCGGCACCCGGATCACGTCGTCCGGCGGCAAGGTCACCGTCCTCGACGGCCCGTTCGCCGAGGCGAAGGAGACGGTCGTCGGGTTCGCGCTGATCGAGGTGGGCAGCCGCGAGGAGGCCATCGAGCTGTCCAAGCGCTTCTGGGCGATCGTCGGCGACGGCGAGGGCGTCATCCAGCAGGTGTTCGGGCCGGAGGACCTCCCCGGCCAGTGAGGCTCGCGCCCGGCGGGCGCCCGGCCGGGCCGGGGCGTCCGCCGAGGTTGCGCGGCGGCCGGTGCGGGTGCTCTCATCGGCAGCGTGACGGCATCGGACGAGCCCGGGGCGCGGAAGGCGCCCGCACGGGGCACGAGCGTGCACGCGACCGTCGACGCGGTGTGGCGGCTGGAGGCCGCGCGCATCATCGCCGGTCTCGCCCGCATGGTGCACGACATCGGGCTCGCCGAGGAACTCGCGCAGGACGCGCTGGTCGCCGCGCTCGAACAGTGGCCGGAGTCGGGCGTCCCGGATAACCCGGGCGCCTGGCTCATGGCCGTCGGCAAGCGCCGCGCGATCGACCGGATCCGGCGGCTGCGGCGGCTCGATGACAAGATCGAGGAGATGGGCCGCGACCTGGAGACCCAGGCGCCGCGCGACGAGTTCGACGTTCCGGACGACGACCACATCGAGGACGACGTCCTCCGGCTGATCTTCACGGCCTGCCACCCCGTGCTGTCCGCGCAGGCGCGGGTCGCGCTGACGCTGCGCATGCTCGGCGGCCTCACCACCGAGGAGATCGCGCACGCGTTCCTCGTCCCCGAGGCGACCGTGGCGCAGCGGATCGTCCGGGCCAAGCGGACGCTCTCGGAGGCGAACGTCCCGTTCGAGGTGCCGCAGGGCCCCGACCGCGCGGCCCGGCTGGCGTCCGTGCTGGAGGTCGTCTACCTCGTCTTCAACGAGGGGTACGCCGCCAGCGCGGGCGACGCCTGGGTGCGGACGGACCTGTGCCGCGAGGCGCTGCGCCTCGGCCGCGTCCTCGCGGCGCTGGCCCCCGGCGAGCCCGAGGTGCACGGGCTCGCGGCGCTGATGGAGATCCAGGCGTCCCGCACCCGGGCGCGCACCGGCCCGTCCGGGGAGCCCGTCCCGCTGGCGGCGCAGGACCGCGGCAAGTGGGACCGGCTCCTCATCACCCGCGGGTTCGAGGCGCTGCTGCGCGCGAAGAGGATCGGCGAGCCGCCCGGCCCGTACGTCCTGCAGGCCGCGATCGCCGCCTGCCACGCGCAGGCGCCCTCCGCCGAGGACACCGACTGGGCGCAGATCGCCTCCCTCTACGAGATCCTCGCCCGCGTCGCGCCGTCCCCCGTGGTGGAGCTGAACCGCGCCGTGGCGGTCGGCATGGCCCACGGTCCCGAGAAGGGCCTGGAGCTCGCCGACGCGCTGGTGGACGAGCCCGCCCTGCGCGGCTACCACCTGCTGCCGAGCGTCCGCGGCGACCTGCTCGCCCGCCTCGGCCGCCGGGACGAGGCCCGGGAGCAGTTCGAGCGCGCCGCGGAGCTCACCCGCAACGCGCCCGAACGCCGGGTCCTGCTGGACCGCGCCGCCGCGCTCAGTAGTCCCGCACCGTGAACGAGCCGACGATCTCCCCGAAGTCCTGGAAGTCGACGACCTCGGTCCCGGCGCCCGTCTCGGCGTCGCGCTGCGCGTCCACCCGCGCCTTGTTGGTCAGCGCCAGTTCCTGGTTCGCGGCGACGTACCCGCGCAGCTCCTTCTCGTAGTTCGCGAACGCGGCGCGGTGGTCGCCGCCCGCCGCCTTCAGCTCCCCGGCCAGCACGTACGCGCCGACGATGGCCATGCTCGTGCCCTGCCCGGACAGCGGCGACCCGCAGTAGCCCGCGTCCCCGAGCAGGACGACCCGCCCCTTCGACCAGGAGTCCATGTGGATCTGCGCCATCGAGTCGAAGTGGAAGTCGGGCGCGTCCCACATCGTCTCCAGCAGCTCGGGCACCACCCAGCCGCCGCCGGCCAGCGCGTCCGCCATGATCTTCTTCTGCGCGGCGGTGTCGCGGTGGTCGTACTCGATCGGCCGCTCGGACTCGAACCCCAGGTAGACGCGGACCTCCTCGTTGCCGCGCACGCTCATCACGCCGCCACCCCAACTGCTGCCCGGCACCTGGTGGAACACCTGCCAGCGGTCCAGTCCGAGGAAGTTCGGGGCCGTCCACACCGACAGGTAGGTGCCGAGGTGGGTGAGGTAGTCCTTCTCCGGCCCGAACACCAGCCGGCGCGTGGTGGAATGCGCGCCGTCCGCGCCGACGACCAGGTCGAACGTGCGGATCAGCCCGCTCTGGAAGATCACCCGCACGCCGTCGTCGTCCTGCTCCACCCCGGCGATCGAGTCGCCGTACAGGTACTCGACGCCGTCGCCCGCCGCGTCCACCAGGATCGCGGACAGGTCGTCGCGCAGGATCTCCACGTCCGCGCTGCTCAGGTCGCCCCCGGTGATCGTGTAGTCCTCGCTGCGGTACAGCTCCTTGCCGTCCCCGTCCACCATGGACATGCCGCGCATCTCGACGCGCCGCTCGCGGATCCGGTCGAGGACGCCCATCCGCTCGGCGACCTCCAGCGCCGGCCCGCGCACGTCGATCGCCTGCCCGCCGGCCCGCGGCCCGGGCGACACCTCCACGACCGTCACGCCGAACCCGTACCGCCGCAGCCAGTACGCCAGCGCGGGACCGCCAATGCTCGCACCCGAGATGAGGACGTTCTTCATGGGGACCTCCCTAGTCCGGCGGGACCTGCGTCCCGCGCCGATGAAGAGACTCGCCTCGGCCGCTGACCGACCTCGCACCGTGTGCTGACCGGCGTCCGGAGCGGAGCGGAGGACGACGGTCAGCAGCCCTTCCCGGGGGGCTTGGGGGGTCGCCCCCCAAAGGAAAACTGACCGGCGTCCGGAGCGGAGCGGAGGACGCCGGTCAGCAGCCCTTCCCGGGGGGCTTGGGGGTGGTTGTCAGGGGGGCGGGTGGCGTGATCGGGTGTCATGTCCCAAACTGGCGTTGGGTGCTGATGACGCGGAGGGGAAACCGGTGATCGATCGCTCGCACGTCCAGGCCGCCGCGGAGCGTGTCGCGGGACATGTCCGCCGCACGCCGATGGTCGAGGTCGAGCCGGGGCCGCTCGCGCCCGCCGCGCGGATGTGGCTGAAGCTCGAACTGACGCAGCACACGGGGTCGTTCAAGGCGCGCGGTGCGTTCAACCACATCCTGGCGGCGCGGGAGGAGGGGCGGCTTCCCGAGACGGGAGTCGTCGCGGCCTCAGGCGGGAACGCCGGGCTGGCCTTCGCGTACGCGGCGGCGCGGGCGGGCGTCCCGGCCGAGGTGTACGTGCCGGAGACGGCGCCCGCGGTGAAGGTCGCGCGGCTGCGGGCCCTCGGCGCCGCGGTCGTGCAGGTGGGCACCCGGTACGCCGAGGCGCAGGACGCCGCGACCAAGCGCGCCGCCGACACCGGCGCGCTGTTCTGCCACGCCTACGACCTGCCGAAGGTGTGCGCGGGCCAGGGCACGCTCGGCCTGGAGATGCTGGAGCAGACCGGCGGCGAGGTCGACACGGTCCTGCTGGCGGTCGGCGGCGGAGGGCTGATGGCGGGCGTGGCCGCCGCGCTCGAAGGGCGGGCGCGCGTCGTCGGCGTCGAGCCCGCGACGATCCCGACCCTCGAACGCGCCCTGCACGCCGGACGCCCCGTGGACGTGGAGGTGTCGGGGATCGCCGCCGACTCCCTCGGCGCGACCCGGGCCGGCGAGATCGCGTTCGCGGTCGCCTCCCGTGCCGGGGTGCGTCCCGTCCTGGTCACCGACGAGGCGATCATCGAGGCCCGCCGGTTCGTGTGGCAGGAGTACCGCATGGTCGTCGAGCACGGCACGGCCGCCGCCGTGGCCGCGCTGCGCGGCGGCGCCTACCGGCCGTCCCCCGGGGAGCGCGTCGTGGTCGTGCTGTGCGGCGCCAACACCGACCCGTCCGACCTGGTCTGAGTTTCCGGCGACCGGCCGCGTCTCACCCGGCGGCGCGCAGGGCCTGGAGCGGCAGCAGCCGCACCTGCGCGGCGGGACGGACCGTGCCGGTCGCGGGGCGGCTGCCGCACAGGGCCTCCACCACGTGCGCGGCCAGCGCGTTGTCGATGGGGTGGGGGACGGGCGTGCCGCCGGCGCTGAGCTGCTGGTACTTCATCAGGTTGAAGGCCAGCGAGATCTGCCGCTCGCCCCCGGCGGAGGACAGGGACTGGGTTCCGGCGCCGAAGACCGCGCCGTCGTGGCCCCAGAACGTCCCGCACGGTAGGTCGAGGGAGTAGAGCCCGAGGCCGTAGTTCATCAGGACGTTGCCGTCCGCGTCCTTCACCGGGACGGTCCGCCGCATCTGCGCCAGAGCGTCCGGCCCGATGAGGTCGCCGGTGAGGAGCCTGCGGTAGAAGCGGTTGAGGTCGTCCATGGTGGAGACGAGCGCGCCCGCCGTCCAGGCCCAGCTCATGTCGAAGGTGCTGTAGTCGCGGGGCGGCGTCACGTGCTGGTACAGCGACTCGTACATCCGCGGGTGCGGGCCCGCGATCCAGGGCGAGGACGGGAAGTAGGTGTGCTTCAGCCCGGCCTTGCGGATGACGTTCCGGGTGATGTACTCCTCCGCCCTGGTCCCGGTCACCTTCTCCAGGAGTCTCCCGGCGATGACGTAGTTGGTGTTGGAGTACGACCAGCGCTCGCCCGGCTCTCCCGTGCGCGGCGCCCGCAGCCCCCAGGCGATGAGCTGCTCGGGCGGGACGTCGCGGAACCGGTACTCGTCCAGGCTGTCGGCCGAGAGCTCCCGCAGCGAGGGGAACGCCGGGGCGACGTAGTCGCCGATGCCGCTGGTGTGGTCGAGCAGCATCCGCACGGTCGTCTGCTCGCCGGGGCGCCCCGGGATGAGGCCGGGCAGGTAGCGGCCGACCGGGGCGTCGAGGTCGACGCGGCCCCGCTCGACCTGCTGGAGGATCGCGGTGGCGACGAACGACTTGGTGATGCTGCCGACCCGCTGGCGCATGCCCGGGGTGACCCGGCGCCCCGTGCGCACGTCCGCGACGCCGGCCGCGCCGTCCCACGCCGTGCGGCCGTCCCGGACCTCGGAGAACAGCCCGTACATCCCGGCGTCGTGCGTGGCGTCCAGGGTGGCCCGGAGCTTGGCGGGATCGAACGGGACGGTGGGCGGCTGCGCCGCGGCGATCACGGACGGGCCCACGTCCGGCCCGGCCGCCGCCGCGACCTGGGCCGTCGCCAACGTCAGAACGAGCGCCGCACCCGCGGCCGCTCCCCTGGCGACGCCGCGCCTCGCCAGCCGTCCCAGCCCTCTGGCCATCATCCCCGTCTTTCCGCGCCGACCGCGCCCCCGAGGGGGCTTTTCTAGATCATCCACTCTCTCATCCCGAGGGTGGAAGCTGTCCCAGAGCCACCAAAACGGGTCGCTCACGACACCCGGGACTGGACGGCCGCGACGCCGGGGCTTGACATCGGCTTCCCGGTTTCCTATAACTGGAGTTGCAGGTTTCCTCTTGTACGAGGAACAGGTAATCGGCGCACGCCAGGCGCCGAGGTCTTCGGAGGTGATGTCCGTGTTGCTGACGTCGATCGACCCGTTCGTGCAGGAGTTCGAGCGTCAGTTCGACCGCGCGGTCCGCCAGGCGGCCGGCCAGGGAAACGGCGCCGCCATGGCGATGGACGGCGTCCGCCGCGCGGACGACGTCGTCCTGCGGTTCGATCTGCCGGGGGTCGACCCCGGCTCCATCGAGGTCACCGTCGACCGCGGCGTGCTCTCGGTGACCGCGCGGCGCGAGGAGGAGTTCGGCGAGGAGGAGCGCGTCTTCGTCCGCGAGCGCACCATGGGCTCCTTCACCCGCCGGGTCTACCTGTCGGAGCACCTGGACGCCGAGGCGATCGAGGCCGCCTACGAGAACGGCGTCCTCGCCGTCCGCATCCCGGTGCTGGAGCGGGCGCGGCCCCGGAAGGTGGCCGTCCAGCAGTCCGGCGCCGGCCAGAAGGCGATCAGGAGCTGACGCGCGACGTCCGGGCGGCCCCGGCCGGCGCGGCTCGTCGAAGGCCGTGCCGACCGGGGCCGCCCGCATCGTCCGGCGGTTCGCCGGTACCGCGACGGCGCCGAGGAGGCCCCCCATGAACCTGCCGTTCGACGACGAGCACGCCGCGCTGTTCACGGTGGGACAGGTGGCGCAGATGCTGGACGTCCAGCAGGCGTTCCTGCGCCGCATCGACGACCACCGGGTCGTCTCCCCCCAGCGCTCGACCGGCGGCCAGCGCCGCTACAGCCGCCACGAGATCGGCCGCATCCAGGAGGTCGTGTCGATGATGGGCGAGGGCATGACGCTGCCCGCCATCCGGCGCATCTTCGAACTCCAGCACGAGGTCGCCGAACTCACCCGGGAGCGCGACGAACTCGCCCGGCGGCTCGCCGGAGGCCGCGACTCCACGGCCTGACGCCCGGGCGGGCGCGCGGGCGCCGCGGGCCTCCCCGGCGCCGGCCCGGCCGGCGGCTCAGCCGAGCAGGTCCGCGAGGGTCTCGCGGCGGGAGGGGTGGCGCAGCTTGTGCATGCCCTTGGACTCGATCTGCCGGATGCGCTCGCGCGTCACCCCGTAGACCTTGCCGACCTCCTCCAGGGTCTTCGGCTCGCCGCCCGACAGCCCGAACCGCAGCGAGATCACGCCGGCCTCGCGCTCGGTGAGGGTCTCCAGGACGGCGTCGAGGCGCCCGCGCAGCATCGAGGTCGCCACGACGTCGGCGGGGTCGCCGCCCTCGGGGTCCTCGATGACGTCGGCGAGCTCGCCGTCGCCGTCCTCGCCGAGCGGGGTGTGCAGGGACAGCGGCTCGCGGGCCTGCCGCCGCAGCCACTCGACCTTCTCGGGCGTGACGTCGAGCTCGACGGCCAGTTCCTGCGAGGTCGGCTCGCGGCCGAGGTCCTGCATCATCCGCCGCCGGACCCGCGTCATCCGGTTGAGCACCTCGACGACGTGCACGGGGATGCGGATGGTGCGGCTCTGGTCGGCCAGCGCGCGGCTGATCGCCTGCTTGATCCACCAGACGGCGTAGGTGGAGAACTTCAGGCCGCGGCGGTACTCGAACTTCTCCACGGCGCGGATCAGGCCGAGGTTGCCCTCCTGCACGAGGTCGTTCAACGGGAGGCCGTGGCCCATGTAGCGCTTGGCGAGCGACACGACGAGGCGCAGGTTGGCCTCGACCATGTGCTCCTTGGCGCGGACGCCGTCGGCGGCGATCCACTCCAGGTCCTGCTTGTCCTGGAGGCTCAGTTCGTCGCCCAGGGTCATGAGGCGCTCTCGGGCGAACAGGCCGGCCTCGATGCGCTTGGCCAGGTCGACCTCCTGCTCGGCGGTGAGCAGCGCGGTGCGCCCGATGCGGGACAGGTAGTCCTTCATCGGGTCGACGAGGTTCACGGTGGAGCGGGGGGATGCGCTCGGCGCGTGGCTGGCGTTCAGGGCTGTGTCCTTTGCTCGTCCGGCGGCCGGGAGGGAACGGTCACCCGATCTCGGTACCCGTCAGGCTCGCGAGCCAAACTTAGATCCGACCTAAGCTTATGTCGAGAACGAACTTAGGTCGGATTATGAGAGGATGGCGGCATGGGACTGCGGGAGATGAAGAAGCAGCAGACGCGCCAGAGCATTTCGAACCACGCGACCCGCCTGTTCCTGCGGCACGGCTTCGACCGGGTGACCATCGCCGACGTCGCGGCGGCGGCCCAGGTGGCGAAGATGACCGTCACCAACTACTTCCCCCGCAAGGAGGACCTGGCGCTCGACCTGCACGAGGTGTTCGTGGCCTCCCTGGCGCGCACGGTCGCCGAGCGGGCGCCGGGCGAGTCCGCGCTGGCCGCGTTGCGCCGGGGGTTCCTGGAGGCCGTCCGGCGGCAGGACGCCGTGATCGGTTTCTCCGGCCCCCCGTTCGCCCGGATGGTCGCCGAGAGCCCGGCGCTGGTGGCGCGGCTCCGCGAGTTCCACGAGGAACGGGAGGAGGCTCTCGCCGCCGTCCTCGCCGAGGAGACCGGCGCGGGCCCGGACGACGTCCTGCCCCGCCTCGTCGCCGCGCAGCTCGGCGGCGTCCACCGCGTCCTGTTCCAGGAGGCCCTGCGCCGCAACGTGCGGGGCGAGACCCGCGAGGAGATCGAGGCGGCCCTCGCGGAGTCCGCGAAGACCGCCTTCGACCTGCTCGAACCGTCCCTGGGGAGCTACGCGACGCGTCCGGCCCCCGGAGGACGGAAGGCGCCCTAGGCGCCGTCCTGGATGACCAGGAGGAGGTCGCCGGCCTGGACGGGCGTCGCCTCCGGGACGGCCAGCCGGGCGACGGCGCCCGCGACCGGGGCGGTGATGGCGGCCTCCATCTTCATGGCCTCGATGGTGGCGACCACGTCTCCCGCGGCGACCTCGTCGCCCTTGGCCACCCGCAGCGTCACCGAGCCGTCGAACGGGGCGGCGACGTGGCCGGGCTCGGCGGGATCGGCCCGCTCGACCGGCGGCGCGTCGGACTTGACGGACTTGTCGCGGACGGAGAGTGTCCGGAGCTGGCCGTTCACCGAGCAGATGACCTGCCGCACCCCGGCCTCGTCGACGTCGCCGACGGCCTCCAGCCCGGCCAGGACGCGGACGCCGGGTTCGAGGTCGAACGCCACCTCGTGCCCCGCCCGGAGCCCGTAGAGGAACGGACCGGTCGGCAGGACGGAGAGGTCCCCGTAGGCGGCGCGGGCTTCGCGGTACTCCTTCGCAGGGCCCGGGAAGAGCAGGCGGTCGAGCGTGTCGCGAACGTCCGGGCCGGCCAGAGCCTTCTCTTCGGCGCCGTCCAGTTCGGCCCGGGCGGGCGTGTACCGGCGTCCTGCGAGGGCCTTGGTGCGGAACGGCTCGGGCCAGCCGCCGGGCGGATCGCCCAGTTCGCCGTTCAGGAACCCGATGACGCTGTCCGGGATGTCGTAGCGGTCCGGGTTCTCGGCGAAGTCGTCCGGGTCGGCGCCCGCCGCGACGAGGTGCAGGGCCAGGTCGCCGACGACCTTGCTGGACGGGGTGACCTTCACGAGCCGCCCGAGGATGGCGTCGGCGGCCGCGTAGAGGCGCTCGATCTCCTCGAAGCGGTCGCCGAGGCCGAGGGCGACGGCCTGCTGCCGCAGGTTGGACAGCTGCCCGCCGGGGATCTCGTGCCCGTAGACGCGCCCGGTCGGAGAGGGAAGTCCCATCTCGAACGGCGCGTAGAGCTTCCGGACGGCCTCCCAGTACGGCTCCATGGCGGTGAGCGCGTCCAGGTCGAGGCCGGTGGCGTGCTCGGTGAAGTCGGTCGCGGCCACGATCGCCTGGAGCGGCGGCTGGCTCGTGGTGCCCGAGAGCGGCGCGGCGGCGCCGTCGACGGCGTCGACGCCCGCCTCGATGGCGGCGATGTAGGTGCCGATCTGCCCGCCGGCCGTGTCGTGGGTGTGCAGGTGAACGGGCAGGTCGAACCGCTCGCGGAGGGCCCTGACGAGGGTGCGCGCGGCGGGCGCCCTGAGCAGGCCGGCCATGTCCTTGACGCAGAGGATGTGGACTCCCGCGTTGACGAGTTCCTCCGCCAGCCGCAGGTAGTAGTCGAGCGTGTAGAGCCGTTCGTCCGGGGAGGACAGGTCGCCGGTGTAGCAGAGCGTGCCTTCCACAAGCGCGTGGGTCTGGAGGGCCGCGTCGATGGCCGGGCGCATGCGGTCCACGTCGTTCAGGGCGTCGAACACACGGAAGATGTCGACTCCCGTACTGGCCGCCTCCTTGACGAAGGCCCGAGCCACCGAGTCGGGATACGGCGTGTAGCCGACGGTGTTGCGGCCACGCAGAAGCATCTGAATGCACAGGTTGGGCGCCGCCTCGCGGATCGCGGCCAGCCTGTCCCAGGGCGACTCTCCCAGGAAGCGGAGCGCGACGTCGTACGTTGCCCCGCCCCACGCCTCGATCGAGAGAAGCTGCGGCGTCATCCGAGCGAGATAGGGCGCGGCAGACAGCAGGTCATACGTACGTACTCGCGTAGCGAGGAGCGACTGGTGTGCATCGCGGAACGTCGTGTCGGTGACGGCCAAGGCGTCCTGGTTCCGTAGCTGCTCGGCGAACGCGCGCGCGCCGAGCGCCAGCAACCGGTCGCGCGACCCCTCGGGGAAGGGCCCGTCGAGGTCGAGCGGCGGCAGCTTCGTCGCCGGATCCAGGTCGGTGGGGGCTTCACCGTGCGGCTTGTTGACCGTGACGTCCGCCAGGTAGCGGACGAGCCGCGTCGCGCGGTCGCCGCTGGAACGGGCCGTGAGCAGCTCGGGGTGGTCGGCGATGTAGGACGTGGTGACGCCGCCCGCGCGGAAGTCGGGCTCGTCCAGCAGCGCCTGCAGGAACGGGATGTTGGACGCGACGCCCCTGATGCGGAACTCGGCGACGGCCCGGCGCGCCCGCCGTACCGCGTCCTCGAACGTCCGGCCTCGGCACGTCAGCTTCACCAGCAGCGAGTCGAAGTGCGGCGACACGATCGCGCCCCCGTAGGCCGTTCCCGTGTCGAGCCGCACGCCGGCGCCGCCCGGGGACCGGTACGCCGAGATCTTCCCCGTGTCGGGACGGAACCCGTTCGCCGGGTCCTCGGTCGTGATGCGGCACTGCACGGCGAACCCGCTCACGCCGACCTCGTCCTGCGCGATGCCGAGGTCGGCCAGCGTCTCGCCGCCCGCGATGCGCAGCTGGCTCTGCACCAGGTCGACGCCCGTGACCTCTTCGGTGACGGTGTGCTCGACCTGGATGCGGGGGTTCATCTCGATGAAGACGTGCTCGCCGCGGTCGTCCACGAGGAACTCGACCGTCCCCGCGTTCTCGTACCCGATCTCCCGGGCGAAGCGGACCGCGTCGTCGCAGAGCCGCCGGGTGGTCTCCGGGTCCAGCCCGGGGGCGGGCGCGATCTCGACGACCTTCTGGTGGCGCCGCTGCACCGAGCAGTCGCGCTCGCGCAGGTGGACGATGTGCCCGGCCGCGTCCGCGAGGACCTGCACCTCGATGTGGCGCGGGCGGTCCACCGCCTGCTCCAGGAACACCGTCGGGTCGCCGAACGCGCTCTCGGCCTCGCGGCGCGCCGTGTCCACGGCGGCCTCCAGGTCCTCGCGGTGGTCGACGCGGCGCAGCCCGCGCCCGCCGCCGCCCGCCGCGGCCTTCACGAACAGCGGGAACCCGACCTCGTCGGCCGCCTCCAGCTCCCGTCCCGGCTCCGGCGTCGCCGAGCGCAGCACCGGCAGGCCCGCGCGGCCGGCCGCCGCGACCGCCTCGATCTTGTTGCCCGCCAGGCTCAGCACCCGCGACGGCGGGCCGACGAACTTGATCCCGCTGCGCTCGCACGCCGCCGCCAGCTCGGGGCTCTCCGACAGGAACCCGTAGCCCGGGTAGACGGCGTCGGCGCCGACCCGCAGCGCCGTCTCCACGATCCCGTCCACGTCCAGGTAGGCGCGGACCGGGTGGCCGTGCTCCCCGATCTCGTACGCCTCGTCCGCCTTCTGCCGGTGCAGGGACAGGCGGTCCTCGTGCGCGTACACGGCGACGCTGGCGATGCCGAGTTCGTACGCCGCGCGGAAGGCGCGCACGGCGATCTCGCCACGGTTGGCGACGAGCAGCTTACTGATCACGTGTGTCTCCCAGGAGTGGCTCGGGGCGCGTCCGGCCGCGCCCGACGGCCTCCTGGGCTCCACGCTGAGCCGCTCATGGCGGGACGAACCCGCGGGCGAACCGGATCCTGGGATACCTACCCAGTCGAGCGGTCCGGACGGCCCCGCACGGCAACGAGAACAAAGGGACAGATGGTACGAGACGTGAAAACAGGGGAATCTTTCCCCTGAATCCGGTCGTCGCAAAACGGAACGATCACTCGGAATAGCCGGAAGGATCTTGCGGTTGCAACGACCGTGCGCGATCCCGCCGGCCGGGCCGCACCCATGTCAGCGACCTACGGAGGTGAACCGTGCCCAGCAGCATCCCCCGCACCCGTTCCACCAGCGAGCGCAAACGCGTGAGAACCACGTCGCTGCGCGCCCTCGCGGTCGCCGCGCAGCTGGAACGCAACCATGCCCAGGAGGGTCCACCGGGCAACGCGGAGGGCCGGGCGGAGACCCGCCGCCGCCGGCGGACACCCGACCCGGCCTGACACTCCGCGCCCGACCGCACCTCCGGGCAGGCATGGGAAAGCCCCCGCATCCGCGGGGGCTTTCGCGTTCCGCTAGGCGCGAGCCATGTCGAAGAATCTGTGGACGGTGGCCCGGGTGCGTTCCCTGCCGACGCTCTCCACCATCGCGGTGAGGTGCTCCGCGCCGAGGACTGCCAGGAGCGCGTGCGCGACGGCCTCACCGTCCGGAACGGCGTCACCGCGCTGGTCGAGCAGGATCGTCAGGTGCCGGTGCCAGAAGCCGTAGGCGCCGATCCGGTACCGGGCCCCGGGCGAAGCGGTCTCGGACATGCGCACCAGCGACAGATGGTCGAGCACGTAGTCCAGGTAGGCGTCGGCGAAGGCGTGCAGACGCTCGGACGGCGCCACGACCGCGCCGTCCTCCCCGGGGCCCAGCGGAGGCGGGCCGGACAGGATCGCGTCCTGGAGCGCACGTTCGCGTTCGTTCAGCAGCGCCACGGCGAGGCCCGCCTTGTCGCCGAAGCGGCGGAACAGCGTGCCCTTGCCGACGCCCGCCTCGGCGGCGACGGCGTCCATGGACACCGCCTCCACTCCGTGCCGGGCGAACAGCGCGGCGGCGGCGTCCAGCACCTTCACGCGGTTGCGGGCGGCGTCGGCGCGCTCCTTGGGCGGCGGGGTCCGCATCAGTTCCAGATCCACGCGCCTCGCGCCGGCCGGGCGACGGTCCATCATCGCCTCCTCCCTGAAGTACAACCGGACTATAGTCCCATTAAGTGGCCGCGGCCACCACGGCTTGATCACCCGCTTTGCCGAGCGCATACCATCGTTGGCCATAGTCTTGCGGAACGATCGCGGGACGATGCGGAACAACGGGGAGCGAGTGGTGTGACCGACAGGACGATGCCGGACGCCCATCCACTGGAGTCGGGGGACCCGGTCGAGCTGGGCGGATACGAGATCCTGGGCCGCCTCGGCGAGGGCGGGCAGGGGGCGGTCTTCCTGGGGCGCCCGCGGGGCGGTGCCCGGGCCGTCCGCGCCGACGACCACGTCGCGATCAAGCTCCTGCACGGCAGGCTCGCGGGGGACGAGTCCGCCCGCGCCCGGTTCGTCCGCGAACTGGAGGTCGCCAAGCGCGTCGCGCGCTTCTGCACCGCGCAGGTCCTGGACGCCGACGTGGCGGGCGACCAGCCCTACATCGTCAGCGAGTACGTGCCCGGCCTGTCGCTCTTCCACGTCGTGCGGACGGAGGGCCCGCGCAAGGGCGGCGCGCTGGAGCGGCTGGCGGTGGGCACGCTCACCGCGCTCACGGCGATCCACCAGGCCGGCATCGTGCACCGCGACTTCAAACCGCGCAACGTCATGATGGGCCCGGACGGCCCGCGCGTCATCGACTTCGGCGTGGCGCGCGCGCTGGGCGCGGCCGGTGAGACGCAGAACGTCGGCACTCCCGCCTACATGGCCCCGGAGCACTTCACCGGCGACCAGGTCGGCCCGGCGGCCGACATGTTCGCCTGGGGCACGACCATGGCGTTCGCCGCGACGGGACGTCCCGCGTTCGGCAACGACGAGATGGCCTCGGTCATGAAGCGGATCCTGACGGGCGAACCGGATCTGGGCGACCTCCCGAGCCCGATGCGCGAACTCGTCCTCGCGTGCCTGGCCAAGGACTCCGCGCAGCGCCCGACCGCCCGCGAGGCCCAGGAGCGGCTGCTCGGCGCGACCAGCGGAGCGTCCGAGGCCGTCCCGCCCGTCGTGACCGTCCCGCCCGCCGCGGCCCTCCCTGCGCCGCCTCCCGAGCACGTGACGGACCCGTCCGGCGTCCCCGAAGGGACGGCCCCGCAGCCGCGTCCGTACGCCGATGCGACGCCTCCCCCGGAGGGTTACGGCCAAGGGGCGCTCGGAATGCCGCCACCGAGCCTTCCTGCGCCGCCCAACGGCCATGAGCCGGACGGCAGGGGACGCGGACGCCTCGCCATACCGATCGCCGCGGCCGTGGCAGTGGCGCTGGTCATCGCGGGCGGCGCCGCGTGGGCCGCGACAAGGCCGAGCGGCGACAAGGAACGGCCCGTCTCGGCGTCCGACGAGAACCACGGCGTGGGAGGCGACTCCGGCTCCGCGAACGGCGCGGCCGGCCGCCCCCAGAGCCCGACGACGACGAAACCAGGGCAGCCGAAGCCCGGAAAGAGCGGGAACCCCGCGAACCCCACCGCGTCCCCGGAACCGGGTGCGCCGCAGCGGCCCGGCGGCTCGACCCCCACGAGAGGCACCGGCGGGGGAACTTCGACGCCGCCCAAGGAGCCGCCCAACAAGTACACGCCGCAGTCCGCGTGCAACAACGGCGGCAAGGGCACCGGGTACTACGTGCTGCGCTCCATGGGGGTGTCCGGCGGCGTCGCCTACCTGCTCTACAGCAACTCGACCAAGTACAACTGCGCCGTCACCATCAAGACGAAGCACGTCGGCACGAAGTCGCCCGTCTCCGCCTGGGTCCAGAAGAAGGGCGGCGGCGCCGTCAGCGACAGCGGTTCGTTCGCCTGGTACGCGGGACCGGTGTACGTGAGCGCGCCCGGGGTGTGCGTCCGCTTCGGCGGCAACGGCAGTACCGCCCCCTACGGCAACTGCGGCTGACGGAGAGATCCGGGGCCGGAATGAACAAGGCCACCCTCGCGCCTGGGGTGGCCTGTGTCTCCTGCGGAGGTCGGGTCGACGTTCGGGTGCACCGGTGCCGACCCGGCCGCTGCTGGATCAGTTACGGGAGGCGATGAGATGGTCGAAGTCGCCGTCCTTGGCTCCAAGGATGAGCGCTTCTATCTCGGGGCGGGTGTAGATGAGGGCCGGGCCCTCGGGATGGCGGGAGTTGCGCATCGCGACCTGCCCGTCGGGCAGTTCGGCGATTTCCACACAGTTCCCCTGGGAGTTGCTTCGCCGGGACTTCAGCCATCGTGCTCCGAGGAGCTCGGCGGCCGGCATCCCGTTGTCGTAATCGGTCTGGAGCATCATGTCTCTCTGAGAAGATCACCGAGAAGCTCGACGGTGCGCTCCGGGGTCGCACTGTCGACACACAGGCGTTCCATCGCCTGCAGGTAGGTGTCGACGTCGTCGCGCTTGTCCAGGTACATCGCGCCGGTGAGGTTCTCGACGTAAACCACGTCCGGCAGATCCTGCTCGGGAAAACGCAGGATCGTGAAGGCGCCCCCCTCGGCCGCGTGGCCTCCGAACCTGAACGGCATGATCTGGATGGTGACGTTGGGCAGCTTCGACATCTCGATGAGGTGCTCGAACTGGCCCCGCATCACCTCCGGCCCGCCGATGGGACGCCGCAGCGCCCCCTCGTCCACCACGGCCCACAGGCGCGGGGCTTCCGCTCCCGTGAGGCGTTCCTGACGCTGCAGGCGCAGCTCCACGCGCTGGTCGATCTCGTGTTCGGCGGCCCCGGCGTTGCCCAGGCGAATCACCGCGCGCGCATACCCCTCCGACTGCAGCAGTCCCGGGACGAACTGCAGTTCATATGTGCGGATCAACGCCGCCGACTCCTCCAGGCCCACATAGGTCTGGAACCAGCCGGGCAACACGTCGTTGTACCGGTGCCACCAACCGGGGGTGTTGGCCTCCCGCGCAAGCTGTAGCAGCGCCTCGCGTTCCGTCTTGTCGCCGACGCCGTACAACGTGAGCAGGTCGTCCACGTCTCGTTCTTTGAAGCTGACCCTGCCGAGCTCAAGACGGCTGATCTTCGACTCCGACGCGCGGATGACGTAGCCGGCGTCCTGACGGGTCACGCCCTTCTGCTCGCGCAGACGGCGAAGCTGCGACCCGAGCAGGATCCGACGAACCGTCGACCCGCTTCCCGGCGTCTCTGGAGTCACGCCCAACCTCCCGGCTATTCGGCGGACAGCGAACCTAGTGTGCCACTGGCCTCAGCGTCCCGCGGTTACCTCCGATCTCCCGCATGCGATCCGCGTCGCCCCACACCCTCGCGATGCGGATGCACGTGCATTGGGCCTTGCATTCGCACGCTACGATGCGCAGGATAACGCACGAGACTTCCGAGCCACGGCTGCACAACGAGATCACTCTGCGGGGTCCGGTGGAATGACGTCACGCCACGCGCACGACGACACGCGGTGGGAGCTCGGCCCTCTCGCGGGGCCGGACGACCCACGGGCCCAGGCTGGGCGCTCGACGCCCGTCCCGGAGGCGTTCGACCTGCCTCCGCGCCTGGACAGGGCCGTCACGGCGCTGACGGAACTGCGGGGGTCCACGGTCTCGTTCACCGTCGAGCCCGATCCGGAGTCGGTCACCGAGGCCCGGCACTTCGCGATCTCCCGGCTGGCCGAGTGGAGCATGGCCGAGCTCGCCGACGACGTCGGCCTCGTCGTCTCCGAGCTCGTCACGAACGCGCTGCGGCACAGCGGGAAGACGGCCGGCGGGCGGCCGGGCGACGACGTGCACCGCGAGGGCGTGTACGGCGACCCGGCCGACCCGCTCGGCTCCGCGCCGTCGGCCATCCGGCTGCGCCTCGGGCACGAGGGGCCGTGGCTGCTCTGCGGGATCATTGACGCGAGCCGGACCGCGCCCCGCCGCAAGGAGCCCGACTACATCGCCGAGACCGGCCGCGGCCTGCACCTCGTCGAGTCGTTCAGCGTCCGGTGGGGCTGGCGCGCCCTCGCCCGCGGCAAGGTCGTCTGGGCCCTGTTCCGGTCCTCCTGAGCGACGCGTCCGGAACAACGGGCGTAACAACGCGCGACCGGGGTAACAATTGGATTCCCCCGACGAGGCCCTAGAACTCCTCCAGGGTTGGACGAGGCGTGGGGCAGAGAGGAGCACCGGTGGACTTCGCCGTCGAGCATCGCGTCGAGAAGGGCCTCACGGTCGTCAAGATCAGCGGTGAGATCGACGTCTTCACCAGCCCCCGCCTGCGCGAGGCCCTGCTAGAGATCATCGACAACGGCGGCGCGCACCTGGTCATCGACCTCGGCGAGGTGACGTTCCTCGACTCCACGGGCCTCGGCGTCCTCGTCGGGATCTACCACCGGCTGCGGGCGCGGGACGGCTCGATGTCGTTCATGGGCGTCAACGACAGGGTGCGGCGGGTGTTCCACGTCACCCAGCTCACCAAGATCTTCGTCCTGCACCGGTCGCTGGAGGACGCGATCGCGGCCCACGAGTCCGCGGCGTCCTGAGCCCCGGCGCTCCCTGACCCCTCGCCACCCGTCCCCCGCCTCCCGTCCTGCTCCGGCCGCGCTAGCGCCTTTATCCGTGGCGCCGGTTATCCACAGTTTCCGTCGGCGCTCCCCGCGCCGGGCGCACCCGGTACGGTGAGACCGAGATCAAGCCCGCCGCCTGGGACGCCTCCCGACGCGCGCGGTGCTGTCCGGCCCATCGAACGGACGGGAGCGCTCCGTGGCAGAACAGCCGCTGCATGAGCACACGCTCGGCAATGGCCTGCGCGTGGTGGTCTGCGAAGACCACGTCGTACCACTGGCCGCCGTGAACATCTGGTACGGGGTGGGCTCGCGGCACGAGCGGGCCGGCCGCACCGGCCTCGCGCACCTCTTCGAGCACCTGATGTTCCAGGGCTCGGCGAACGTCGCCGAGGGCGAGCACGCCGCCCTGCTGGAGAGCGCCGGCGCCGCGTTCAACGCCAGCACGTCCTTCGAGCGCACGAACTACTACGAGACGGTGCCGGTCAGCCACCTGGAGCTCGCGCTCTGGCTGGAGGCCGACCGCATGGGCACCCTCCCCGCCGCGCTGACCCAGGCCAACCTCGACAACCAGCGCGACGTGGTGAAGAACGAGCGGCGCCAGCGCTACGACAACCAGCCCTACGGCACGGCCTTCGAGCGCCTGTGCGCGCTGACGTTCCCCGAGGGGCACCCCTACGCGCACACCCCGATCGGCTCCATGGAAGACCTGGACGCCACCACCCTCGACGACTGCACCGACTTCTTCGCCACCTGGTACGCGCCGGGCAACGCCGTCCTGTCCGTCGTGGGCGACGTCGACCCGGAGAAGACGCTGGAGGCGGTCGAGCGCTACTTCGGCGGCCTGCCGGCCGGCCCGCGGCAGCCCGCCGCGCGCCCCGGCGCCCTCGGGCCGCTGACCGGCGTCCGCGGCGAGACCCTCGACGAGGAGGTCCCCTCCCCCGCCTACTTCGCGATGTTCACGCTCCCCACCGACGGCGGCGACGACATCGAGGCCGCCGAGCTCGCGGTCGAGATCCTCGGCGGCGGCTCCGGCTCCCGCCTCTACGACCGGATGGTGCGGCGCGACCAGATCGCCACCGAGGTGTGGGCCGGGGTCACGCGGCTCGCGTCCGGCCCGTCCCTGGCGATCGTGGACGCCGTCGGCCCGGAGCCCGAGAAGATCGCGGCCGTGCTGGACGAGGAGCTCGAACGGTTCGCCGCGCACGGCCCGGACGCCGACGAGACCGCCCGCGCCACCGCCCAGGCCGAGCGCGGCTTCCTGGAGCAGACCGAGACGGTGACGGGCCTGGCGAACGCGCTGTCGCAGAACGCGACGCAGTTCGGCGACCCGGCCCGGGTCTTCACCGCCCCCGGCCGCGCCGCCGCGGTCACCGGGGACGCGATCAAGGAGATGGCGGGCCGCTGGCTGGCCCCGGGCGCCCGCACCGCCCTGACCTACGGAGGCACCTCGTGAGCAGCGGCCTTGCACTGCAGCCCCGTCCCGTCCCCGGGCCCGTCCCGGCGTGGGCGTTCCCGTCCGGCACCGCGGGCCGCGTCCCGGCCGGCCCCGCGACGCTGCGCTGCGACCTGCCCGGCCGCCGGCTCGCCGCCGTCCGCCTCGTCCTGCACGCGGGGGCGGGCCGCGAGCCGTCCGGTCTCGACGGCGTCGCGACGCTGGCCTCGCGCGCCCTGCTGGAGGGCACCGAGCCCGGCGGCGGCACCGCGCTGACCGCCGCGTTCGAGCGGCTCGGCGCCAGCCTCTACGCGCACGCCGACCTGACCGCCCTGCGCATCGCGCTGGACGTCCCGACCACGCGGCTCGGCGCCGCCCTGGAGCTGTTCTCGTCGGTGGTGCGCCGCCCGGCCCTCGACGACGCCGACGTGCGGCGCCTCGTCCGCGAGCGCCTGGAGGAGATCGCGCAGGAGGACGCCGACCCCGGCACGCGCGCCATGCGCGAGCTGCGCGCCGTCCTCTTCCCGGAGCAGGCCCGCGCCTCCCGCCCGACCGGCGGCACCCCCGAGTCCGTCGGCGCGCTGCAGGGCTCGCACGTCCGCGACTTCTACGGCTCCGTGGTCCCCGCCGAGGCGACCGCCGTGGTCGCGGGCGACCTCGCCGGGACCGACGCCGACAGCGCCCTCGCCGCCGCCCTGGAAGGCTGGGCGGGCTCCGCCGCGCCGCTGCCCACCGCCGACCGGGTCATGCCCGAGTCCGCCGCCCGCATCGTCGTGGTCGACCGCCCCGGCTCCGTGCAGACCTACCTCAGCTTCGGCCACGGCGTCCCCGACCGCTCCCACCACGACTGGCCGTCCCTGATGGTCGCGTCGCACGTCCTGGGCGGCGGTCTCACGTCCCGTCTCAACGCCGTCCTGCGCGAGGAGAAGGGCTACACCTACGGCATGCGCGCCGGCCTGCTCCGCATGCGGCACTGCGGCCTGTTCATCGCCCAGGGCGCCGTCCACACCGAGGTCACCGCCGACGCGGTCGCCGACGCCCTCACCGAACTGCGCGGCATCGTGTCCCGCGGCATCGACGCCGAGGAGCACGGCTCGTCCGTCCGCGCCCTGGCCGACCGCGCCCCCGCCGAGTACGAGACGGCCCGCGCCGTGGCCGCCGAGCTGGCCGACGTGTCCGCCAACGGCCTGGGCGCCGACTACCCGAGCGCCTACCTGGCCGCGGTCCGCGCCTCCACCCCCGACGGCGTCGCCCGCGCCTACCGCAAGCACATCGACCCGGAAGCCCTCACGGTCATCGCCGTAGGCGACGCCGCCCAGATCCGCGAGCCCCTCGAAAAGCTCGCCTACGCCCCCGTGACCGTCACCAAGAAGGAGACCTGACCACCGCGTCAGGCGCGCCCTAACTCACGGGACCCAGCGCCCAACACCCGCCACCGCGCCCCCAACCGCCCCCGCGCCGGTCACGTACGTACATCCACCCCACACGTGCCCCCCGGCGCGCGAAGCGCCACCCCGCGCTCCGCGCCCCGGGGCCACGCGGGATTCCCCGCCGGTAACACCCCAAGGCAGCTCCAAGCCCGCACCCACCTCCCGGCACGCTGCTAACCCCCAGGTGCCACTCCCCAGCGCCCCCCAGACACCACCACCCACCGGGCGCGGGGAATGGATGCGGCGGGGGTGGCGGCGGGGCGTTGTGGTGGAGCGGTGGGGTTGGCCGTGAAAGTGCGTCGAAGCTGGGTGGAAATTGGGGGTTTGGTCCGGACGGGGTGAACCGGTGGCATGGTGGAGGGGGTCTAAGTTTCTGGTGCGCGCGGCCCGGGGCCGCGCGGGCGGTGGGCGCGGGGCGTGTCGCCTCGCGGTGGGAGAGGGGAACGGCCGGTGTCCTACGGGCAGATGGCGGGCGGTGGACCGTCCGTCGACACGATCCTTGCTGAGCCGAACTGCAAACCCGGCGGGGTCGTGGCGGGCAAGGTGCACCTGCGCGGCGGCGCCGGGCCCGCGGAGATCCGGCAGGTGACGCTGGCGCTGATGCCGCGCATGCGGCACCACGGCGGCGAGACGGCGGGCCCCGAGGTGTACCGCGGCGCCCTGACCCGCGGATTCCGGCTCGACGCCGGGGGGCAGCGCGACCTGGCGTTCTCCATCCCGCTGCCGTACGAGCTGCCGTTCACGACCGTCCTCGGCCACGAGCTTCCAGGCTTCACCATCGGGATGTGCACCGAGATCGACGTCGCCGGGCAGCCCGATCCGGGCGACATCGACCCGATCTCCGTGGAGCCGCTGGAGTCCCAGCAGTGGGTCCTCGCCTCGATCGCCCAGCTCGGCTTCCAGATCACGAACGTGACGTTCGAGTCGTCGAAGCTGCGGGGCGTGTCCCAGCAGCTGCCGTTCCACCAGGAGATCCACCTCAACCCGCCGTCGTCGCACCAGGGGCGGATCGAGAAGGTCGGGCTGAGCTTCGTCGCCAGCCCGCGCGCCATGGCCTTCGTCCTGCGCGCCGAGGACCGCGACACCCCGCAGGACGAGTCGTTCGGCGTCTTCACGGTGCCGCACGCCGAGGCCGCGGAGACCGACTGGAACGCCAAGATCGGTCAGTGGCTGGAGGCCGCGGCGGCGCTGCCCCGGTCGTCCCGCCCCGGCCCGGCGTCCCATGGCGCTCCGCCGCCTCCCGGGCAGGCGCCGCTGCCGCCGCCCGGCGGCCACTCGGGGTTTCCGCCGCCACCGCCGCAGGGCGCGGCTCCTTACGGCGGGCCGGGTGAGTACGGGTCGCACGGCAACGCCCAGTACCCGCCTCCCGCCCCGGCGCCCGGTCGGCAGCAGCAGCCCGCGCCGATGGCCGCCCAGGGGTACCCGCCGAACCCCTCCGGCATGCCCCCGGCACCCGGGCAGGGCTTCCCGCCGCCCCCGCCCGGTCCCGGGATGCCGTCGCATGGGGCTCCGCCCGCACCCCCGCACGGGATGCCGTCGCATGGGGCTCCCCCCGCACCCCTGCACGGGATGCCGTCACACGGAGCCCCGCCCCCCGCGCCTCCGCACGGGATGCCGTCGCATGGGGCGCCCCCGCCCGCGGCGCCGTACGCTCCCGCCGCTCATGCCGGCCCGCCCCCTCCCGCACCGCCGGGGCCCCCGCCGTACTCGCCCCACGGCCACCCGCCTCCGGCGCACGTCCATCACGCCCCGCCCGGCTACCACGGGCACCGCCACCTCGGCCACGGCGCCGCCGCGGCCGGTCTGGTGGGCGGCGTCGCGGCGGCGGGGGTCGTGGGCGGCGTGGCCATGGGCGCCATGGACGCGGCCGGGTACGCGCAGAACGTCGCGGGCTACGTGGGCGGCGCCCCCGTGGACGCCTTCGGCAACGCGCTCGCCGGGTACGCGGGCAATGTCGCCGGAAACGTGATCGCGGACGCGGCCGGCGGCATCGCCGGAGACATCGCAGGCGACGTGGCCGGCGAACTCGCAGGCGGCGCCGCCGAAATCCTCGGCGGCCTCCTGGGCGGCCTCTTCGGCTGACCACCGGGTTTAACGGAATGGGGCGACGAGGCCACGGAAAGGCGTCGTCGCCCCCGCACCTTCCTGGAAGGCACTCCTCCAGCCGACGCGGCTCCGAAGGGGCTGGGTGGTGTCTCCGGCCAAACCGCTCGGGCATCCGCCGGGGGGCGCGGCTGGCGCGGTTGGGTAGCGCGCCGGCCGTCTCTCGGAGGACTGCTGGGCCGGCTCTTCGCTGACCTGCGGATATTTGCAGACGGGAGGTCGCGTGGGGCTTCCCGGAGCTTTCTGAGTGGCTTCTCTGGCTTTTCCCGCGAGCATCCGCAGGTCACGTGATTGGCGGGTCGGGGAGCGTGGCTTTCGTTTCCCGGAGGCTTCGGGATTCTCGGGGCCCGTGGGTGCGGGGCTTTTCCCAGAGGTGTGGGGATGATCTCGGGGGTAGCCGGAAGGACGGTGGGTAAAGGAAAGTAGGGCGTTTCGGACGGGATCCGCTGCGCACTCGGCCAATCCGGCCGGGGGTGGTTATCGTCGTGAGCGCAGCCCGCTTCCCGAGGAGTCACATGACCACCGTGATCCTGGTTCTGCTCTGCCTCGCGATCGCCGGACGCGAGCTCTACCTGGCGTCCGACAAGCGGCTTCCGCAAGCCCAGGCGGAGCTGCGCAATCTGCGCAAACAGCTGAACGAGCTCGCGCGGGACCACGACGTGCTCAAGCGGGTGGTCGACGAGGCGACCGAGCCGGTCGGCATTCCCATCCCGCCGCCGCAGGCCGAGGGGCCGCCGTCCGACGTGGCGGAGAGGCTGGAGACCGTCACCGGGCGGGTGGAACGGCTGGAGAAGCAGTTCGGCGACCTGTCGGACGAGCTGGCGGGCCTCGACCTCGACCGCGACTCCCATCGCGCGCTGGCGCGGACGCTCGACGCGGTGGAGCAGGACGTCCAGGAGCTGCACCGCGAGATGCTCGACCGGCTCGACCGGGAGGAGGGCGTGGTCACCGGGGCGCTGCTGAGCGAGGAGGGGGAGGGCGAGGCGCTGCTCGCGGAGGCGTACGAGCAGTGCGCCGCCGAGTGCGGGCTGCGCATCCGGCTCCGCGACCAGCGATCGGAGCAGGCCACCGGCACCTACTGGGGCACCGTGTACCAGATGTCCGGGCGGCGCCCCGACGTCCTCGCCGAAGACCTGTTCTCGTACGTGCGCGGCCTCTACGACCCGAAGGACGCGGCCGCGGTCACCGTGCTGCTCACCGAGCTGGCGTCGCTGCGGGGCGGCGGCGTCGCGCGGTTCGGGTCGTTCGTCGCGGTCAGCACGCAGAGCGCGGTGCTGTGCGGCGTGCTGCCGGACGAGGGAACGCCGCCGACCGAGCCGTGGCGGCTCGTCGAGCACATCCGCGAGCTGCCCGCCGACCGGCAGCGCGACCTCACCTGGCTGCGTTCGGACGACTGATCAGGGGCGGACGAAGCGGGGGGCGCCGTCCGCCCGGTCCACGCTGAACGCCAGCAGGCACCGCGGGACGCGGGCCGCGTCGATCTGGAGGCACAGGCCGAGCCCGAGGTCCGGATCGACGACCACGACGCGCCGCAGGGCACGGAGGGCACGGCGTGCACGGACGCGCGTCTCGGGGCGGCCCTCCTCGCGGACCGTGCCGGCGACCACCCGGCCCGCGTAGCGCCAGAGCGCCACCGAGTCCAGTACGCGCACGCCCGCCGACGTCAGGTTCGCGACGATCACGACGCCGCTGTCGTCGTCCTCGGAGGTGGACGGGGCCCGCAGCGCCCCCTCCCCCGGCAGGTCGCGCGGCGCCTGCGGCCCGCCGACCGCCCGGTGGTAGCGCAGCGGGTCGAGCGTGTCGATGACGAACGCCCCCGCGTACGGGCGGGACGCGCGGGACGGGCGTGCGAGTCCGTGCATCGGCGCCCGCGCCGCCCGCACGCCGAGGCGGGCGCTGAGGTCGAGCACGATCCCCGCGTCGTCCAGCCACGCCGGGACCCCGAGCTTGGCCGCGGACGTCCGGTCGAGGGCGTCCATGGTCTGCCACAGCTCGTCGGTCCGGCGGGACAGCGTCGAGGCCATGCCCAGACCGGGGAACGCGCTCTCCAGCACGGCCAGGGTGGCCTGCCATGTGGTGCTGCCCACGAACTCCGCGACGAACGCGTCCGCCATCGCCTTGCGCCGCTCGGGGTCGGTCATGGGCCCGGGCCGCTGTGCGGGCGCCCACTGCTGGACCGGGATGTCAGGCACGGTCACCGGGGGCGGTTCGGCCGCCAGGCCCTTCCCCGGCAGGAACGGATCGTCGTCACTTCGCGCGTGCCGGCCCGTGGGTGCGGGGCCGGGCTCCGAGGGCGTCCAGGGCTCGCCCGGCGACGCTTCGCCGAGGCCGAGGTCGAGGTCGCGCACCGCCCAGAGCGGCTCCTCCTGGGACGCCGGTGGCTCGGCGGGCGGGGCCGGGGGCGGCACCGGGGCGTGGGGGGTCCAGGGCTCCTCGGGTTCCGTCGGCGGCTGGACGGGGACCCAGTCGGACGGCGGCTCCTCCGGCGCCGGTTCCGGGGCGGTTCCCTTGCCCGCCACGTGGACGTCCTCGGGGTAGGGGCCCGGACGGGGGCCGGTCTCGGGTCCGGTCTCCTCGGGGCCGGGGTCTTCGGGCTGTGGGGTGCGACGGTCACGCGGGCCGAATCTCACGTGTCGATCCTGCGCTGAGATCAAGGCCGTAGGCAAGCTCATCGGGCTCCGAAGAGCGTGGCGCACAGGGACCGGAGGCGGTCGGGGCCGTCCTCGGCGGGCAGCACGGTGAGGACGGGGTCCGGGGACGGGTCGTGGCACAGCCGCACGGAGACCTCGCGCCGCATCGGCTCGTCGGCCCCCTGAGCGGCGGCGATGTCCTGGAGGCCGACGGAGACGACCTCGGGGATCTCGACGACGAGGGGCTGCTCGCCGGCGGGCAGCTCGTCCAGCCAGAGGTCCAGGACGTGGTGGGCGAGACCGTTCAGCAGGCGCCCCCAGGGCTCGACGAGGCCCGGCGGGACGTGCTCGGTCTGCAGTTCGGGGAGGCCGAACCTGGCGAGCCCCCTGGTGGTGATGTAGGAGCCGTCACGGCCGATGGTGTGCGGGAGGAGCATCCAGTCGGTGAGCCGGACGGCGCCGCCGGGCCCCGGGAGGGAGCGGAAGAGCCGGTCGTGCGCGAGGACCTGCGGGGTGAACACGTCGACCACCGGGGCGGACGCGGCCGCGCCGACGGCGCCCGCGACGGCGCGTGCCGCCCATTCGTGGGCGGGCGGCCGCCCCGGCCGGTACGCGGCGCGGACGGCGAGGACGTGCGGCGCGGCGGCGACCGCCTCGACGTCGGACGGGGAGGCGCCGTACGCGGCGAGCAGGTCGGCGGGCAGCGGCGGGAAGCCCTCCGCGGGGCGCTGGTCGAGGGTGAGCATGGGGCTGCCGAGCATGCCGAGGACGAGGTCGCGCAGCGGCGGCTCGGTGCGCCGCAGCAGCTGCGCGCGGGCCAGGGCCGCCGGGTCGCGGATCGGCTCGGTGAGCGCCACGGCGTAGGTGCCGTAGAGCGTCTCGGGGACGGGCAGTGTCAGCGTCTCACCCAACTCATCTCCCGGCGGCCTCGGCGAACGGCGACACTTCGATCAGAACGAAGCGGGCGCGGGAAAGTATCTGGCGCGAACGGGACAGTTACCTCACACGGCCGCGAGGCGCGCCCCCGACCCCGCCGTCAGCGCCGGGGGACGCGCTGCTCGAACCAGACGACCTTGCCTCCCTCGGTGCGGTGGGTGCCCCAGCGGGCGGCCAGGTGGCCGACGAGCTGGAGGCCGCGGCCCGACTCGTCGGTGGCGTCGGTGTGCCGCAGGTGCGGCATGTCGGCGCCGTCGTCGTGCACCTCGCAGAGCAGCGTGCGCCCCCTGATCAGGCGGAGCCCCACGGATCCGGCGCCGTGCACGAGGGCGTTGGTGACGAGCTCGCTGACGAGCAGCCGCGCGGTCTCGGCGAGCTCGTGCAGGCCCCAGCCGGCGAGCCGGTCCCCGACCTGCGCTCGGATCCACGGGACGCTGCCGGGCGCGGCTTCGAGCTGCCAGGTGACGACGTCGTCGAGGGGGATGCCGTCGAACCCGACCGCGACGATGGCGATGTCGTCGGCGGGGGTGGGCCCGGCGAGCCGGTCGAGCAGGTCGTCGCAGGTGCCGTCGAGGTCGGCGGACGCCTCGGCGAGGCGGGCGCGCAGCTCCTCCAGGCCGGTGTCGAGGTCGCGGTCGCGGCGCTCCAGGAGGCCGTCGGTGCACAGCACGAGCCGGGACCCGTCCTCGACCTTGAACTCCACCGTCTCGAACGGCTCGCCGCCGACCCCGATGGGCACGCCCGGCGGGACGGGCAGCACACGGCTCTCCCCGTCCGGCGTGACGAGGACGGGCGGGACGTGCCCGGCGCTGGCGACCGTGCAGCGCCGCTCGACGGGGTCGTAGACGGCGAGCAGGCAGGTGGCGAGGTAGTCCTCGCCGAGCCGGCGGGCGAGGCCGTCGAGCTGGCGCAGCAGCCGGTCGGGCCGCATGTCCTCGGCGGCCAGGGTGCGGACGGCGGTGCGCAGCTGGCCCATGATCGCGGCGGAGGTGAGGCCGTGCCCCATGACGTCGCCGACGACGATGCCGAGCCGGCAGCCGGGCAGCGGGATGGCGTCGAACCAGTCGCCGCCGACCTGGGCGGCCTGCTCGGCGGGCCGGTAGCGGTAGCGGACGCGGGCCCCGGCGACGTCAGGCGGGTCGTCGGGGAGCATGCTGCGCTGCAACTCCTCGGCGACCTGGACCTCGCGCCGGTACAGCCGCCCGTTGTCGACGCAGAGCGCGGCGCGCCGGGCCAGCTCGTCGACCATGGCGAAGTCGAGCTCGTCGAACCCGTGCCGGTCGGGCTTGCGCAGCAGCATGAACGTGCCGAGCACCCGCCCCCGCGCGATCAGCGGGGCGACCAGCAGTGCCCGGCCGGTGAACAGGGGGCGCAGGTCGCGGTCCCCGAACGCGGCGGCGAGCCGGACGGCCCTGCCGTCGTCGACGCGGGCGATGTGCACGGGCCGCCCGGTCCGCATGGCCTGGACGAACGGGGTGCAGGACGGCACGGACAGCGGCTCGTCCTCGGGGACGGCCTCGTCCCAGCGTCCGGGCTCGTCGTTGTGGACGACGGCGACCCGGCGCATCGGCGTGGTCTCGTCGACCTCGCCGGCGGGCGGCGCGGAGTCGGCGACGACGCTTTCGAGCAGGTCGACGGCGGCGAGGTCGGCGAGCCGCGGCACGAGGACCTCGGCGAGGGTCCGGGCGGCCTGCAGGTGGTCGAGCGAGCTGCCGATCTGCTCGCCGGCCGCGCCGAGGTAGGCGAGCGGCTCCAGCGCGTGGGAGAGGTCGCGGCGGGCGCGCGGCGGCCGGGGCGGCGGGACGCGCGGCCCCGGCCGGGGCAGGGGGACGGTCGGCGCGGGGGGCGGGGCGGCGTCGGTCTGCGGGACGATGGGCAGCCGGATGGTCAGGCCCAGCGACACCGCCGGGCAGCCGAGGGCGAGGACCTGCGAGGCGATCGTTCCGAAGCCCGGGGGGCCGAGAGCGGGCAGCAGTTCGGCGAGGCGGTCGGCGAACGGGCCCGCGAACGGGTCGGGCCCGTCCGGGGAGGGGCCGGCGAGCGTGGGCTCGACCCGCAGCAGCCGGACGGCGGCCGAGCGGAGGGCGGCGCCGCCGGCGGGGCCGGGCTCGCCGGGCGGGGCGAGCAGGAGGTCGCCGACGGTGATGCCGATCCCGTCGCGGCGGAGCCTGCGCAGGTCGGCGGCCAGCGCCAGGACCCGGACGCCGTGGTCGCCCGGGGCCCCGTCGATGGGGTAGACCCACCAGCCGATCTCGACGGGCTCCCCGTTGTCGGCCCGCCGCAGGGTGCAGGCGCCGCACCAGACGTGCCCGAAGGCCTCCGGCTCGAAGGCGCCGCGGTGCTCCCGCGGGAGCCGGAGGAGGTCGCCGGGCGGGCGGCCCATGGCCTGGCCGCGCGCGGCGCCGAACAGGTCGGCGGCGGTATCGTCCCAGTGGCTGATGCGGCCGCGGTCGTTCACCGTGACGGCCGTCATCCTCGTGACGCCCAGCAGATCCGCGATCACCAAGCGGTCCCCCTCCCCCGAGTGGAACGACGCGCGAAAGCCGTTGCGGCAACTCACGGTGAAAGTGAAGCTACATGCTGTGAGGGCGGTTCGCTCGGGATCCGCCGAATCCCTCCGGGTGAGCACTCACTCATCACCGTCCGCCCGTGCTAACGTCCAGCGGGGAAGCGAGGTGCAGGCGGGTTGGCTACACGGACGGAGCCCATGCGGGACCGGATCCTGGCCGCGGCGGTCACGGTGATCCAGACGCGCGGGATCGTGGCCGCGACGACCAAGGAGATCGCGCGCACCGCGGGCGTGTCCGAGGGCAGCCTCTACAACCACTTCGCGAACAAGACCGCGCTGTTCGCGGCGGCCCTGGCCGAGGTGACCGGGACCGCGCGCACCGCGATGACCGGGCTCGCCGGATCGGTCGGGCAGAACACGGTGGAGGAGAACCTCACCCGCCTGGCGGCGGAGATGGTCCGCTTCTACGGCGAGCTGCTGCCGATGACCGGGCCCGTCCTGGCCGACCCAGAGCTGATCGCGTGGCTGCGGAGCGACGGCCCCGGAAAGGCGCAGCAGGAGGCCGCCGCCAGGTCGCGCGCCCGGCCGAGGAGCGACCGCACCGGCGAGGCGCCGCCTCCCGGGGCGCCCGGCGGGCCCCCGGCAGGGCCGCCGGGCGGTCCGGCGGCAGGCCCGGTGATGGGCCACGCGGCCCTCATCGGCTACCTGGAGGCCGAACGGAAGGCCGGACGGCTGGCGGACGGCGCGCCCCTGCCGTTCATCGCCGCGGCCCTGCTGGGAGGCTGCCAGCAGCACGCCTTCCTGACCCGCCTCGCGGGCGCGGAAAGCGTGGCGGCGGGCGCCGGGCTCCCGGCCGCGCCGGCGGAGTTCGCGGCCCAGCTGGTCCGGGCCGTTCTGGCGGGCCACCTCGCCGCGCCCTGACCTGGCATAAGCCACCAGGGCACGCCCGCTCGACCGAGCCCGCCTCCGAGCCCGCCGCGCGGGCTGCCGAGGATCGAGCTCTATACCGGCGGAACAGCACCACTTTGACCAAGAAACGACTCGATGTGACGGAGGCCACGCGGATCCTGGCAACCTTTTGGCTCGTTCCATGCGTCTTACATGGCAGGAAGACCCACCGGCGGATGGAAGCGCTCGATCGGGCAAGGCCCGCGACGTCCCGACTACGGGGTCGCTCTGGCACAGCCGAAGCGCGCCGAACCCTCGGCCCACCCTCCATGCGAGGCCGAGGACATACCGAACCCGCCGGGAACGGTGGCACGTACCACTTGACGGGGGGCGATCAATCCGCCCGGCCCGCGCGTGCCCCCGACCACGCGCCAGGCAACCGTCCCCTCTCACGGGGGGCACAACCACGGGGAGCGACGATGACCGCTGTCACCACGCCCGTCCATCGCACCACCAAGGGCGACAACGGCCGCAACGCCGACCGCACCGCGACGTCCGACGACGCGCGCCGCTACGAGCGCGACGTCCTGCCCCTCGCGGACCCGCTCTACCTCAGCGCCGTGCGCATGACCCGCAACAGCGCCGACGCCGAGGACCTCGTCCAGGAGACGCTGGCCAAGGCCTACGTGAACTTCCACCAGTTCCAGGAAGGCACGAACCTCAAGGCGTGGCTGCACCGCATCCTCACCAACAACTTCATCAACACCTACCGCAAGAAGCAGCGCGAGCCCCAGCGCGCCGGCTCCGAGGAGCTGGAGGAGTGGCAGATCGCGCAGGCCGAGGCGCACGCGTCCGGCTTCCGCTCCGCCGAGTCCGAAGCCCTCGACCGCATCCCCGACTCCCAGGTGGTCGCCGCCCTGCGCGCCCTCCCCAAGGACTTCCGGGACGCCGTCTACCTCGCCGACGTCGAGGGCTACCCCTACAAGGAGATCGCCGACATGATGGGCACCCCCATCGGCACCGTCATGTCCCGGCTCCACCGCGGACGCAAGCAGCTCCGCGACTCCCTCGCCGATCACCGTGCCGCCCACACGCTGGCCGCCTAGTCAGTAAACGTTGACCCCGTCGCTGCATTTCAGCGGCGGGGTCGTTCATTCTCCTGCACGATCTGTTATCGGTCGGCTACTTTGGGCGATGTCCCTTCGGTGCGTTGGGAGTCGCTCATGCCGAACCTTTTCAGTGCGGTCGTCGTGGGGGCGGTGGTCGCCCTCGTGCCCGTCGCGCCCTCCCGGGCGGAGACGTCGTTGCGGCTGTCCGTCACGCATCCGGGCGGCAGTACGTCCGGGAGCAGGACGGTCATGCTGCGTTGCGGTCCGCCGGGGGGCGAGCACCCCGAGGCGGCACGGGCCTGCCTGGAGCTGGAGGGGGCGGACGGGCGGTTCGAGCACCGGCCGGACGGGCGGATGTGCACCGCCGTCCACGCGCCCGTGGTCGCCCGCGCCGAAGGGCGGTGGAAGGGCAGAGCCGTTCGTTTCCAGGCCGAATACGGGAACGACTGCGCCATGCTGTCGCGCACCGGAACGGTGTTCGCCTTCTGACCCGGCGCAGGTCCGCGGCCGATTCGCAAACCGTCCGAATAGGGCCGCCGACCGTGGGTAGGGCGCGCACACACGGGCCGCGCGAGGCGTCGGCTATTCGGGAGGATGTGCGCTCTATGTCATCGAGGGTCAGCGACGTGATGACGGCGGCGCCCCAGTCTTTGCCGCTCGACGCGACGCTCTACGAGGCGGCTCGCATCATGCGGGACGAGGGCATCGGCGACGTGCTGGTCACCTACGCGGGACGCCTGTGCGGCCTGGTGACCGACCGTGACATCGTGATCCGGGCGGTGGCCGAGAGCCGCGACACCTCGCTCACCCCGCTCGGGGACGTGTGCACGGCCGAGCTGACCACCGTCCACCCCGAGGACGACACCGACACGGTGGCGCGGCTCATGAGCGAGCACGCCGTCCGGCGCCTGCCGGTCGTCGACGCCGAGCACCACCCCGTCGGGATCGTGTGCATCGGCGACCTGGCCCTGGCGAACGGCGATTCCGGCCCGCTGCCCGAGATCAGCAAGGCGCCGCCGAACAACTAGGACTCCCCATGAGGCACCAGGGCCGTCCGGCCGAGCAGGGCCCGCCTGCGCATCCCCCGGGGCAGGCTACTCTCGGGAAGGTGACGCCCACCGAAACGGTCCTGACGGACCAGCTCGCGCTGGAGATCGCCCGGCTGGGTCTGGTCGGAGAGTCGTCCGACGTGGGCACCCTGCACCGCGTGACCGAGCTCGCCGCGCGCGCCGTGCCCGGATGCGCCGGCGCCGCGAGCGTGCGCTGGGCGCTGCCGAGCGCGTACGGCGGCGTCGGCTCCACGGTCGTCATCCCCGACCGCACGAGCGGCATGCCGGACATGCCGCTGCGGGACGAGCGCGACGCCGCGGAGGAGAACCGGCCCGAACCGCTGGCCGCCGCGGCCAGCCATCCCGACCTCGCCGAGGTCACCGACCGGCAGCTGTCCCGCGGGCACGGGCCGCTGTTCGACGTGGTGGCCGACCGCCGCGCGCTGTCCTCCGACGACATCCTCGCCGAGACCCGCTGGCCCGAGGCCATGTCGGACATGCTGCGCCGCGGGGTGCGCTGCTTCACCACGTCCCCGCACCTGAACCCCCCGGTCCTCGTCACGCTCACCCTGTACGGGGTGACGCCGAAGGCGCTCGGGCCCGAGCGGCACGCGATCGCGTCCCTGCTGGTGGCGCAGGGCACCGCGGCCTTCTCGAACAGCCGCCAGTACGACGACGTGCACCGCACCGCCGTCCAGCTCCAGGCGGCCGTCGAGGCGCGTGCGGTGGTCGACCAGGCCAAGGGAATCCTCATGCACGCGCTCGGTTGCGACGCCGACGAGGCATTCGCCGAGATGCGTCGCATCTCACAGACGCGCCACGTGAAGCTCACCGCGCTGGCCCAGCGTATCGTCGGTCATCAGGGCCTGCCCTAGGTGCGGGCGGGGAGCATAGGCTGCGGGAAGCGGCCCCGTAGAACGGTGCCCGGCCCGGTACGGGCGGGAGCCGCCCTGGTCCACCGTGGTGACGCGGACGAAAGGAGACCAGATGCACGATCGGCCTGACCAGCTCGAGCCCGAGTCCCTCCTGCGGGAGATCTCGGATCTCGAAGGACGCATCGGCGAGCTGCGCCAGGCCGCCGGCGTGCCCGAGCCCGACCTGCGCGCCACGCTGGACGCGGCGCTGGTCGAGCTGGAGCTGGCGCTGACCGTGCTGCGCACGATGGGCGGCGAGCAGTCCGGCGAGCCGGGAGGGTCGGCCGCCGCGGAGAACGAGCGGCGCGTGCTGCGCACGGTCTTCCAGGACGCCCCCGTTCCGCTGTTCCTGCTCGACCGGACGACGAACGTCCGCCGCGTCAACCGGCAGGCGGCCATGCTGCTCGGCACGTCGGCGGGATACGTGTCGGGCAAGCAGTTCACGGCCTTCTGCGACATGGCGACCCGGGCGGCGGTCCGGTCGCAGCTCGCGGCGGCGATCCGGACGGGGCAGCGGCGCCGCGTCAGCGTCCGGTTCCTCGGCCGCGACCACCCGATCGACGCCGTGCTGACGGTGGCGCGGGTGTGGATCCGCGGCGAACCTGACCCGATGGTCGTGGTGGCCGCCGGGCCGACGACCACCCCCGCCGACGACGGCGGGCCCGCGGCGTCCAAGGTCCAGGCGGCGGGCACCGCGCGGGTGCGGGCCGCCGACGGCGGGCAGGGCGACGACGAGGCCGTGGCCACGATCGTGCACCGGATGGACGTCCTCGCCACCGCCAGCGAGCTGCTGCTGGACGAGCCGGTCTTCAACGAGACCGTGGCCGTCCGGCGCTGCGCCCGGCTGCTGGCCGCCGAGCTGGCCGACTGGGCGTTCATCGACCTGACCGGCCCCGGGACCGGCGGCCCGCCGGCGGGCGCGGCGCCCGTGCTGCGCCGCCAGGTCGTGATGGGCCCCGAGGACGAGCGGTCCGTCGAGGCCGCGAGGATGCTCGAAGAGGTGGACCCCGCCGAGGACACGCTCCCCCACGACGTGTTCGTCACCCGGCAGAGCGCGCTGCGCCCCCACGTGGAGAACCTCGACGTGCTCGGCATGTGCCCGGACGGGCTGCCGGTCTGCGGCAAGATCGGCGTGACGTCGGTGCTCAGCGTCCCCATCGAGGACGGCGAGCGCGCCATCGGCACGATCACGCTGGCGGCCAGCGGCGAGTACGGCCCGTTCGACCTCATGGACCTCGGGGTCGTGCAGCGGCTCGGCCGCTACCTCGCCCTGGTGATCCGGGCCGCGCGGCTCTACCGGCGCCGCGCCGAGGTGGCCGACACGCTGCAGGCCGGGCTGCTGCCGAAGACGCTCCCGTCCATCCCGGGCGTGAGCGTGGCCGCCCGGTACCTGACCTCCACGCACGGCTCGGAGGTCGGCGGCGACTTCTACGACGTGTTCCGCACCGAGAACGGGTGGGGGCTCGTCCTCGGCGACGTGTGCGGCAAGGGCGAGGACGCGGCGGCCGTGACGTCGACCGCGCGGCACTGCGTCCGGCTCGCGTCGCGGTGGAAGGCCCGTCCCGGCGACGTGCTCGCGACCGTGAACGAGGCCCTGATGGACGAGGACCGGTTCGTCACCGCCGTGATGGCGAGCCTGACGCTGGAGACCGAGCGGATCATCGTGTCGCTCGGCACCGCGGGCCACCCGCCGGCGATCGTCGTCCGCGCCGACGGGGTGATCAGGTCGGCGTCGCGCGGCGGCGTCCCGCTCGGCCTGTTCGAGGACTTCGAGGCCGGGCTCGACACGATCGACCTGTCCGTCGGCGACACGCTGATCCTGCATTCGGACGGGGTCCTGGAGGCGTGCGACATGGCGCGGCAGGAGTTCGGCCAGGAGCGGCTGCTGGAGGCGCTCGCCGGGCACGCCGGGAAGCCCCCGGAGGAGATGCTCGCCGGAGTGGAGCGGGCGCTGCTCGACTACTGCGACGGCGACCTGCGCGACGACGTGTCCATGCTCGCTCTGCGGGTGGAGCCGCCGACGCTCGGCTAGAACGTTTCAGCGGCGCGACTGACGGGCGTTTTGCCGGGGTAAACGGCATCCATGAGCGTCGACCCCTCGCGCAAGCCCCGCAACGAGACCGAGCACGAACGGCTGGACCGGCAGCTGATGGAACTTCTCCAGGGGTTCCGGGTGGCGACCACCGGCGTGCAGGTGCTGTTCGCGTTCCTGCTGACCGTTCCGTTCTCGGCGAGCTTCGACGCGAAGGTCGGCGAGACGGGCAGGGCGCTCTTCTACGTCTCGCTGTTCGGTGCGGGGCTCGCGTCCGTCTGCTTCATCGCCCCGGTCATCCAGCACCGGATCCTTTTCCGGCTCGGGCAGAAGGCGCTGCTGATCCGGCGCGCGAACCGGTTCGGGATCGCCGGGGCCTTCGCGCTGGGCGTTTCGATGACCGCCGCGACCACGCTGGTCGTCCAGGCGCTGTCGGAGAAGGCCGCCGCAACCGTCGCCACGGTCGTGGTCGCGGTGCTCCTGTGCGGGTGGGCGTGGTTCGTCCAGCCGTACCTGACGCGGCGGCGCGCGGAAGCCCGCGCGCCGAAGGACGCCTGACCCGCCGCCGGGCGGGCGAGCCCGATCAGGAGCCCCCGGAGCGTGCGGCGCACGCTCCGAGGACCCCGGGTTCCGGCCGTCAGCCGGATGACGCCCCGGTCGACGGCAGTTCCAAGTGCAGGCAGTCGATGGAGTAGAGCTTCCCGACCCTGCAGTCGGCGGGGTTCCGCCCGTCGACCAGCCTTGTGAAGGTGCGCTCGCGGCTCTTCACGACCACGTAGCGATGCGAGCGGATCACCTGCCGGTAGGACCGCCCGTTCTCGTCCTTGACGACGAACGAGCAACCCGGCTGTACACGGGGCTCGATGATGACACCGTCGTTCGGGGTCCCGGTCCCAGGGGTGCTCCAACTCCGCACCTCTGCCCCGTTCTGGCAGATTCCCCAGTCCTTCACCATGACCGGGAGTGTGGCATTGCTCACCGTGAGGGCCAGGGCCAGGCTGCCGGCGGCCAGCGCGACGGCGCACACGACCGCGAGCAGGCCGATGAGTGCGGCCTCCAGGCGGTGGCGATTGGAGAGGTGCATGACAAGCTCCTCGGATTGGTTGAGGTCTGCTCTGCGGTCAGTCGGCCGCAGCAGTACTGACCGTCATGGCATCTCTCCGCGTAGCAAGACCGAAAGCATTTCGAATTGCCACAGGCTGGGCGGAAGCCCCACAACGCCGCAGGGCGGGCCCGTCCATGACGGGCCCGCCCTGATGGGGCCGCGGAAGGCGGCCGGATGCGTCCTCAGTAGGCGCGGCCGAAGATGACGCGCTTGCCGTAGGCGGACGGGCGGCCGCACTTCACGCAGACGCCGGTCTCCTCGGGCGCGTCGGTCGGGATGACGCGCGGGGTCGCGGCGGTCTCGGCCTTGATGTCGTCCTCGCAGGCGGTGTCGCCGCAGTGGAACGCGCGGGCCCAGCCGGTGGCGACCTGCGCGGTGAACGCGTCCCAGCCGTCCACGACGGCGGTGTTGTCGTCGCGGAACTTCTCGGCCCTGGCCAGCAGGAACGACTGGAAGTCGGCGAGCATCCCCGGCAGCACCTCGGGCACCTTGTCGAGCGGGATGGGCTCCTTGCCCTGCCCCTCGACGGTCGGGAGCCGCCGGACGACGGTGGCGACGCCGTTCTCGATGTCGCGCTTGCCCAGCTCGATGCGGATCGGGACGCCGCGCATCTCCCACTCGTTGAACTTGAAGCCGGGCGACAGCTGCGGGCGGTTGTCGTCGACGTGCACCCGGATGCCCATCGACTTGATCGCCGCGCCGAGCCGGCGGGCCTCGGCGGCGGCCTGCTCGCCCTGCTCCTTGCGGCCGATCGGGACGATCACGACCTGGTAGGGCGCGAGCCGGGGCGGCATCACGAGGCCCTTGTCGTCCCCGTGCGTCATGATCACGCCGCCGATCATGCGGGTGCTCATGCCCCAGGACGTCGTGTGGGCGAGGGTGAGCCTGCCCTCCTCGTCCTGGTACTGGATCTCGAAGGCCTTGGCGAAGTTCGTGCCGAGGTAGTGGGACGTGCCGGCCTGCAGGGCCCGGCCGTCGCGCATCATCGCCTCGATCGTGTAGGTGCGGACGGCGCCGGCGAACCGCTCGCCGGGCGTCTTCTCCCCCGCCACGACCGGGATCGCCGCCAGGTCCCGCGCGACGCTCGCGTAGGCGTCGAGCGCCCACATCGTCTCGCGCATGGCGTCGCCCTCGTCGGCGTGCGCGGTGTGGCCCTCCTGCCAGAGGAACTCGGTGGTGCGCAGGAACATCCGGGGGCGCATCTCCCAGCGGACGACGTTCGCCCACTGGTTCAGCAGCAGCGGCAGGTCGCGGTGCGAGTCGATCCACTTGGCCATGTACTCGCCGATGACCGTCTCGGAGGTCGGCCGCACGATCAGCGGCTCCTCCAGGTCCTTGCCGCCGGCGTGCGTGACGACCGCCAGCTCCGGGGAGAAGCCCTCGACGTGCTCGGCCTCGCGCTTGAGGTAGGACTCCGGGATGAACATCGGGAAGCAGGCGTTGTCGTGCCCGGCCTCCTTGATGCGCCGGTCCAGGTCGGCCTGGAGCAGCTCCCACACCCGGTAACCGTACGGGCGGATGACCATCGTGCCGCGAACCGGTCCGCGGTCGACGAGCTGGGCCTGCACCACCAGCTCGTTGTACCAGGCGGAGAAATCCTCGCTCTGCGGCGTCACACCTTCTCGACTCACGGCCACAAGGGTACTGACCACAGGCCATTAGTCAGGTCACCTTCGCTACCCTCGCACGATGCGCTGGTCCCAGATGTTCGTGCCCACGCTGCGAGAGGACCCCGCCGAGGCCGACGCGCCGAGCCACCGGCTGCTGCTGCGGGCGGGGTACGTCCGGCAGCTCACGGCGGGCCACTACTCGCTGCTGCCGCTGGCCGTCCGCGTCCGAGCGAAGATCATTCAGATCGTCCGCGCGGAGATGGACGCGATCGGCGCGCAGGAGATGCTGCTGCCGGCGATGCACCCGGCCGAGCCGTGGCGGCGGTCCGGCCGCTGGGACCTGATCGGCGCGGAGCTGTTCCGGCTGCGCGACCGGCGCGGCGCCGAGCACGCCCTCGGCCTGACGCACGAGGAGATCTTCGCGACGGTCGCCCGCGAGCTGGACTCCTACCGGCGGCTGCCGCAGCAGTGGTACCAGTTCCAGACGAAGTTCCGGGACGAGCCGCGCCCCAAGGGCGGGCTGCTGCGGACCCGCGAGTTCACGATGAAGGACGCCTACAGCTTCGACGTCGACCGCGCCGGGCTGGACGCCTCGTTCGAGGCCTACCTCGGCGCCTACGCGCGGATCTTCGAGCGGCTCGGCCTGCGGGCGCTGGCGTGCGAGGCGTCCAACGGCGCCATGGGCGGCTCGGACTCCACCGAGTTCATGTGCCCGGCGCCGGTGGGCGAGGACGTCGTCGTCCGCTGCCCGGCCTGCGGGTACGCGGCGAACGTCGAGCGCGCGACGTCGGCGCTGCCCGCCGTGCAGGACGGCCCGGGGCCGGACGCGCCGGAGCGCTTCGACACGCCGGGCGTCCGCACGATCGACGACCTGCTGGCGTACGGCGCGCCCGCCGACCGGCAGATCAAGACGCTCGTGTACGTCCTGGACGGCGCGCCGACCCTCGTCCTGCTGCGCGGCGACCACCCGCTCAACGAGCAGAAGCTCGTGGACGCGACGGGCGCCGCCGAACTCCGGGCGGCCGAGCCCGCCGAGATCCGGGAGGCCCTCGGCGCGCTGCCCGGCAGCCTCGGCGCGGTCGGCGCGCCGCTCCCGGTGATCGCGGACGAGGCGCTGCGCGGCCGCCGCGACATGTTCACCGGCGCCAACGCCGACGACGTCCACCTGCGCGGCGTCGACGTCGGCCGCGACATCGAGGTCGGCGCCTGGGCGGACCTGCGCGAGGTCGCGGAGGGAGAGCCCTGCGCGCGGTGCGGCGGACCGCTGGAGGCTCTGCGGGCGATCGAGGTCGGGCACGTCTTCAAGCTGGGCGACCGCTACTCCCGCGCGCTGGGCGTCGAGGTGCTGGACGCCGGCGGCCGCTCCGTCCCGGTGGTCATGGGGAGCTACGGGATCGGGATCGAGCGGGCGATGGCCGTGATCGTCGAGACCCACCACGACGAGCGCGGGATCGTGTGGCCGGTGGCGGTCGCGCCCTTCCAGGTCGCCGTCGTGACCGCCCAGTCCGACGACGCCGACGTGGCCGCGGCGGCGGAGGAGGTCTACGCGGGCCTGGCGGCCGCGGGCGTCGAGGTGGTGATCGACGACCGCGCCGAGCGCGCCGGAGTGAAGTTCCGGGACGTGGAGCTGACCGGCATCCCCTTCCGCGTGACCGTGGGGCGGCGCGGCCTGGCCGAGGGCGCCGCCGAGGTCACCGAGCGCGCCACCGGCGACACGTCCAAGATCCCCCTCGGCTCCGTGGTCGACCACGTCCGGTCGCTGCTGGTGCAGTGAGCCGCCCAGAACGGTAGGGCCGACTTCGCATGGCGAAGCCGGCCCCAGGTCGAGTCGTCCGCGGAGAGCGGGCGATTCGGCGCGCCGGGGTCGAGGTGCCGGGGGCCGGGCGCCTGGCCGCCCACATGACGAAGCGGCCCCGGGGGAGCCGCTTCTGCTGAGGGCCATGCCCGGGTCGGGTCGGGGCTCAGCGGGTCCGGGCGCAGTACGACTGCTGCCAGTGCTGCTTCCCGGAGAGGTGACCAGGACTGTTCAGGACCGTCCGCCCTCGAAGCCCGCCGGCCACGCCTTGGTCAGCGCACGGGACGGTTAAATGGATTGACGGTCCGGGGCGGGCTTCTCGACACTCGGCCTCATGGGACACGTCGAAGTGGGCCACGTCGGCCATGTGCTGCCGGACGGCCGGATGCTGCTCGACGACGTCTCCTTCCGCGTCGGCGACGGTGTCACGGCCGCCCTGGTGGGCCCGAACGGCGCGGGCAAGACGACGCTCCTGCGCCTGATCGCGGGCGACCTGGCGCCGCAGTCCGGGACCGTCGCGCACAGCGGCGGGGTCGGCGTCATGCGCCAGTTCATCGGCAGCGTGCGGGACGGGTCGAACGTGCACGACCTCCTGCTGTCGCTGGCGCCGCCCCGGGTGCGGGAGGCGGCGGCCGCGGTGGAGGCGGCCGAGCTGGTGATGATGGAGCGCGACGACGAGCCCGCCCAGCTCCGCTACGCCACGGCCCTCGCGGGCTGGGGCGACGCGGGGGGCTACGAGGCCGAGGTGCTCTGGGACGCGTGCTGCGTCGCGGCCCTCGGCGTCTCCTACGACTCGTGCCGGTGGCGCGAGGTCCGCACGCTGTCGGGCGGCGAGCAGAAGCGGCTCGCGCTCGAAGCCCTGCTCCGCGGCCCCGACGAGGTCCTTCTCCTGGACGAGCCCGACAACTACCTGGACGTCCCGGGCAAGCGGTGGCTGGAGGAGCGGCTGCGGGAGACGCCGAAGACCGTCCTGCTCGTGTCGCACGACCGGGAGCTGCTCGACCGCTCCGCCGACCGGATCGTCACCGTCGAGGCGTCCCGGGTGTGGATCCACGGCGGCGGGTTCTCCACCTACGCCGCCGCGCGCCGCGACCGCAACGAGCGCCTGGAGGAGCTGCGGCGCCGCTGGGACGAGGAGCACGCCAAGCTCAAGGAGCTGGTCAACACCCTGCGGACCAAGGCCACGGTGAACGACGGTTTCGCGTCCCGCTACCGGGCGGCGCAGACCCGGCTGCGCAAGTTCGAGGAGGCCGGGCCGCCGGAGGTCCCGCCCCGCGACCAGAACCTGAAGATGCGCCTGCGCGGCGGCAGGACGGGCAAGCGCGCGGTGGTCTGCGAGAACCTCGAACTGACGGGCCTGATGAAGCCGTTCGACACCGAGGTCTGGTACGGCGAGCGCGTCGCCGTGCTGGGCTCGAACGGCTCCGGGAAGTCGCATTTCCTGCGGCTTCTCGCGGCCGTCGCCGAGGCGCTCCCGCGCGGCGCGACTCCGGTGAGGCCCGTCGCGCACACGGGTGTGGCGCGCCTCGGGGCGCGTGTGGTCCCGGGGCTGTTCGCGCAGACCCACGCCCGTCCCGATCTGGCCGGACGCACCCCGTGCGAGATCGTCATGACCGAGCACGCGCGGCTGCGCAACGACGCGATGAGCGCGCTCACGCGCTACGAGCTGAACGTGTGCGCCGAGCAGCCCTTCGAGACGCTCTCCGGTGGCCAGCAGGCCCGCCTGCAGATCCTGCTCCTGGAACTGGGCGGCGCCACCCTGCTCCTGCTGGACGAGCCGACCGACAACCTCGACCTGGCCAGCGCCGAAGCGCTCCAGGAGGGGCTGGAGTCGTACGAGGGCACGGTCGTCGCGGTGACGCACGACCGCTGGTTCGCCCGGGCCTTCGACCGCCACCTGGTCTTCGGGTCCGACGGCTCGGTCTACGAGTCGGCGGAGCCCGTCTGGGACGAGACCCGCGTGGCCCGTCCCCGCTGAGCGGGGCCGGGATCGGCAGACGTCCTCCGGCCGGGCCGGGCCAGAGGATGAGCGGGCTGGGGGCCGCGGGCGGTCCCCAGCCCCTGGCGCGCCTATCCCCCATGAGCGTTCTGATACGCACAGCAGCCCCATGTCCCCCTGAAGTTGCTGCCTAACTCTAAGTAACGGCAACAGGGTGGTCGGCTCCCCGCCCCCGCGTTCCCCCGGATGTCCCGGCAGGAAGTCCTATGTGAGCAGGGACGAGAGCCCTGTCCCCTTCGGGGCCTGACGGATAAAGTGCCCGGGTGCGGGTGGTGGTCACTGGTGCGGCGGGGTTCATCGGAAGCCATGTCGTCGACGCGTTCTCGAAGGCGGGGCACGAGGTGCTGGCCGTCGACGCGCCCGGGCGCTCGCTGAGTCCCGGCGTCGCCCGGCGGACATGGGCGAAGGTCGCGACCAGGCCGGGAGTCGTCGCCGCCGAGCTCGACCTGGCGGTGGACGACCTCACCGCCGTCTCGGCCGCCGACGTCGTCGTGCATCTGGCGGGACGTCCCGGCGTGCGCGACTCGTGGGGGCCGGGCAAGGCGGTCGTCGAGCGGGACAACGTGGCGGCGACGCGGCGCCTGCTCGCGGCCTGCGTGCAGCGCCCGCCCCGCTCGCGGCCGAAGGTCGTCGTCGCGTCCAGTTCGTCGGTGTACGGGTCGGCGGGTCCGCGGCCGAACCGGGAGGACGATCCGCTGAAGCCGGCCAGCCCCTACGCGGTCAGCAAGGCGAAGGCGGAGCGGCTCGCGCGGACGGCCGCCGGGAGCGGGCTGCGGACGGTGCTCCTCAGGTACTTCTCGGTCTACGGCCCCCGGCAGCGTCCCGACATGGCGTTCCACCGGTTCGTCGAGGCGGCGCTGGACGGGCGCCCGCTGCCGGTGTTCGGTGACGGGCGCAGCTCCAGGAGCTTCACGCACGTGCGGGACGTCGTCGCGGCCACGCTGGCGGCGGCGGCCGAGGACCTGCCACCCGGCGTCGCCGTCAACGTCGGGCATCGCGAGCACGTGGCGGTCCGCGACGCGATCGCGATGCTCACCGGCGCGCTGGGCGTCCCGGCGCAGATCCGGCGCGAGACGCCCGTGGCCGGGGACGCGGCGCGCACCTGGGCCGACACGTCCCGCGCCCGGGAACTGCTCGGCTGGACGGCCGCGACGGGCCTGGCCGAGGGGCTCGCCGACCAGATCGCCTGGCACCGCGGGCTGCGGACGGTGCCGGAGGGGGCGGCGGTCGGATGAAGCACGGTCCCATCGAGCACGGGCCCATGCGGCACAGGGCGGCGTACGTCGCGTTCGACCGGTTCCCGTCCAGCAAGGGGTCGGCGGTCCACATCGCGCAGATGGCCGACGAGCTCTTCACGCGGTTCGGGGGCGGGCTGCTCGCCGCGATCGGCGGCGGCGACCTGCCGCGCTACCAGCGGGAGGGGACGCGGGAGGTCGCGCGGTTCGACGCCGCGGTCCCCAACCTGATCGACCGGGCCGAGGCGTTCTCCGGCTGGGTCGCGGCCCATCTGCGGCCGCACTGGGAGACGCTGGAGGTCGTCCATGTGCGCGACCCGTGGAGCGCGCTTCCGGCGGTCGCGGACGGGCGGCGCCACACGGTCGTGTACGAGGTCAACGGGCTGCCGTCCATCGAGATGAGCCACACCTGGCCCTGGGCGGCGCCCGCCACGCTCGCCAAGATCCGCGAGCTGGAGCGGTTCTGCCTGGAGCGCAGCGACGCCGTCGTGGTGCCGTCGCGGGTGATCGGGGAGGCCGTCCGGGGCCTCGGGGTGCCGGGGGAGGGCCGGATCCACCTGGTCCCCAACGGCGCCGACGTCCGCGAGACGCCGCGGCGTCCCGAGGGCGCGCCCGAGCGGTACCTCGTCTACGTCGGCGCGCTGCAGCCGTGGCAGGGCCTGGACGTGCTGATGCGGGCGTTCGCGCGGCTCGCCGACCTGCCCGGCCTGCGGCTGGTGGTCTGCGCGTCCGTCCCGGAGCGGCGGGCCAAGCCGGTGCGGCGGCTGGCCGAGCGCATCGGCGTCGCCGAGCGGGTCGACTGGCGGTTCGCGCTGCCGCACCACGAGGTCGCCGCGTGGCTCGCGCACGCCGAGGTGTCGGTGGCGCCGCTGACCGGCTGCGCCCGCAACCTGGACCAGGGGTGCGCGCCGCTGAAGGTGATCGAGTCGATGGCGGCGGGCGTCCCGGTGGTCGCCTCGGACCTGCCCGCCGTCCGCGAGCTGATGGCGGACGGGCGGCACGGGCGGCTGGTCCCGGCGGACCGTCCCGCCGAGCTGGCCCGGGCCGTGCGGATCCTGCTGGAGTACCCGGAGGAGGCCGCCGCGATGGGGCGGAGGGGCCGTGCGCACATCGAGGAGAGCCTGACCTGGGCGCGGTCGCGCGACCGGCTGGCCGAGGTCTACCGCACGCTGACACGGGGTCGATAGGTGGTTCGTCATGTTCTGGCGTAAGCAGAAGGCCGCCATCGAGCGGTTCCATCCCCTGCACAGGGCGCTGACCCTGGAGCAGGGCTTCTCCGTCTCGCTGCGGCGGGACGACTGGGAGCCGGTGATCCAGAGCCTCGCGCAGCACGGGGCGCACGTGCGGCGGAACAGGTGGCGGCTGCACGCGCGGGTCCCGGGCGTGCTCGTGCCGCTGCTGCGGGTGCTCGCGGCCGACATGCCCCCCGACGGGGTGCTGTCGGTGTCCGCGGACATGCGCGGGTCGCGCGTCCCGGAGAAGAACGGTCCGATGCAGGACCTCCCCTCCCGGCCCCCGATCTCGGGGCTCAAGCAGTGGTACGCGATCGACCCGTGGCTCCGGATGCGGGCGGAGCTGCGCGACGGCAGCGTCGTCGAGCTCTCGGTCACCGACCGGGTGCGGAACCGCAAGTACCGCAAGAGGAACGCGCGCGGCAAGATCAAGCTCAAGAGCAAGTCGAAGACGGTGCAGCTCGTGCGGGTCACCCGGCGGCTGGCCAAGGACGCGGCCGTCCAGCGGCCCGCCTCGCCGCCGCCCCGCTGGGTCAGGGTGCAGGTGAAGCAGGGCCGGCGGCTGGTGATCCGCGCGAGCGGGAAGATCCCCGGGCCGGTGGAGGAGGGGATCCTGGTGGACCGGATCCTGCAGGTGTCGACGGAGCCGTTCCGGTGGACGCCGCCCGGCACGGCCGCGAGGAGGACCACATGAACCGCTGCACCGTGACCACCGGGTTCTTCGTGCTCGGACGCTGCGGCCGGTCCGCGGTGGCGGCGTGCCCGCAGTGCGGCCGGCCGGTGTGCGGCGAGCACGCGGGGCCGAACGCGCTGTGCCCCGAGTGCGCCGCGGCGCAGGGGTACCGGACGCAGGACCCGCACCAGCCGGGCTGGACGCACGGGTACCGGCGCGAGTACTACCGGGGCAGCTCGCAGACCTACAACGACGGCTACTGGTACTCCTCGTTCGACCAGTACGACCGCGGTGCGTTCAACCCGGGCGACGACTACTCCTACGGCGGCGACTGGGGACCGGACGACGACACCGGCTTCGTGGACAGCTGATGCCCCGCGTCCTGTGGATCACCGAGCACTACCCGCCGAGCCGGGGCGGCATGGCGCAGTCGTGCGACCGGATCGTGCGGGGCCTGCGATCCGCCGGCGCCGAGGTCGACGTCGCCCACCTGACCCGGCGGGCGCGGCCGTGGGGCGTGTCGCGCGAGCACGGCGGGCGGCTCGTCACCGCGCCGCTCGGGGACGACTCCGAGCACGCGCTGCGCCGCCTGTGGACGACGATCACCGCCGAGGACCTGACCGGGTACAGCCACGTCGTGGCGTTCGGCGGCGTCCACGCGATGCTCGCCGCGCCCGTCCTGTCCTCCCTGCTCGGCGCGCCGCTGGTGACGCTGCTGCGCGGCAACGACATCGACGTCGGCGCCTTCTCGATGCGGCGGCGCGGCGTGCTGGCGGACGCGCTGCGCGCCTCGTCGCGCGTGTGCGTCGTCGCCCGCTCGCACGCGCCGCTGGTGTCGGCGCTCGCCCCGGACGCGGCGGTCGTGTTCGTCGCCAACAGCGTCGACACCGCGCAGTGGCGGGTGCTGCCGTCCGAGCGGGAGCGGGGGCGGGCCTGGCGGGAGGAGAACGTCGCCCCCGGACGCCGGACGATCGGGCTCGTCGGCCAGCTCAAGGTCAAGAAGGGCGTCGGCTTCTTCCTGGAGGCCCTGGCGGCGTCGCGCCGCACCGGCGCCTTCCACCTGCTGCTCGTCGGCGAGGTCGAGGACTCCGTGCGGGAGTGGCTGGCGGAGCGCGACGTCCCGCACTCGTTCCTGCCGTTCCTGGAGCGCTACGACCTTCCGGCCGTCTACGCGAGCTGCGACCTCGTCGCGCTCCCCTCGTTCTACGACGGGATGCCGAACGTGGCGCTGGAGGCGGCGGCGCTCGGCGTGCCGCTGATCGCCTCGGACGCGGGCGGGCTGGCGGACGTGGCCGACGACGAGATCGGCTTCACCTTCCCGGCGGGCGACCCGCACGCGTGCCGCGCTGCGGTCGACCGGGCCGCGCGGGCGGGCGGCGAGGAGCTGGCCAAGCTCGGCGCGGCCGCCGCCGAACGGATCCGGCGCGACTTCACCCCGGCCGCCGAGACCGCGGGCTACCTGGCCGTCCTCGACGAGGCGCGTTGATCCTCTGCTACGCGGCCGGTGACGGGCTCGGGCATCTGACGCGGCTCCGGGCCGTTCTGCACACCCTCGGGCGGGAGGGACCGGTCACCGTCGTGACCGGGTCCCGCTTCGCGGCCGACGCGCGCGTCACGCACGGCTGGGACGTCGTGGCGACCGCCGACCCGGCGGCCCTCCGCCCGGACGAGGTGATCGTGGACGCGTTCCCCGCCGGGCTGCGGGGCGAGCTGACCGGATTCCCCTCCGGGACCAGGACGACGCATCTGGCCCGCCTGCTGCGCTGGGACGCCTACCGGCCCCTGCTCCCGGCGGGCCCGCTCCGCTTCGACCGGACGTTCGTCCTTGAGGAACTCGACCCGTCCCACGACGCCTACCTGCGCGCGGTGTCGGACGAGGTCGTGCCGCTGGCGCTCGCCGATCCCCCGTCGGAGCCGGTCGACGTGGACGGCTGGCTCATCGTGCACAGCGGCCCCGACGCGGAGACGCTCCAGCTCGTCGCCTACGCGCAGGACATGGCGTCGGCAGAACGGGTCCGTCCGCCGATGACGCTGGTGTCGCCCGCGAGGCCGGACGGCCTGCCCCGGTCCGTCGCCCACTTGGACGTCTATCCCGCCTGGGTGCCGGGCCCGAACGTCGACCGGATCGTCACCGCGGCGGGGTTCAACGCCGTTCGCCAGTACGCGCCTTGGCGGGAACGGCACCGGATGATGCCGTTCCCACGCAGCCTGGACGACCAGTACACGCGCGCGGCCCGCGCCAGAGGCGGGCCCCCGCGCTAGAAGTAGGTGGAGGTCAGGTTGCCGGTCGGCCAGGTCTTCACGGCGTTCGCGGCCTTGTGCAGCGCCGCGTCGATGTCGGCGTAGTTCGCCGCGGAGCCCTCCTGACGCTGGTCGAACAGGACCGCCCACGACAGCCCGTCGTACCGCCGGACCAGCAGCGTGTACGTTCCGGCCAGGCTTCCGTTGTGCCAGGTGTTGCGGCCGCCGGTCACGGGGCGCACCTGCCATCCGCAGCCGTAGTACCAGCCGTCGGCGTTGACGCCCGTCTCCGGCTTGGCGAACGCCCGGCTGATGGACGTCGAGGTCAGGATCGACCCGCCGTCGTAGATGCCCGCGAAACGGGTGAGGTCCATGGCGGTGGCCAGCCAGCCGCCGTGCGCGTCCATGTTCTCCAGGTTGAACGCGCCGTACGGGTAGGGCACCTTGGTGCCGCTGTTGTCGAACACGGTGGCGCCGGTGTAGGTCGAGTAGTACGGGGCCTCGCCGGTGACCTTGGTACGCGACTTGCCCAGGCGCATCCGCGTGATGCCGCGGGGGGCGAGCACGGTCTGCCGGACGTAGTCCTGGTACTTCTTCCCGGTGACCTTCTCGATGATCCGGCCGAGCAGCATGTAGCCGTAGTTGGAGTAGGCGTACTGCGCACCGGGCGCGTGGTCCAGAGCGCGCCCGGACGTGTACTTCATGATGTTCGCCTGCGACACCGGCAGCGCGACGCCGAGCGCCTTGGCGATCGCCGCGTCCCGGAACATCGGGTCGGGCGTGATGTCGCGGTCCCAGCCGCCGAGGTGCTGCAGCAGCCGCAGCACCGTGACGTCCTTGAGGCGCGGGTCGGCCGTCGTGGACAGCCCCAGCAGCGTCGCCACCCGGTCGGTGAGCTTCAGCTTCCCGTCCTGGACGAGCCGGAGCACCGCCGTCGCCGTCACGGGCTTGGAGATGCTGGCGATGCGGAACGGCGTGGTCGGCTGCGTCTTGAAGGCGCCGGCCTCGGCGTAGGTGTAACCGCGCGACAGGATCAGCTTGCCCTTGCGGACGACGGCGAGCTGCCCGCAGGGGATGGCCCGCGCCTGCATGAAGCTCTTGAGGGTGGCGTCGAAGCCGCCGAGGCCGGCGAGCGCCTTGCCGGTCACTCCCCACGTGCGGGCCGCGGCCGCGGCCTGGGCGTTCTTGGTCGGCCCGGATCCGCCGGACGCGCAGCCCGCGAGCAGCGCCGGCGCGGCCGCCAGGCCCGCCGCCTTGCCGAAGTCCCGCCTGCTCAGCTCTGCCACCGCGGCCCCCTGAAGATCGTCTGTCCGAAATGCGGTGATCACGAACCTTAGTGCATTCGATCTTCAGGGGTCCGGGAAACCCGGGACGGGCCGACTCCGAAACGGCCCCGGTCAGCGCCACGGGGCGGCTCTTCTCGGGCGGTGCCGCTCGGGCAGGCGCTACTCGGGCAGGCGGACCTCGAACTCGATCTCGACCTCGTCGGCGAGCCGGAGCGCGCCGAAGAACGCCGAGTAGGGCTTGATGCCCCAGCGGCTCTGCTCGACGGTGACGCCGCCGCGCACGCGGTCGCCCTCCCTGGCGGCCGCGAGCCGCACCGGTTTGACCCGTCCCATGATCGTCAGATCGCCCTCGACGGCGTCCGCGCCGATCGCGGTGGAGACGAACCGGATCCGCGGATACCGCCGGACGTCCAGGACCTTCCGCAGGTTCTTCACGATCTCCGCGCGGTCCTGGTCGGTGAGCGGCTTCACGCCGCCGGCGCCCTCGCGCACCTCCAGCCCGTCCACGTCGACGGTCACCTCGACCGACGAGGCGTCCAGGGGCTCGCGCGCCTCGACCGCCGCCGACCAGCGCGTCGCCTCGATGGTCAGGTCGTGCCCCGCGCGCCGGCCGAGCCCGCTGCGCCCCGTCCGGACGAGCAGCCGCCCGTCTTCCGGCCCGAGCTCGAACGTTCCCTCCATGCTCCCCACCCTGCCACGCGGGTCAGAGGCACTCCACCTCGGCCTGCGGCCCGTACTCGGTGTGGAACCTCTCGCGGCGCACCTCGCGCCCGTCGGCCAGCAGCGTCCGCCACACGTCGACCTCGAAGCCCTCCCGGCCCGTCCTGGCGATGCACGCGCCGCCGCGGCCGACGCCCGCCTCGAACGGCCGGAACCCGTACCGTTCGGACGTCCGCGACCGCACCTCGTACCTGCGCCGGCCCCACAGGTTCACCGTCAGCGACGTCGCCGAGAAGGCCACCTGGATCCGCACCGGCTCGCGGGTGTCGTTCCTCCAGGTGAGGTCGAGCTGCGGGTAGAACACCGCGGCCTCGCGCCCTTCCGGGTACTCCGGCATCCACAGGCTGTGGGCGCGGGCCTTCCGGATGTCCAGCCCGGCCAGGAACACCGCGTTGTACAGCGTCGTGGACACCTGGCAGATGCCGCCGCCCACGTCGTCCGCCAGCCGCGACCCCACGATCGCGGGCGCGGGCACGTACCCGCGGCGCCTGGTGCGGGGTCCGACGGCGTCGTTGAACGAGAACGTCGCTCCGGGCTCGACGACCCGTCCGTCCAGGGCCCGGGCGGCGAGCTCGATGTTGTGGACGCGGGGCTCGCCCGGCGCGAACCGCGTGGTGAACGTGCTCATCAGGCGCTCGGGCGGCAGTGCGCCGGGACCGCCCCGCCTGGCCGCGTCGCGGTAAGGCACGGCCAGCGCCGCCGACACGCCCGACAGTCGCGGGCCCTCCAGGTAGGCGCCCACCAGGAGCCCCGTCGACGCGACGGTGCCCGCCACGACGGGCCACCACCGCCGGACGCCGCGCCGCCCCGCCCGACGGAGCCCAGGCCCGATCCGCCCCACAGACCACACCCCCCGACGATCCCCACGGGACCTCCCACGGACCCTGCCGCTCACCCGCGGCGGGCGCCCGCGTCTTTACCCGAACAGAACGAACGCCCGAACAACACCGGGCCGGTCACGGGTACCGGGCCGTCCGGGCGGCGGCGCTGGGGGCGCGCGCCTGGCGCCGTCAGCGGGCGCGGGCCCCGGCGCGCATGCGCTCGGGGTCGATCTCCCGGCCGGGGCGCCGGCGCAGGTACTCGGCCTCCAGCTCGTTCATGCGGCGGGTGTGCTCGCCGTAGGCCTGGTCGGCGGCGTGCCGGAGCGCGTCCAGCCTCGTCTCGTACAGGTGGCCGAGCTCGCGGAACAGGTCGTCGTCGCTGAGGTCGCCGGGCGCGACTCCCAGGTCACGGCTGGTCATCGTGTGATCTCCTCCTTCGTGGGCGTCCCGTGCCCTACCCGGTCACCGGGGCATGAATCGTGAAGATCCGGAGTGCGCGGCGGTGCTTGCCGAAGCGCACCGCGCGCGGCAGCGGCGCTACCTCACCGTCGCGCGCCAGCCGCAGGTCACCGGCCGGCGAGATGACCTCCATGCCGGTCGTCCGCCACGAGCGGTACCCGGGCGTCAGGCGCAGGTGGCCCGCGACGATCGCGGCGACCGCGCGGACGCGGGGCGCGCGGCTGCCGGTGGTGACCATCCGCACGTCGAGCCTGCCGTCGTCGAGGCGCTCGCGCCAGGTGGGCGCGGCGCCCCACGAGCCGAAGACGCCGTTGCCGACGAACGCCAGCCACACGCGCCGGCGCCTGCCGTCCACCATCAGCTCGACGGGCTCGGCGTGCCGCAGCGTGCCAACGGCGGCGACCGCGAGCGCGGGCCACTTCCCGATCCGCCTCTCCAGCCGGACCCGCCGCTCGACGACCTCGGTGTAGGCGCCGATGCTCGCGGTGTTGAGGAAGATCTGCTCCGCCTCGTCCCCCGCCGGAGCGGACACGGGCGCCACGTAGGAGACGTCGGCGCGGCCGATCCGCCCTTCCCGGTAGGCCCTGATCGCCTGCGTCGCGGTCTCGACGCCGACCGCGCGGGAGAAGTGGTCGAAGGTCCCGCCGGGGACGACCAGCAGCGGGACGTCGCGGCCGAGCGCCGCCCGGGCGGCCGCGTTCACGGTGCCGTCGCCGCCGACCACGGCCAGCACCTCGGCCCGCTCGGCGGCCTCGGCGCACGCCTTGTCGACGTCCCCTCCCGGCTCCACCCGGACGATCTCCGCCGCGGGCAGCTCGGCCTCGACCAGCGCGAGCGCGATCTCCGAGCGCCTCGGGAGGATCCCGGCGTCCGTCTCGGCCGAGGGGCCCGACCCCAGGTTGACGACGGCCACCACGCCCCGCCCGTCCTGGGCGACGGGCACGCGCCCGCCCCCGTCCGGGGCCAGGCGCGCGACCGGAGGCCGCGAGGGCCACACCATCCTCGTCCCGACCCCGGCGAGCGCGCCGATCCCGAGACCCGCCAGGACGTCGCCCGGGTAGTGGGCGCCGGTGTAGACGCGGGAGAAGGCCACCGCCGCGGCCGTCGCCGCGACCGGGACCGCCACCGCCGCCGGCGCCTCCAGCGCGACGCCGGTCGCGAACGCGGCGGCCGAGGCGGAGTGCCCGGACGGGAAGGCGTGCGAGGTCGGCAGCTTCCACCGGATCCGGATCGGGGGGACGAGATCGACGACGGGGCGCCGGCGGCGGAAGGCCTGCTTGCCGACGATGTTCACCGCGGGGCTCGCCACGGCGATCGCGATGGCCCCGCGCAGCGCCGCGCGGCGCAGCCGCGGCCGTCCCGCGATCCCCATCGCGCCGGCCGCCGAGAACCACAGCACCCCGTGGTCGGCGAACCGCGACAGCCGCGGCAGGACGTACTCCAGCCCGCGCAGCCGGGCCGCCGCCACCTGGTCGAACGCCCACCGGTCCATCCGGCCGAGCCTGCGCAGCAGGGGGACGCGCTGGGGCCAGGCCCGATGCTCCTGAGCCTGCCGCGACCGGCGCCGGGTGACGGACCGTGACGGCACGAAAGTGCGCCGCGAATGGTTGACGCGCATGACCCGGGTATCCCCAGGGAGGCCGACATGATTCCGTAAAGATCTCAAATCGGGGGTCACATGCGGGCGAACGTCACTGTGGACTCAGCGACTGCAATAGGCTTCGCGACATGAGTCACCCGGAACGGCTCGGAACCCCGGGTGGCGAGTCGGTCGGGACGATCGCGGAGCCTCCTCACGTGAACGGGACCCTGGCCGACTACGCCGCACGATACGGGCTGAGGCAGAGCGCTGCGCGCCCCCCGCTGCGCAAGTACATCCAGGATGTGTGGGCTCGCCGGAACTTCATCTGGGCGTTCGCATCCGCCAAGAACATCTCGATGTACACCGACTCCCGGTTGGGTCAGGTGTGGCAGCTGCTGACCCCGCTGCTGAACGCCGGGGTCTACTTCCTGATCTTCGGTCTGCTGCTGAACACCAAGCGCGGAGTGCCCGACTTCATTCCCTTCCTGGTGACGGGCGTGTTCCTGTTCGGGTTCACCCAGCGGTCGGTCACATCGGGCTCCAAGTCCGTCGGCGACAACCTCTCGCTGATCAGGGCCTTGCACTTCCCGCGGGCCACGCTGCCCCTGGCGATCGCGATCGTGGAGCTGCAGCAGCTGCTGCTCGCCCTGGTCGTGCTGTTCGTGATCGTTTTCGCGTTCGGCGAGCCGGTCAGCTTCCAGATGCTCCTGTTCGTCCCCGTGATGGCGCTCCAGCTGATGTTCAACGTGGGCATCAGCATGGTCATGGCGCGGCTCGGGGCGTTCAACCGCGACATCACCCAGCTGCTGCCGTTCGTCATGCGGACCTGGCTCTACATGTCCGGCGTGATCTTCAGCCTGCCGTCGCTGATGAAGCCGGGCTCGCGGCTCGCCGACTACCCGTGGCTGGGCGAGCTGCTCCAGCTCAACCCGGCGTACGTGTACGTGGAGCTGAGCCGGCACGTCCTGCTCGGCGAGTACCGGAACTACGTCGGAGGCCTCGCGCACGCCACCTCGACGGGGCAGCTGTGGCTGTACGCGATCCTGTGGGCCGCGGTCATGCTGGTGGGCGGATTCCTGTTCTTCTACCGTGCCGAGGAGCGCTACGGCCGTGGCTGACACGAAGGTCCGCGGGACCCTCCAGATCGACCCGACCCGGGAGCCGATCGTCGTCGTCGACGACCTGCACATCGTCTACCGGGTGTACGGCGCGGGCGGCAAGGGCAACGCCGCGAGCGCGTTCTCGCGCGTCCTTCGCCGCAAGCACCGCCCGTCGATGACCGAGGTCCACGCGATCAAGGGCCTGTCGTTCGTGGCGTACCGGGGCGAGGCCGTCGGGATCATCGGCACCAACGGCTCCGGCAAGTCGACGCTGCTGAAGGCGATCGCGGGGCTGCTGCCCCCGCACAGCGGCGGCGTCTACACCGACGGGCAGCCGTCCCTGCTGGGCGTGAACGCGGCCCTGATGAAGGACCTCACCGGCGAGCGCAACATCGTCCTCGGCTGCCTGGCGATGGGCATGACCCCGGCGGAGACCCGGTCCAAGTACAAGGAGGTCGTCGAGTTCGCCGGGCTGAAGGAGGGCTTCATCCAGTACCCCATGCGGACGTACTCCTCCGGCATGGGCGCCCGCCTCCGGTTCGCGATCGCCGCGGCCAAGACCCACGACGTCCTCCTGATCGACGAGGCGCTCGCCACCGGCGACGCCAAGTTCCGGACCAAGAGCAAGCGCCGCATCGACGAGCTGCGCAAGGACGCCGGCGCGGTCTTCCTCGTCGCGCACCAGCTCGACACGGTCAAGGAGATGTGCGACCGCGTCATCTGGATCGACGAGGGCCGCATGCACATGGACGGCGACCCCGAAGAGGTCGTCGCCGCCTACATCGAGGCGACCGGCAAGTAGCGGCGGCATGCCCGGCGCCGCGGGGCGCCGGGCGCCGATCGTGACGCCGCCGGGTTCGCGGCGGGGCCGTTAGATCGCGACGCCCCCTGGTAGAGATGTGGTGTCACGATGATCCTGATGGAGGAGGTCGCCATGCCCGGCAAGCCCCCGCTTCCGCACGAGCACCTGCCCGAGGTCCCCTCGTTCACGGTCGCCAGCGACGACATCGCCGAGGGCGAGCGGCTCGCGGACCGGCACGTGTTCGACGACTGGGGTTTCAGCGGCGGCAACGAGTCCCCGCACCTGCGCTGGTCCGGGTTCCCGGACGCGACGAAGAGCTTCGCGGTGACCTGCTACGACCCGGACGCGCCGACCGGCAGCGGCTTCTGGCACTGGTCGCTGTTCGACATCCCCGCGAGCGTCACGGAGCTGCCGACGGGCGCCGGGACCGAGGACGCCAAGGTCGGCGTGCACGCCCGCAACGACTACGGGGGCAGGGCGTTCGGCGGCGCCGCTCCGCCGCCCGGCGACCCGCACCGCTACGTCTTCACCGTCCACGCGCTGGACGTGGAGTCGCTCGGCCTCGGCCCGGACACCTCCCCGGCCGTCGTGGGCTTCAACATCACCGCCCACACCCTGGCGCGCGCCACGATCGTCGCCGAGTTCGGCGTCTGACGCCGCACCGCCCCGCCGAAGCCGTCCCGGAGACCTTCCCGGGGCGGCTTCAGCCGGTTCCGGTGGGGTCTAGTCGGCTCCGATGACGACGTCGCCGACGGCCGTGCGGCGGTAGAGGACGGAGCGGCCGCTGCGCTCGCGCGTGACCAGCCCGGACTCCCGCAGCACCGCGAGGTGGTCGCCGATCCCGCCGACGCTCATCCGGAGGCGGGCGCTCAGCCAGCTGGTCGTGGCGGGCTCGGCGAGCAGGCGCAGCAGGTCGGCCCGCGTGCGGCCCACCAGCCTGGCCAGGGCGTCCTCGCCGCGCGGCTCCCGGCTCTCCCAGAGGGCCGCCACCCCCCTGGCCCGGTACATGAGCGTGTACGGCCAGTCCTGTTCGAGCGCCGCGCCGAGCTCGGCGAAGACGACGGGCACGAACGTCAGCCCGGCACCGCCGAGGCGGTAGGTGGCGTCGCCGTGGATGTCCGCCTCGATGAGGCCGTCGCGCCACCGCACCTTGCGGGACAGGCCGTCCAGCGCCGCCGCCCAGCCGTAGGCGGCGAGGCGTCCCGCGCGGTGGACGATGTCACGTTCCAGGATCGAGCGCAGCACCGGCCAGTCCGGCTCCAGGAGGGCGCGCCAGGCCGTCTCCAGGCCCGCCGCGAGCCGCTCGACGACGTCGGGGGCCTCCAGCACCTCCCGGACGGCGGCGTCCGGCTCGGGCAGCCCCTCGAGGTTGCGGGCGAGTTCGCGGCGCGCCTGGTCGAGCGGCGTCGCCCGGACGGTCGCCAGCTGGTCGGCGACCGTCAGGTTCGGGCGGGAGGGCGGCGGGACGACGAAGTCGGCCATGTACCCGTGCGGGCGGCGCAGGAAGGCCAGCGCGCGCAGGGCCGGGTCCCCGGCCACGCGGCGGTACGCCGGCCGGGCCCGCTCCACCCAGGGGCCGAGGGGCCCGACGGGCATCCGGCCCGCGACCACGCCGAGCGCGCTGTGCACCTCGATCAGGGGGGCGATCCCGAAACGGCTGGCCGCGAGGTCGCCCGGGCCCACCACGATGCGGTACATGTTTCGTTCCTCCCCGAAACATTGTCCCGTACGGGGCCGGCGCCCGCAGAGTCGCCGCCATGACCGCTTCTTCGACGACCTCCGCGCGGTACCGCGACGTGTTCGGCGTCCCCGAGTTCCGGACGCTGTTCTCCCTCCAGACGCTCCAGGTGGCCGGCGACTCGGTCCGCACGATCGCGCTGTCGGTCCAGACCTTCGAACGCACGGGCTCGCCGGTCGCGGCGGCCCTCGTCTTCGCCGCCGGAATGCTCCCGTACGTGGTCGGCGGGGCCCTCCTGCTCTCGCTCGCCGACCGCGTCCCGGCGCGGCGGCTGCTCACCGGCTACCACCTGCTGCGCCTGGCGGTCACGGCCGTCCTCGCGGTGGGCGGGCTGCCGCTGCCGCTGACCATGGCGCTGCTCGTCGCGGTGGGGCTGTTCGCCCCGGTCGGCAGCGCGACCGTCCAGGCCCGGCTGCCCGTCCTGCTGCCCGGGGACGGCTACGTGCTCGGACGGTCGCTGTTCACGATGACCAGCGCGGGCGCGCAGATCGCCGGCCAGGCGGCGGGCGGGCTGCTGCTGTCGGTGCTCGCCCCGGCGGGGACGCTCTGGCTCGCCGCCGCCAGCGCGGCGCTGGCCGCGGGCCTCGCCCGCTTCCGCCTCCCGGACGCGCCGGCGCCGGCCCCGTCGGCGTCCACCGGGGCGGCGCGGGCGACGTGGCGCACCAACCGGCTCCTGCTCGGGCGCCCCACGACGCGCGGGCTGCTGCTGGCCGGGTGGCTGCCGATCTCCCTGTCGGTGGGGGCGGAGGGGGTCGCGGTCCCCTACGCGGACGGCCTCGGCCGTCCGGACGCGGCCGGGCTGCTGCTGTCGGCCGCCGCGGCCGGGATGTTCGCCGGGAACCTGGTGGCGGCCCGCTGGATCCGCCCGGACCTGCGGGAGCGCCTCGCGCTGCCGCTGGCCGCGCTGACCGGCGCGCCGCTCCTGCTGTTCGCCTTCGGGCCGGGCCTTCCGGCGGCGTGCGCGCTGATGGCGGCGGGGACGTTCGGGCTGGGGTACGAGCTGGTCGTCCAGCGGCGGCTCGTGGACGCGGTGCCCGAGGAGATCCGCGGGCAGGCGGTCGGCCTGTACGGCAGCGGCCTCATGACCGGACAGGCCGCCGGAATCGGATTGGCGGGCGCCCTGGGCGAGGCGGTGGCGCCCGGACGGGTCATGGCGCTGTGCGGGGCCGCGACGCTGGTGGCGTGCCTCTGGCTCCACCGGCCGCTGCGCCGGGGGGTGTGGCGTGTTCGCCCTGTGAGAAGCGAACACGCCACGGACGCGGCTACTTCTGCCAGGGGAAGCGGTCGGCGAAGGCCGGCTTGAGGTGGTCCAGCCAGACCGCCTCAGGGTCGTACTGCGCGAAGAAGGGCTTGCCGACGAGATCGGCGTCGCGGCACTGGATGAAGTGCAGCGCGAAGACCTTCTGGCCCGCGATCTCCATGACCCCGTCCACGCAGACCTTGCCGGGCGTGGCCGACATGGACGGGCCGCGGACGGTCCGCGCCAGTCCGGAGACGTGCTTGTAGGCGTCGCGGAAGATCTCGTACGCCCGGCCGAGCGGCACCGCGAAGTAGTCCTGCGGGCCCGTGTCGCGCTCGACGAACATGTAGTACGGGATCAGACCCATCCGGGTCTGCGTCCGCCACATGCTCTCCCAGTCGGCGGGGTCGTCGTTGATCGTCCGGATCAGCGGCGCCTGGGTGCGGATGACCGCCCCGGTGTCGCGGATGCGGCGGCACGCCTCGGCGACCATGAGGGGTTCGAGCTCGCGCGGGTGCGTGAAGTGCGCCATGAACGCCAGGTTCTTGCCCGAGGCCACGACCTGCTCGAACAGCCGGAGCATGTCGTCGGCGTCGGGGTCGGTGACGAACTTCTGCGGCCAGTACGCCAGCGACTTGGTCCCGATCCGGATGGATTCGAGCTGCTCGATGTCGAGCAGCGGCTCGACGTAGCGGCGCAGCACCGGCTCGCCCATGATCATGGCGTCGCCGCCGGTGAACAGGACGCTGGTGACCTCGGGGTGCGCGAGGATGTACTCGCGCAGCGCGGTGGGCTCGTCGCCGGCCATCTTCAGGTCGGCCTCGCCGACGAACTGCGCCCAGCGGAAGCAGTAGGTGCAGTAGGCGTGGCAGGTCTGGCCCTGCTTGGGGAAGTACAGCACCGTCTCGTCGTACTTGTGCTGCATCCCGGGGATCTTGCCGTCCCCGAAGCTCGGGATGTTGAGCTCCATCTGGCCCGCCGGATGCGGGTTCAGCTTCATCCGCACCAGGTGGGCGGCGGCCTCGATCTCCGCCTTCGGCGCCTCGCGGCTCAGCAGGTCCGACAGGCGCGCGACGTCCTCGGCGGGAAGCATGTCCTCCTGGGGGAAGACGAGCCGGTAGATCGGGTCGTCGGGCGCGGCCGACCAGTCGATGAGCTCCTCGATGACGTATGCGTTCGTCCGGAAGGGCAGGACCGTCGCCACCGCCCGGGTCGCGAGCCGCTGCGCGGGTGTCAGCCCCGCGCGAGCGGTGAGCTCGTCGAGGTGCTTCGCCGTGAAGGCGCGGAACTTGCGACCGGTGGATCGCATTGCGGGAGCCGCGTCGTTCACCAGTGTCACGTGTTGGTACTCCTTGCTGTCAGCGGGGGAAGCGCACCCGGGCGCGCCGCCACGTACCGTGATCAGAACCGCTCGGGCCACCTCATTCAACCGTTTGGGGTGGCTTCATGCCGAATTAGTACCCCCTGTACGTCCCCGACAAAGCCATGGTCAGGACATCCCCGACAAATAGGCTCCGTCATCATCGTTGACGCCTCATGTCTTGTCCAACGGCTACAGGACGTCAACTTCTCCGTCAGCCGCCCCCAAGTCTTCGGCCAGCGGATACTCGGCAAAGAGCGCCCCAGGTCACACACCCGCGGCCGGTTCGGAAATACTGGGGGGCGGGTAGGACCGATCGGCGCGCGGGACCGCGCGCGCGTGAGGGGGCCGGGTGAACGCTGACCACCGGGGCGGGCCGGGTGTCGTCCCCATGCACCTGATCGTTCTCGCGGGGCTGGCGTCGGTCACCTACGCCAGCTTCGTGCTGGAGAACCTCCTCAGCCCCAAGCTGGACTTCTTCAACGGCTATGTGAGCGAGCTCTCGGCCTCCGACCAGCCGTTCCACTTCGTCTACAGCGCCGGCGACCTCATCACCGGCGTCCTGTCGATCCTGGTGGCGGCCGGGACGCTCCGCAAGCTCACCCGCGCGCCCCTCGCCACCGCGGGGTGGGTGTTCCTCGGCCTGTTCGGCGTGTGCGCCATCGGCGACGCGTCCTTCCCCCTGGACTGCGCGCCGAGCCTGGAGACCTGGTGCGCCCTCCGGGAGCGCTCCGAGAACGTGTCGTTCTCCCACGAGTTCCACTCGGTGACCAGCAGCGCCGTGATCGTCTGCGGGGTGGCGGCGCTGCTGCTGCTGTCCCTGGCCGCCCGCCGGTACGGCTGGTGGCCCGCCCTGGCCCGGTGGGGCTGGCTGCTGGCGCTCGCCGAGTCGGTGGCCGCGCTCGGGACGCTGGTGGCGATGTACGCGGGGCAGTGGCTCGGGATCGTCCAGCGCGTCCAGATCGGCATCCTGTGCCTGGGCCTGCTGACCATCGCGTGGGCGCTGTACTCCGACCGGAGGGACGCGGCGCGCGCGGCACGGGGCGCGCCGGACGAGCGGGCGGAGGCCCTTCTGTGAGCGGCACGGACGGCAGGGCGGACGGCGGCGCGGACCTCGGCCCCGGCGAGATCGTGAACGTGGGCCGCGAGCAGGTGCACGTCGTCGAGTCGGGCCCGGCGGACGGGCCGCCGCTGCTGCTCAGCTCCGGGCTGGGCGGAGCCTGGTTCGACTGGGAGCCCTCCGTCGCGCTGCTCCGGGAGGACCACCGGGTGATCGTCTACGACCGTCCGGGCCTCGGGCTCAGCCCCGCGGCCGCCGCGCCGCCCTCGCTGCGCCGCGACACCGCCGTCATGGGGGCCCTGGCGGAGCGGGCCGGCCGGCCGGTCACCGTCCTCGCGCACTCGATGGCCGCGTTCGCCGCCGAGGCGCTGGCCAGGACGCGCCACCGGCTCGTGCGGGGCATGGTGCTGCTCGATCCGAGCTACGAGGGCGACGCGTGGGTGCCCGTGCGGCTGGCCGCCGCGCTGGCCCCGCTCGCCGCGGCGGCGGGCGCGGTGCTCGGCGCGACCCGGCTGGCGCGGGTCGCCGGGCCGTTCGGCCGCCGCATGGTCCTCAAGCGCACCAGCCTCCGGGACGACACCGTCCCGGAGGAGGTCGTCCTGTCGGTGTACGGGCGCGGGACGGTCCTCGGCACGGTTCTCGCGGAGGACATGGCCTACCGGGAGATGGCCGCCGACCTGGCGGGTCTCCGCGCGCGGCGCCCCTTCCCGCCCGTCCCGCTGGCCGTGGTGACCGCGCTGGGCGACGTGGACGGCGACGACCGCAAGCGCGCCTGGGCCGAGGCGCACGAGCGGCTCGCCGGGATGACCCCGCACGGCACGCGGATCGAGCTGCCCGACGCCCTGCACATGGTCCCGCTCGACCGTCCCGACGCGGTGGCCGACGCGGTCGCCGGCCTCCGCCGGATGGAGGGGGCGGCATGAGGCGCCTCCCCGCCGCCGTGCTCGCCGTCCTGCTCGCCGTGACGATGTCCGGCTGCAAGGTCATGCAGAGGATCTCCGACGGGGCGTACCGCAACGCCGTCACCGACGGGGTCGTGGACGAACTGGGCGAGCAGGGCATCGAGCTGCGGGAACGCCCGGACTGCAGGTCGCCGGGCCGGGAGACCGACGCGGAGGTGCGCGTCGGCTGCACGGCCCTGACCACGACCGGGGAGCCGGTCACCGTGGAGGGCGTGGTCCACGACGCCGACACCGAGCGTCCGCGCGAGTCCTACGTGGTGAGCGTCGGCGGGCGCGAGGTGCTCCGCAAGAGCTGCCTCGGCCTCGGCTGCGAGCACCCGAACGGCTGACCGGGCAACGAATCCGCATACGGAACGGAAAATCCGAACACGCAGTGCATACGGGGCCGTACCGTCGGTGACGTAGCGAGTGTGAAGATTCCCAGCGTGAAGATGCCGCGCCTCCGGATCGGCCGCAAGCCGGCCCTGATCCTGGGGTCCGTAGCGCTCCTCGTGATCGCCGCCGTGGGCGGCGGCGCGTTCCTGCTGCTGTCGGGGGGCGAGGAGTTGCAGTACAAGACGCAGGCCGCACTGCGCAGGGCGCTTCCCGTGACGGCCACCGCCGAGCTGCAGAAGCGCGGCGTGCGGCTCGGGGCGCCGCTGCGGTGCGCGGACCTGCCCGGCTGGACGCGGACGAAGATGCGCGTGTCCTGCACCGGCATGACCTCGGACGAGAAGCCGGTCGAGGTCATCGGCAGCGGTGAGCAGGAGTCGCGCCGCAACTACTACACGATCCTCGTGGACGGCCGGCCTGTCGTGGAGAACGCGTCGTGCCTGGGCGCCGACTGCCGCAAGGACGAGGGCTAGGGGCCGGTCCCGGCGGCGTGAGGATCGCCACTCCGGGCGTGGGGCGCCGAGGCAGGCGAAAGGACGCCATACGATGCGATGAGCTGCGTTCTTGCGGCCCACCGTGTTTCCTTCCGTCCTCCTGGAGCGGCCATGACCGGCACCGGCGAGCCGTCGCGGCCCGTGACGCCTCGCCCGGCGGAGCCCGGCCCGCCCGAGCGGGCCCCCGCGGCGCCCCGCACCGCACCGTCCAGCACCGGGCCGTCCGGCGGCGCCCCGCCTCGCACGAGCCCGGCGCCGCCGCGGTCCGCCCCGCCGCCCGGAGGCACCGCGCCGCGCCCGGCGCCGCGCCGTCCCGCGCCGGTGCGCCCGCTGCCGATCGCGGTCGACACGATGGGCGGCGACCACGCCCCCGAAGAGATCATCGCGGGGGCGGTGGCCGCGGTCCGCGAGCACGGCGTCCGGCTGGTGCTGGTCGGGCGGGCGGCGCGGATCCGGCGGGAGCTGGACCTGCACGGCGTCCTCGGCACGATCCCCATCGTGAACGCCGACGAGGCCCTGGACATGGGCGAGGGCGCGCTCGCGAGCTGGCGCAAGCCCCGCTCGTCCATCGCGATCGCCTGCCACCTGATCAAGCAGGGCCGGGCGTCGGCGCTGGTCTCGGCGGGCAGCACCGCCGGGGTGGTGGCGACGTCGCGGCTGCGGCTCAAGGGCCAGCAGGGCGTGATGCGCCCGGCGATCGCGGTGGCCCTGCCGACACGGCCGCGCCCCACGATCCTGCTGGACGCGGGCGCCACCGCGGACGTCAAGCCGGAGGGCCTCGTCCAGTTCGCCGCGCTCGGCACCGCGTACGCGCAGATCCTGCTCGGGGTGGACCGGCCGTCGGTGGGCCTGCTCAACATCGGCGCCGAGGCGGGCAAGGGCAACAAGCTCACCAAGCGGGCGCACGAGCTGCTCGCGACGGGCAGCCACGGCATCGAGTTCGCCGGGAACGTGGAGGGCCACGACCTGCTGAGCGGGCGCGTCGACGTCGTCGTCGCCGACGGCTTCACCGGCAACGTCGCGCTCAAGGCCGTGGAGGGCACCGTCGCCACCGCGTTCGCGGAGATCCGCGACGCGATGACCTCCACCCCCGCCGCGCGGATGGGCGCGCTGCTGCAGCGACGCCGCCTCCAGGACCTGCGCGACCGCCTCGACCCCGACACCTACGGCGGCGGCGTCCTGCTCGGCCTGAACGGGACGGTGGTGATCGCGCACGGCGCCTCCCGGGCCCGCGCCATCACCTCGGCCTGCGACCTGGCGCACCGGCTGGCCGCCGGACGGATCGTCGAGCGGATCCGCGAGCAGGTCGCCGCGACCCGCACGTCCCGCTTCGGGCGCTGGACGCACGGCGAGCGCGACGGCGACAGGCCCGCCGACAAGCCGGCGGACCGGCCCGGCGAGAAGGTCCCGGAGGTCCCCTCCCCCGCCGCCGACACCGTCCCCGACCGCACGGAGCCGCCCACCGGGCACTAGCCCCGCCCAAAACCGATTCCGGGCCCCTCCGCGTCGCCGATAACCTTGGAACATGCCCGATCCGCAACTCGTACTCGCCGCCCGGGTCCAGGCCGCGCTGAGCGCCGCCTTCGGACCGTCGTACGCGGACACCGACCCGGTCATCCGGCCGTCGCAGTTCGCCGACCTTCAGGCCAACGTGGCGCTGCCGCTGGCCAAGAAGCTGGGCCGCAAGCCGCGAGACGTGGCCGAGGAGATCGCGGCGCACCTCGACACGGCGGGGGTCGTGTCGCAGGTGCAGGTCAGCGGGCCCGGGTTCATCAACCTGACGCTCAGCGACGAGTGGATCGCCGGCGAGGCGCAGCGGGCCCTGGAGGACGAGCGGCTCGCCGTCCCCCCCGCCGACAAGCCGCAGAAGGTCGTCGTCGAGTACTCCTCCCCGAACGTGGCGAAGGAGATGCACGTCGGGCACCTGCGGACCACGATCGTCGGCGACGCGATCGCGCGGATCCTGGCGTTCCTCGGGCACGAGGTCGTCCGGGACAACCACGTCGGCGACTGGGGCACCCCGTTCGGCATGCTGATCGAGCACCTGCTCGACCTCGGGGAGGACGCCGCCGCGCGGGACGACTCGTCCGTCAGCGACCTGACCGCGTTCTACCAGGCCGCGCGGGAGAAGTTCGACGGCGACGAGGCGTTCGCCGACCGGTCCCGGCGCAGGGTCGTCGCGCTCCAGGCGGGCGACGCCGAGACGCTGCGGCTGTGGAACGTCCTCGTCGAGGTGTCGAAGCGGTACTTCAACTCCGTCTACGGGCGGCTCGGCGTCACGCTCACCGACGACGACATCAAGGGCGAGAGCTACTACAACGACCTGCTGGCCCCGACCGCCCGGGAGCTGGAGGACAAGGGCATCGCGGTGATCAGCGACGGGGCGCTGTGCGCGTTCCCGCCCGGGTTCACCGGCCGGGAGGGCGAGCCGCTCCCGGTGATCATCCGCAAGAGCGACGGCGGCTACAACTACTCCACCACCGACCTCGCCACGATCCGGTACCGGGTCGACACCGAGCACGTCGACCGGATGATCTACGTGGTCGGGGCGCCGCAGGCGCTGCACTTCCAGATGGTGTTCGCCGTCGCGCGGATGGCGGGCTGGCTGAACGACGAGGTCAGGGCCGAGCACGCGCAGATCGGGAACGTCCTCGGCACCGACGGCAAGATCCTGCGGACCCGGGCCGGCGGCACCGTCAAGCTGGCGGAGCTGCTGGACGAGGCGGTCGAGCGGGCCGGCGCCGTGTTCGACGAGATCCAGCACGACGAGCCGTTCGACGACGCGACCCGGGCCGAGATCGTCCAGGCGGTCGGCATGGGCGCGGTGAAGTACGCCGACCTGTCGGTGGCGCGCGACAGCGAGTACACCTTCGACTTCGACCGGATGATCTCGTTCAACGGCAAGACCGGCCCGTACCTGCAGTACGCGACCGCGCGGATCCGGTCGATCTTCCGGAAGGGCGGCCTGGCCCCCGAGGACGCGACCGGCCCGATCACGCTCGTCCACCCGGCCGAGCGCGCGCTGGCGCTGGAGCTGCTCGGGTTCGGCGCCGTGCTGAAGCAGGCCGGCGAGACCGCCGAGCCGCACCGGCTGGCGAGCTACGTCTACTCGGTCGCCGACGCCTACACGACGTTCTACGAGAACTGCCCGGTGCTGAAGGCCCCCGACGAGCAGACGCGGGCGTCGCGGCTCGCGCTGTGCGCGGCGACGCTGCGCACGCTCGTCACCGGCCTCGACCTCCTCGGCGTCCCCACCCCCGAGCGCATGTGAGACGGGGCGCCGGGCGCGGCGCCCCGCGTCACGGCACGCTCGTGCCGCGCGGCGAGGGCTGTCCGGGAACGGACGGAGCCTGCGGCCGGGCCTCCCCCTGGGCGGGGCCCTGCGCGGGCCCGGCCCGTTCGCGGGTGACCTGCTCGCGGACGGCCGGCACGATCTCCAGGGCGAACACCGGGAGCTGCTCGGGGTCGCCCCCGTACAGGAACGTGTCGACGCCGTGCCCGACGGCCAGCTCGGTCAGCTCGTAGATCCACTGGCGCGGCGGGCCGTGCAGGAAGCCCCGCGACTCCCGCCCGTCGACCTCCCCTTCGAGGACGTAGACGCGGCGGATCTCGCCGGGCCGGCGACCGGCTCTCAGCGCGGCCTCGTCGACGCGGCGCTGCCCGTCCGCGAGCCGCTTCGGCGGGACGAGCGACGACGGCGCGATCCAGCCGTCGGCGACCCTCCCGGCGAGGTCGAGGCCGCGCGGCCCGGTGACGCCGAACCAGATGCCGATCTGGTGCGCGGGCGCCGGGCCCGCCTGCGCCGCCGCGAACCGGTAGTGCTCGCCCGCGAACCGCAGCCCGTTCTGGTCGCTCCAGTGCAGCCGGATGAGCTGCACGGCCTCCTCCAGGGCGCGCCGCGACGCCGCGTCGTCCAGGCGCGGCCCGCCGTAGGCCTCGACGCCGCCCGGCTCCATCCCCGTGCCGAGACCGAGCTCGGCGCGGCCGCCGCTCAGCCGGTCCATCGTCGCGATCGCCTTGGCGAGCGCGGCCGGCGGTCGCAGCGGCAGGCACGCCACCGCGGGCAGCACCCGGATCCGGGACGTGCCGGCCAGCACGGCCGCCATCAGCGCGAGCGCGTCGGCGGTGTCGCGCCGGTACGGCTGGTCGCGGATCCCGAGCAGGTCGAGCCCGAACCGGTCCGCCTCCCGGGCGGTGTGGAGCAGCGGAGCGGAGGCGTCCGGGACGACGGACAGGCCGAACCGCAGCGGGCGCCGCGGCCGGGACGCCGTCATTGCAGGTAGCCTTCGACCTCGTCCGGCGGCCGGACCTCCGCGCCGCCGGGGTCCTCGCCGGCCTCCAGCCTGGCCCGGCGGCGGCGCAGCAGGTCCCAGCACTGGTCGAGCGCGACCTCCAGCCGTTCCAGCCGCCGGTGCTCCTCCTCGCGGTCGAGCTCGTCGCGCTGGTACCGCTCGCGGAGCCGCCGCTCCTCCCCCACGTACTCGTCGATGCGCGCCAGGATGTCCTTCTCGTCCATCGCGGTCTCAGCGCTCGCGGCCGCGGTCGGTGAGCCCGCTCAGGAACCCGCCGTCCGTCCGCGTCGAGTGCTGGAGCGAGTTGGTCTTCGGCTCCACGACGGGCGGTGGCGGCGGCGCCGGCCGCGCGGCGGACGTGCCCGCGGTCGTCGTCCGCGCGGGCGTCCTGCGGGCCGGAGCCGCGGGCTTGGCGGTCCCCGATCTGGCCGACCCCTTCGCGGTGCCCGACCTGGTGCTCGCGGTCGTCCGCGACGACGTCGACTTGCGGGCGGCGCTGGCCCTGGACTTGGGCGCGGCCGGCTTGCGGGCCGTCCCGGACGCCTTCGCCGTCCCCGACGTCTTCGCGGTGCCGGACGTCTTCGCCGATGCCGCCGTCCGCGACGTTGCCGCCCTGGACGTGGACTTGCGCGCCGTGGACGACTTCGAGGCGGTCGTCCGGGCCGAGGCCGTCCCGGACCGGCTCGACGCCGCCGTGGTGGACTTGCGGGCCGTGGTCCGGCTCGTGCCGCTCCTGCTCGCCGCCGTGGTCCTCCTCGCCGGCGCGGCGCGGGTCCCCGTCGGCTTGGCGGTGGTGGTGATGACCTTCGCCGCCGCGTCCATCGCCTTCGCGGCGTCGGACATGGCCTTGGTGGCGCTGGTCATCGCCTTGGTCATCGCCGTCATGGCCTTGGCCGACGAGGACGCCTTGGTCGCCACCGACTTCATCTGCGTCGCGGCGGTCTTGGCCTGGCTCGCGGCCTTGGTGACGCGGGTCGCGGCCGCCGACGACGACGCCGACGACCGGCTGGGCGCGGCGGGCTTCCTCGCCGTGCCGCTCCTGGTCGCGGTCGTGCGGCTGGTCGTGGACCGCGACGGCGCCTTCGCCGCCGAGGTCCGTTTCGCCGCCGGCTTCCTGGCGGCAGTGGACTTGGTCGCTGATGTGCTCTTCGTACGGGCGGCCGACCCTCGGCTCGCCGTACGCGATTCGGTCTTGGTAGGCACTGATCTCCCCCCACTGTGATCAGTTACGGGGAGATCTATTCCACACTTCGTGACCCTCTACACACGCCGCGTCATTTCAGCTCAGACGCCCACCGGATGCCAGACGGTCTTGGTCTCCAGAAACGCGGTCATACGTGCGGTTCCCGGCTCATCGGTCCAGTCGCCGCCCGTCGGAAGCAGGACGCGCTTGAGGTTGCCCGCCGCCTTCTCCTCCAGTTCCTGGAGGTGCTCGGGGAGCGCGCCCGCGAGGTCGAGGGCGTTGACGTCCATGTGGGCGGCCAGCCAGGGGGCGATCTCAGTGCGGCGGCCGGTGAGGATGTTGACGACGCCGCCCGGCAGGTCGGAGGTCGCCAGCACCTCGGCGAGGGTGACGGAGGGCAGCGGAGCCGGTTCGGACGCCACCACCACGGCGGTGTTGCCGGACACGATGACCGGGGCCAGGACGGACACCAGGCCGAGCAGCGGCGAGTCGGGCGCGACGACGGCGACGACCCCGGTCGGCTCGGGCGTGGAGAAGTTGAAGAACGGCCCGGACACGGGGTTGGCGGCCCCGGCGACGGCGTCCAGCTTGTCGGCCCAGCCGGCGTACCAGACCCAGCGGTCGACGGCGGCGTCCGCCTCCGTCCCGGCGGCGCCCTTGGACGCGCCGGCCTGGCGCAGCTCGTCCACGAACTGGTCGCGGCGGCCTTCCAGCATCTCGGCGATCCGGTACAGGATCTGGCCGCGGTTGTAGGCGGTGCGTCCGGACCAGCCGGGGAACGCCTTGCGGGCGGCGACCACGGCGTCGCGGGCGTCCTTGCGGGACGCCTGGGAGGCGTTGGCGAGGAAGCGCCCCTTGGAGTCGGTCACGGGGTAGGACCTGCCGGATTCGGACCGGGGGAAGGCGCCCCCGATGTAGAGCTTGTAGGTCTTGCGCACGGAGAGACGGTCAGGCATTGAGGTAGGCCTCCAGTCCGTGGCGTCCGCCCTCGCGGCCGAACCCCGATTCCTTGTAGCCGCCGAACGGGGAGGCCGGGTCGAACTTGTTGAACGTGTTGGCCCACACCACTCCGGCCCGCAGCCGCTGCGCCGTCCACAGGATCTGCGACCCCTTCTCGGTCCAGATGCCCGCCGACAGCCCGTACGGGGTGTTGTTGGCCTTGGTGACGGCCTCCTCCGGCGTGCGGAACGTCAGCACGGACAGCACGGGCCCGAAGATCTCCTCGCGGGCGATCCGGTGCGACTGCGCCACCCCGGTGAACAGGGTCGGCGCGAACCAGAAGCCCTGGGCCGGCAGCTCGCAGGGCGGCGACCAGCGCTCGGCGCCCTCGGCCTCGCCCGCGTCCGACAGCTCCCGGATCCGCGCCAGCTGCGCGGCGGAGTTGATCGCCCCGATGTCGGTGTTCTTGTCGAGGGGGTCGCCGACCCGCAGCGTCGCCATCCGCGCCTTCAGCCGCTCCAGCACCTCCCCGGCGACCGACTCCTGGACGAGCAGCCGGGACCCGGCGCAGCACACGTGGCCCTGGTTGAAGAAGATCCCGTTGACGATGCCCTCGACGGCCTGGTCGAGGGCGGCGTCCTCGTAGACGATGTTGGCGGCCTTGCCGCCCAGCTCCAGCGTCAGCCTCCTGCCGGTCCCGGCGAGGGTGCGGGCGATCTGCCGGCCGACGTCGGTGGAGCCGGTGAAGGCGACCTTGTCGATCCCCGGGTGCGCGACGAGGGCCGCGCCGGTCTCGCCGGCGCCGGTGACGATGTTGACCACGCCGGGCGGCAGCTCGGCCTGGCGGCAGATGTCGGCGAACAGCAGCGCCGTCAGCGGCGTCGTCTCCGCCGGCTTGAGCACGACGGTGTTGCCGCACGCCAGCGCGGGGGCGATCTTCCAGGCCAGCATCAGCAGCGGGAAGTTCCACGGGATGACCTGCCCCGCCACCCCGACGGGCCTCGGGTCGGGCCCGAACCCGGCGTGGCGCAGCTTGTCGGCCCAGCCCGCGTAGTAGAAGAACCACGCCGCCGCCAGCGGCACGTCCACGTCCCGCGACTCGCGGATCGGCTTGCCGTTGTCGATCGACTCCAGCACGGCCAGCTCGCGCGCCCGCTCCTGGACGATCCGCGCGATCCGGTACAGGTACTTGGCCCGCTCGGCCCCGGGCATCGGGCCCCAGACCTTGTCGTAGGCGGTGCGGGCGGCCCGCACGGCGCGGTCGACGTCCGCCTCGTCCGCGCAGGCGATGTCGGCCAGGACGGTCTCGTCGGCCGGGTTGACGGACTTGAACGGCTCGCCGTGCCCGTCGGTGAACTCGCCGTTGACGAACAGCCCGTAGGAGCCGCGGATGTCGACGACGGACCGGGACTCGGGCGCCGGCGCGTACTCGAAAACCATGATCAGTCCAACGTGAAGTAGTCGGGACCGGAGTACACCCCGGTGGCGAGCTTGCGTCGCTGCATCAGCAGGTCGTTCAGCACCGAGGAGGCCCCGAGCCGGAACCACTCGGGCGCCAGCCAGTCGGGTCCCGCGGTCTCGTTCACCAGCACCAGGTACTTGATCGCGTCCTTGGTGGTGCGGATCCCGCCCGCGGGCTTGACCCCGACCTGCCGCCCGGTCGCGGCCCGGTAGTCGCGGACGGCCTCCAGCATGACCAGCGTCACCGGCAGCGTCGCCGCCGGCGACACCTTGCCGGTGGAGGTCTTGATGAAGTCGGCCCCGGCGCGCATCGCCAGCCAGGAGGCGCGCCGCACGTTGTCGTAGGTGGCCAGCTCGCCGGTCTCCAGGATCACCTTCAGGTGCGCGGTCCCGCAGGCGTCCTTGACCGCGACGATCTCGTCGTGCACCTTGGCGTAGTCGCCGGCCAGGAACGCGCCCCGGTCGATCACCATGTCGATCTCGGCCGCGCCCGCCGCCACCGCCGCCCGGGTGTCGGCCAGCTTGGCCTCCATCGGCGCCCGCCCGGACGGGAAGGCCGTCGCCACGCTCGCGACGCCGATCCCCGTCCCGGCCAGGGCCCGCACCGCGACCTCGACCATGTCGGGGTACACGCAGACCGCCGCCACCGCCGGGACCGAGGCGTCCGCCGGGTCGGGGTGCGCGGCCTTGGCGCACAGGGCCCGCACCTTCCCCGCCGTGTCCGCGCCCTCCAGCGTGGTCAGGTCCACCATCGAGATCGCCAGGTCGATCGCCGCGGCCTTCGCCGACGTCTTGACCGACCGGGTGGCGAGCCGCGCCGCCCGCTCCTCGGCGCCCACCCGGTCCACCCCGGGGAGGCCGTGCAGGAAGGCGCGCAGCTCGGCGGCGCTGTTCAGAGTCTCCATTGACACTCCCCCAGCATCGCCGAACTACGTCCCAGGCACAAAACGGGCGCTCAGCGCAGCGGTCCGGCTCCTCGACGAAGTTCGCCGCCCGGTGGCGCCGTCACCGGCCGTGGCCGGCGCGGGCCTCGGCGGCGGACTTCAGGTCGGCCAGCCAGGCCCGGAGCCCCTGACCGAGGATCTCCGTGGCCCGGGGGACGTCCGCTTCGACCTGGTCGCCGGTCCAGGTCTCCTCGGTGTGCACGCGGACGCCTCCCCTGACCCTGGTGAAGGTCCACAGGTGGACGCCCTCGTCGATGCGGACCCCCTCACCGATCGCGGGCCCGCTCCACAGGACGCAGACTCCGGGCCGCAGCCGCTGGACGGTGGAGGTGATGGTCAGCGTCGTGGCGGGCGTCGTCGGGGTGGGGGGCGCCGGCGTGGTCCACCGGAACCTCGACCCCTCGCGGAGGGGGCCCGGGTCGAGGCGCTTCATGGACAGGACGGGCTCCTGCCAGTCCGGCCAGCGCTCCACGTCCGCCTGGAGCCCGAAGACGGTGCTCAGCGGCGCCTTGATCAGGATGTCGCTCCGGTAGCGGATGAGGGCGGCGGGATCGACGCCCTCGCCCCGGCACTGCGACCGGCCGCCGCGGTCGGCCGGAGCGGCGTGCGCGGCCGGGACCGCGCCCGCGAGCACGCCCGCGGCGAGCGAGAGCGTGAGCGCGGTCGCGCGCGTCCGCCCCCCGGAACGGAGGCGGCGGACGGACGGGCCCGAGGTGCTGTTGCCGAACATGGTGTCCCCTTCGATAGAAGCTCGTGCTTTCGTTAGAAGTTATAACCATCCGGGCCGGGCCGCGTCAACGGGCTCGGTGATACCTTCTAACTAATTCTTGGCGGTGTAGCTTCGTCGGCGGAGAGGAGGCCCGTCATGGCGGAGCCGGACACCGGGAGCCCGCGCGGGCGCTACCGGGCGCAGGTGCGTGCGGAGATCAAGGAACGCGCGTGGGAGCAGATCGCCGCGGCGGGCGCGTCCGCGCTCTCCCTCAACGCGATCGCCAAGCGGATGGGCATGAGCGGACCCGCGCTCTACCGCTACTACGCCGGACGCGACGAGCTGATCACCGAACTCGTCCGGGACGCCTACCGGAGCCTCGCCGACACGCTCCGCTCCGCCGCCGAGGCGGGCGCCGGCCTGGCGGGCCTCGCGCACGCCGTGCGCGGCTGGGCCCTCGCCGACCCGCACCGGTACTTCCTCGTCTACGGCACCCCCGTGCCCGGCTACCACGCGCCGGACGACACGACGGCCGTCTCGGACGAGATCATGGCGATCCTGCTCGACGCCTGCGCGGCGCCTCCCGAGGAGGAGCCCGCCACGCCGTTCGACGCGCACCTGGAGGGCCACCGCGACTGGGCGCGCGGCCATCCGGCCCCGCCGGCGGCCCTGCACCGCGCCCTGACCTTCTGGACCCGCTGCCACGGCGTCCTGTCCCTGGAGCTCGCGGGCCATTTCGCCGGCATGGGCTTCGACCCGGCGCGGCTCTTCGCGGCCGAGGTGGACGGCCTGGCCGCGCACTGACCCGGAGGCCCGGGTCGCGGCGCGGCCCTTCCCTGCGCCCTCAGTGTCTGAGAAAATGGCGCTAATATTGTTGCGAATATAGGCACCCGTCGAGACCCGGCGGGCATCCGGAGGGAGAGTCCCCGTTGGTGTCCCGAAGGAGCGGTCCCGCCGCCGACGACCAGAGCCCGGCGGACCGGCTGCGCGCGCTGATCCTCGCGGGCGAGATGGCCCCGGGGCAGCGGCTGGTGGAGGGCGATCTCGCCGAGCTGCTCCAGGTGAAGCGGTCGGCGGTGCGCACGGCGCTGGTGGAGCTCACCGCCGAGAGGCTCGTCGAGCGGATCAAGAACCGCGGGGCCCGGGTCCGCGTGATCACCGTCGCCGAGGCGATCGCGATGTACGAGTGCCGCATGGTGCTGGAGGGCCTGTGCGCCCGCAAGGCCGCGGAGAACGTCACCGACGACGAGGCCGAGGAGCTGCGCACGATCGGCGCGAGCATGGAGGCGGCCGTCCGGGACGGGGACCCGCTCCGGTACTCGCAGCTGAACGAGCGGCTGCACACCCGGATCCGGGAGATCGCGGCCCAGCCGGTCGCGATGGAGATGCTCGAGGGCATGCACGCGCAGCTCGTCCGGCACCGCTTCCGGCTGGCCCTGCGCCCCGGGCGGCCGGGGCAGTCCCTGCCCCAGCATCTGCGGATCATCGCGACCGTCGCCGCCCGGGACGCCGAGGCCGCCGAGGCGGCCATGCGCGAGCACGTCCTCGATGTGATCAGGGCCCTCGGCGAGGGCGACGAGCTGGCGCTGGGACCGCTCCCGGCCGAGTGAGGCCGCCGGCGGCCGGGCGCCTCAGCCGCGGGGGAACGCCGTCCCGTCGAACAGCTTGCGCGCCGTCCGCACGACGCCGCTGCGCCGCACTACCGGCGGTTCGGCGGCCGGATCGACGTCCACCTCGATCACCAGGTGCCCCGTCGGGTGCTCGACGTCCACGCGGGTGCCGCCGGCCGGCCAGGACGCGGTGAGGTCGTGGCCGACGGCGCCGGGCAGGCGGACGGCGGTCACGGCGGAGATGGCGCCCAGCACGCCGATCGCGGTGTGCGGGGTGACGGGGATGAACGTCCGGGTGGCGAGCATGCCGCCGTCCCTCGGCTCGGCCACGAGCGTGGTCTTCGGGACGGACGAGGCGGTGACGTCCCCCAGCCCCATCAGCGCACCGGCCCGGATCCGCAGCCGGTCGACGCGTTCCAGCAGCCGCCGGTCGGCGGCCAGTTCAGCGTGGGACTCGTGGCCGCTCAGGCCGAACGACGCGGCGGCGGCGACGACCACCGGCATGCCGTTGTCGACGCAGGTGACGGGGATCCCGTCGACCACGTCCCGCACGCCGCCCGTGGGAAGCAGCCGGCCGGTCGCCGACCCGACGGTGTCGGCGAACTCCAGCACCACCGGCGCCGCCGTCCCCGGGACGCCGGCGATCGCGGTGCCGCCGGCGTACCGCACGACGCCTCCCGGAGTGGGGAAGCGCGTGCGGGCCACGCTGCCGGAGTTGACCATGCGGATGCGCACCACGGTCTCCGGGTCGCCGGCCGGAACGAGCCCTCGCTCCACGGCGAACTGCCCCACCCCGGCCAGGAGGTTGCCGCAGTTCTGCCGGTCGCTGACCACGGCCTCGTCCACACCCACCTGGAGGAAGAGGTAGTCGACGTCGACGCCGGGACGGGTGGAGCGCGAGACGACCGCGACCTTGCTGGTCAGGGACGTCGCCCCGCCCAGCCCGTCGATCTGCCGGGGGTCGGGGGCGCCCATGACGCGCAGCAGCAGATCGTCCCGTTCGGCGGGGTCGCCGGGAAGGTCCCCGGCGAGGAAGTACGCGCCCTTGGACGTGCCCCCGCGCAGGAGCATGCAGGGCACGCCGCCGTCCGCCGTTCCCGCCGTCACCGGGCGCTCCCCGTCGCCCGGTCCTCGGCCGCGCGCTCCGCGGCGTACTCCCGGGCGGTGACGTAGCGAACGCCGAGCCGGACGAGCGTGGCCCGCAACCCGTACCGGTCCAGACCGAGTTCGCCCTCCCGGAAGGCGGCGCGTGTGGCCTCCTCCTTCTCCGCGCGAGCCCGGGACGCCGCCAGCGCCCGGTCGACCGCGGTCCGGGGGACGCACACCACTCCGTCGTCGTCGGCCAGGACGGCGTCCCCCGGGCGGATCGTCTGCCCGCCGATGACGACGGGCGTGTTGACGCATCCGGCGGTGGCCTTGACGGAGCCCTGGGCGCTGACCGCGGCGGACCACACGGGGAAGCCGATGCGGTGCAGGTCGTCGACGTCGCGGACCCCGGTCGCGGTGACCAGTCCGCGCACCCCCCGCTTCATCAGCGCGGTGGCGAAGAGCTCGCCGAACAGGCCGTCCGCGCAGTGCGAGGTCGTCGCGACGACCAGGACGTCGCCGGGGCGGCACTGCTCGACCGCGGCGTGGATCATGAGATTGTCGCCGGGCCAGCAGAGCGCGGTGACGGCCGTCCCGCCGATGCGCGAGCCGAGGTGCACCGGCCGGATGCCCGGCCCGAGGTATCCGGCGCGGCCCAGCGCCTCGTGGACGGTGGCCACGCCGTGGGCGGCCAGCGCGTCGACCCGGTCCAGCGGGGCGCGCGGCGGGTCGGTGACGATCACCTTCTCCATCACGACTCCTCCCGGATCCGGCCGCCGCTCATGCCAGCGCCCCCGTGACCTGCGGGTAGAGCCGCGTGTAGGCCTCGCCCATCGTGGCGTGGGGCAGGCCGAGGTTCGGCCCGGCGTTCCGCTTCAGCTGCACGCCGCGCCGCCGGGCGAGATCGGTGTAGTAGTCCCACATGTGCTGCTGGGCGGGCAGGCACTCCATCGCGGCGCGCTTGCGCTCGAACGTGGACGTGATGTCGAGCAGGACGTCGGGACGGAACTCGCACATCTCCGGCTGGTGCGGTTCGAAGCAGAACACCGGCGGGGCGCCGAGGGGGTCGCCCGGCGCGTCGTACCCGATCGCCTGGGCGAGCACGCGCGCCTGCAGGGCCATGCGGGCGGCGGCCGGGTGATCGCCGTTGTAGGGGTCCGCGAGCGTGTGGGTCAGGACGACGCTCGGGGCCACGTCGCGGTAGACGCGGACGAGGCGGTCGACCAGCTCGGGGGTCTCCCGCAGGGGGTAGTCGCCGGCGTCGAGGAAGACGACCTCCGCGCCGAGGGCCTTCGCGGCGTTCTCGGCCTCGGCGCGCCGGATCTCCTTGATCTCGTCCAGCTGCCTGCCCTCGCGCCAGGCGCGGGCGGACTCCCCGCGCTCGCCGTAACTCAGGCAGACGACGGTGGCTCTCTCGCCCCGTTCGGCGGCCAGCGCGATCGCGCCGCCCGCGCGCCAGACGAAGTCGCCGGCGTGGGCGCTGACGACCAGGAGCGATGCCGGGCTCTCCGGTGGACGTGTGGACATGCTCTACCTCATCTCTGGGGGCTCCTCGCCCGCCGACCCGGCAGGTCGCTTCGGGGGTGCGGCGGGGGCGCGTCGAGTGGCGGGCCGCCTTCAGCATGTGAGGTGCCCGACGGATTGTCAACAATCTGGGTGCACAAAATTGTTCGCCAGAATAGTTGACAGCGCGGCGGGGGCGCGCCAACCATAGGGCCACCCACCTTTACCCAGGTCAACGGAGGGAGTGGGCTATGACCGCAGTCGACATCGGCGCCGCCGACGAGGAGCTGGCGCCCTCTGCGCGCATCGACCCGATCACACTGGAGATCCTCTGGAGCCGGCTGATCGCCATCGCCGACGAGGCCGCGACGACCCTGAAACGGACGGCCTTCTCGCCCATCGTCACGGAGTCCAACGACTTCGCCTGCGTCGTCTTCGACGCCCGCGGCAACGCGATCGCCGAGAACACCATCGGCATCCCCAGCTTCAACATGACGATGGGCGTGACCCTCGCGGAGATGCTCGCCTGGCGCCCCGCCGACCAGTGGCGTCCCGGCGACGTCGCCTGCACGAACAACCCCTGGATCACCTCCGGGCACCTGCCCGACGTGACGGTCATCGCCCCGGTCTTCCGGGAGGGCCGCCTCCTCGGCTGGACCGGCAGCATCGCCCACATGGCCGACATCAGCGGCGCCCTCTGGTCCGCCGACACCCGCTCGGTCTACGAGGAGGGCATGTTCATCCCGCCGATGCTGCTCATCGAGCAGGGCGAGCTCAACGAGACGCTGCTGAGGATCCTGCGGGCGAACCTGCGCATGCCGGTCGAGGTGGTGGGGGACCTGATGGCGCAGGTCACCGCAGGCAGAACCGCCGCCCAGCGCCTGGTCGAGTTCGCCGACGAGACCGGCGTCGACTCCCTCGACGAGATCTCCGGCGAGATCTGCCGGCTCTCCGAGCGGTCGATGCGCCGGGCCGTGGCCGCGATCCCCGACGGGACCTACCGCGCCGGTCACGACCTCGACGGGACGATGGACGGGGAGGCCGTCCACCTGGAGGTCGCCGTCACCGTCCGGGGCGACGCCATGACGGTCGACTACACCGGCACCTCCCCCGAGGTGACGCGGGCGCTCAACGTGGTCAAGCCGTACACCGACGCGTACACCTGTTACCCGCTCAAGTGCGTGCTCGACCCGAACACCCCGCGCGCCGAGGGCTCCTACCGCTGCATCACCGTCTCGGCCCCCGAGGGCTCGATCCTCAACCCGCGCTACCCCGCGCCGGTCAACGCCCGCCAGCTCGTCGGCCACTGCCTGGCCATCACCCTCTACAAGGCCCTGGCGCCCGTCATCCCCGACCGGGTGATCGCCGAGTCGGGCAGCGCGCCGTCGCTGCGCGCCGTGATCTCGGGCCCGCGCGACGAGTCCGGGAGGCAGTTCACCGCCATCCCGTTCATCAACGGCGGCATGGGGGCCCGCCCGGTCGCCGACGGCCTGTCGACGACGTGCTTCCCCTCGAACATCGAGGCCGGCTCCATGGAGGCCCTGGAGGCCACCGCCCCGCTGCGGATCCGGCGCAAGGAGCTCCTCCCCGACTCCGGCGGAGCGGGGAAGTACCGCGGCGGTCTCGGGCAGAACGTCGAGATCGAGCTGCTCGCCCCCGGCGAGTGCACGCTGTCCCTCTTCGTGGAACACGTCCGCAACCGCCCCGAGGGAATCCTCGGCGGCCACCCGGGCGGGGCCTCCCGGGTGACGGTCAACGGCCGCGGCGAGGGCTTCCCGCTCAAGGGACGCAGCAGGATCCGTCCGGGAGACCGGATCAACATCGACTATCCGGGCGGCGGCGGTTACGGCGACCCGGCCGAGCGCGACCGCGACGCCGTCCGGGCCGACGTCCACGCCGGACTCGTCTCGGAGACCGCGGCCCGGGAGGTCTACGGACTGTGAACGACATCCAGGTACCCAGAATCGCCGGCGTCGACGTCGGCGGAACCTTCACCGACATCGCCGTCCACGACCCCGTCCGCGGCGTGGTGGAGGTGCACAAGCTCCCCACCACCCCGGACGACCCGACCGACGCCATCATCGACGGCCTGAACGCCCTCGGCGGGGCCCCGCTCGTCGTGCACGGCACCACCCTCGTCACCAACGCCCTGATCGAGCGCCGCGGCGCCCCGACCGGACTGATCACCACCACCGGGTGGCGCGACGTCCTGGAGATCGCCAACGAGCTGCGCTACGACACCTTCGACCTCTTCCTGCGCCGCGCCGAGGCGCTGGTGCCCCGGCACCTGAGGCTGACGGTGGACGGGCGGATCGGGGCCGACGGCTCCGAGGTCGAGCCGCTCGACGAGGAGGCGGTGCGCGAGGCCGGCCGCCGGCTCCTCGACCAGGGCGTGCAGGCGGTCGCCGTCGGGTTCATCAACTCCTACCGCAACGGGGTGCACGAGCGGCGCGCGGTCGAGATCCTGCGCGAGGCGTTCCCCGAGCTCACCGTCTGCGCCTCCGCCGACGTGGCGCCCGAGATCCGGGAGTACGAGCGGTTCTCGACCGCGGCCGCCAACGCCTTCGTGCAGCCGCTGGCCACCCGGTACCTGCGGCGGCTCGCCGACCGGCTCGGCACCCCACCGATGATCATGCTGTCGGACGGCGGCATCACCACGGCCCGCGCCGCCTCCGAGCGCCCGATCGCCCTGGTCGAGTCCGGACCGGCCGCCGGCGCCATGGCCGCCGCCCACATGGCGACGACCTGCGGCTTCGAGGACGTCGTCGCGTTCGACATGGGCGGCACGACCGCGAAGGTCTCCCTGGTCCACGACGGCGCGCCCGCGCGCACCCACCTGATGGAGGTGGCCCGCGCCCACCGCTTCAAGCGGGGCAGCGGGTTCCCCGTCCGGGTGCCGACCGTCGACCTCATCGAGATCGGCGCCGGCGGCGGCAGCGTCGCGTGGGTCGACGACCTCGGGCTGCTCAAGGTCGGCCCGCGCAGCTCCGGCGCCGTCCCCGGCCCCGCCTGCTACGGCAAGGGCGGCACCGAGCCCACCGTCACCGACGCGGACCTGGAGCTCGGCTACCTGGCGCCGGACAGCTTCCTCGGCGGCGCCATGACGCTGGACACCGCCGCCGCGGGACGGGCCCTGGACCTGCTGGCCGCCCGCCTGCGCACCGACAGGCGCACCACGGCCGCCGGCATCGCCGACGTCGTCAACAACGCCATGGCGACCGCGGCCCGCCTCTACATCTCCGAGCAGGGGCGCGACCCGCGCCGCTACCGGATGGTCGCCTTCGGCGGGGCCGGGCCCGTGCACGCCTACGACGTCGCCCGCCTCCTCCACATCGGCGAGGTCGTCTTCCCGCGCGGGGCCGGCGTCGCGTCCGCGATCGGCATGCTGGTGGCGCCCCGCGCCGTCGAGTGCACGACGTCGCTGGTCGTCCCTCTCGACGAGCCGGACTGGAACGCCGTGGACGCCGTCCTGAAGGAACTGGAGAGCCAGGCGCGGGCACAGCTCGACGAGGCGGACGTCGACCCCGCGGACGTCAGGCTGGAGGCCGCGGCCGACATGCGGTACGTGGGCCAGGGATACGAGCTGACGGTGCCGATCCCGCTCGACGTCGTCCGCGACCACGACACGGCCGGCCTGGTCGAAGCCTTCGAGACCGAGTACCGCGCCCGGTTCGACCGGGTCCTCAAGGGCATGCCCGCCCAGGTCATCTCCTGGCGGCTGCGCGCGCTCTCCTCGCCCGTGGTGAGGACCGTGGAACTCGCCACCGGCGCCGCCGCGCACTCCGCGGCCCCCCTCGGCACCCGCCCCGCGTACTTCGCGGAAGTCGGCGACTACACCGACACGCCGGTGTACCGCCGCGTCGACCTCGCCCCGGGCAGCACCGTCGCCGGGCCCGCGCTGATCGAGGAGACGGAGTCGACGGTCGTCGTCGGCCCCTCCGGATCCGTCCGGGTCGACGACATGGGCAATCTCGTCATGACCATCACGAGCGGAGACGGCGAATGACCACCTCTCAGCGCCCCGAGCCGATCTATCCGGCCGGCATCCTGCCGAGCAAGTACACCGACACCGCGATGTACGAGGCGATCGGCGAGGCGACCGACCGCCGCACCCTCGTCGAGGAGTTCACCCTCCCCATCCGCACGGGGAAGGCGTGGCGCGTCGAGGCGGGCCAGGTCTGCCGGGTGTCGACGCCCGAAGGCCCGCAGGTCGGCGACTTCAACTTCTTCAACGCGGACAACCCGCGCGAGCGGTTCTGGGCCGCGCGCACCCGGCAGATCCAGGGCACGCACGTCACGACCGGCGACCGCCTGTGGTCCTGCCTGCCCTACCTGCGGCCGATGCTGACGATCACCGGAGACAGCGTCGCCTACGGCGTCGACGAGTACGGCGGCGGCTGCCACGACCTGCTCGGCTCCCGCTGCGACCCGCACATGAAGAAGCTGCTGACCGGCGAGGACGTGGACGACCACTGCCACACGAACCTCGTCTCCGCCGTCGAGCCGTTCGGGCTGGGCGAGATGGACGTGCACGACGTCCTGAACGTCTTCCAGCTGACGGGGCTGGTCGACGGCAAGTACTACACCGCGGCGTCCCCCGCGAAGCCCGGCGACCACATCGAGTTCCTCGCCGAGATCCCGCTGCTGTGCGCGCTGTCGAACTGCCGCGGCGGCGACCTCTCCCAGCCCCGCTGGGGACCGGGCGCGCAGGACACCACCGAGCACTGCCGCCCCCTGCACATCGAGATCTTCGACCTCGACCCGTCCCTGCTGGACGGCTGGACCACGCCCGAGCCGTCCACCTACGGCGGGCCCCAAGGACACGGCACGACCCGAACGAGGACCCCATGAACGTACTGCGACACTCTCGACGTGACCGCGCGCTGCTCCTGGCCGCCTCGGCGGCGGTGGCCCTGACGGCCTGCGGGGTCACCTCCGCCGAGGACGGAAAGGGACCCGACACCGGGGCGGCCCTCAAGATCGACGCGATCGCCGTCGACAAGAAGGCGCAGGCCGAACTGCCGGAGGCGCTGAGGAAGTCCGGCACCCTGAAGGTGGCGAGCGAGCTCGACTGGCCGCCGTTCTCCTACAAGGACGACAGCGGGCAGACCACGGGCATCGACGTCCTCATGGTCCAGGCGATCGGCAGGAAGCTCGGCCTGAAGACCAGCATCGCCGACCTCGGCGCCGACACCATCATCCCCAGCGTGCAGAACGGCCGCTACGACGTGGCGGTCAGCCAGCTCGTCACCACGCCCGAACGGCTCCGGGCGGTGAACTTCGTCGACTACATCCAGAACACGCTGGGGATCATCCAGCACAAGGACTACTCCCCCCAGGTCACCCCCGCCGACATGTGCGGGAAGACGTTCGTGGGCACCCAGGGGACCGGGCCCCTCGACTTCACGCGGCAGTACTCCGAGAAGGAATGCGTCGCCAAGGGCAAGCCCAAGATGACGATCCACGTCTTCGACAAGAGCGCGGCCACGATCCTCGCCGTGGGCAACAAGCGCGGCGTCTTCCTCACCAACCGCGCGGTGGGCGAGTACGTGGCGGCCACCTCGGGCAACGGCCTGGTGATGGGCAAGGAGACGATCCCCGGGTCCCGCACCCTCTCGGGGATCGCGTACTCCAAGAAGCAGCCCGAAGTCGGGAAGGCCGTGCAGGCGGCGCTGCTGTCCCTGATGAACGACGGCACGTACCAGAAGATCCTCGAAAGGTGGAAGGTCACCGACCAGGCCCTCAAGACGAGCGAGATCCGCAATGAAACCGGGTCCTGACGTCGCGCGGCCGGCCGCCTCCGGCGGGGGGCGGCCGAACCGCCCCCGCGCCCACGAGGTCGTCCCGCACCCCGATCCGAGCGAGGCGACGCCGGTCGAGGCCGGCCGCGCCCGGGAACCGGGCAACTGGATCGCGTGGCTCCTCGTGGCCTTCGTGGCGGTGTGGCTGACCCACGCCCTGTTCACCAATCCCGGATTCGAATGGGACGTCGTCGGCGAGTACCTCTTCGCCCCCGAGATCCTCAAGGGCACCGCCGTCACGGCGCAGCTCGTCGCCCTGTCGATGCTCATCGCCATCGCGCTGGGGATCGTCCTCGGCGTGATGCGCCTGTCGAACAACTCGGCGGCCTACCTCGCCTCGAGCGCCTACGTCTGGTTCTTCCGCGGCACGCCCGTGCTGGTCCAGCTGATCTTCTGGTACAACATCGCGACGCTCTACCCGCACTTCAAGCTGGGCGTCCCCTTCGGGGGACCGGAGTTCGCCGCCGTCGACAGCAACCGGGTGATGACGTCCTTCACCGCGGCCGTGATCGGGCTGAGCCTCAACGAGGCGGCGTACTACGCCGAGATCGTCCGCGCGGGCATCCTCTCGGTCGACCGGGGGCAGACCGTCGCCGCCAAGGCGCTCGGCTTCACCCCCGTCCAGGTCGTCCGGCGCATCGTGCTCCCGCAGGCGATGCGGGCGATCGTCCCGCCCACCGGCAACCAGATCATCGCCATGCTCAAGTACTCGGCCCTCGCGAGCGTCATCGCGGTGCCCGAGCTCCTGCACTCCGCCCAGACCATCTACAACCGCACGTTCGGCACGATCCCCCTGCTCATCGTCGCCTCGATCTGGTACCTCGTCCTCGTCACCGTCCTGTCGATCGGCCAGCGCTACGTGGAGCGGTACTTCTCACGCGGTCACCTCGACGACGGCGTCGACCGCTTCGCCGCCCTCAAGCGGCGCATGCCCATTCTGCGGAAGATCTAGGAGGAGGGCCGCCATGGAGCAACCGATGGTGCACGCCGACAACGTGCACAAGTCCTACGGCGCCACGCCGGTCCTCAACGGCGTGTCGCTGACGGTCGAGCGCGGCGAGACGGTCTGCGTGATGGGACCGTCCGGGTCCGGGAAGAGCACCTTCCTGCGCTGCATCCACAACCTGGAGACGATCGACGCCGGACGCATCCGGGTCGACGGGGAACTCGTCGGCTACCGCGAGGGGAGGGGCGGACGCCTCCAGCACCTCGGCGGCAGGGAGGTCTGCCGCCAGCGGTCCCAGATCGGCATGGTCTTCCAGCACTTCAACCTCTTCCCGCACATGACCGTGCTGGAGAACGTCACCGCCGCCCAGATCCGGGTGAAGGGGGTCAGGCAGGGCGAAGCAGAGGCCACCGGCAGGAAGCTCCTCGCCGACGTGGGGCTCGCCAACAAGGCCGGCAGCTATCCCCGGCAGCTCTCGGGAGGGCAGCAGCAGCGCGTGGCGATCGCCCGCGCCCTCGCGATGGACCCCAAGGTGATGCTGTTCGACGAACCCACCTCCGCGCTGGACCCCGAACTCGTCGGCGAGGTCCTCGCGGTGATCCGGGACCTCGCCCGCACCGGCATGACGATGATCGTCGTCACCCACGAGACCGGGTTCGCCCGCGAGGCCGGCGACAGCCTCGTCTTCATGGACCAGGGCCGCGTCGTCGAGGTCGGCCCCGCGCGCGACGTGATCGCCGACCCCCTGCACGAGAGGACCCGCGGGTTCCTCTCGACGATCCTGTGAAAGGCGGCACGGCATGAAGGACCACGTCGACGTCGCGATCGTCCAGTTCGATCCGCGGCCGCTCGACCTGGCCGGCAACCTCGAGGCCATGGCCGCCGCCGTGCGGGCGGAGGCGGCCGGCCGGCCCACCGACCTCGTCGTCTTCCCCGAGCTGGCCACCACCGGCTACCTCCCGCCGGACGGCGGCGACGACTTCCGGCGCCGGCTGGCCGCCGCCGCCGACACCATCCCCGGCCGCACCACCGAGGCGCTCGGCCGCGCGGCACGCGAGACCGGAACCCACGTCATCGTCGGCCTGGCCGAACGCGGGGGCGGCGAGGAGCTGTACAACACGCTCCTCCTCATCGGCCCGGACGGCGAGACGATCGGCGCGCACCGCAAGGTGCACCTGTGGGACCAGGAGCCGAAGTACTTCGGCTCCGGGCACCGGTTCGACGTCCTGGACACCGGCCTCGGCCGCGTCGGGCTGTCGGTCTGCCACGACTCGCGGTTCCCCGAGGCCACGCGCCGGCAGGTCGTGGCCGGGGCCGAGATCCTGGTCTGCGTCTTCGCCTACGCCCCCGACCCGGGCGTCCCCGAGGACATCCTCGCCCACCGCGCGGTGACGCGCGCGTGGGAGAGCACCGCGTACTACGTGCTCGCCAACCGTCTGGGCAGCGAGCACGGCGCGGACTTCGCCGGCCGCAGCCTGGTCGCCGGGCCCACCGGCCAGATCCTCACCGGCGACCACGGTCCGCGGGATCCCGTCGTCCGCGCCCGCCTCCACCGCCGGCCTCTGGCCGACGCCCGCCGCGTCGTGGACGTCGCCCGCGAGCGGCGGCCCGACGTCTACGGCGACCTCTCCCCCACCTCACCGGAAACATCAGCGACGAGCCAGCAGGAGCGCCCGTGACCGCATTCACCCCGTCGGACCGCGTGCGGGAGGTCCTCCGGCACTCCCTGCGGCCCTCCACCCGCCCGCCGGCGGACGTGATCTCCCTGGCGTCGGGCGAGCCGGACTTCGCGACCCCCGAACACATCCGCGCGGCGCACGCCGCCGCGGTCGAGGCGGGCGCCACCCACTACGCCGCCTGGAGCGGCGCCCCCGACCTCCGGGAGGCCCTGGCCCGGCAGGCCGGCGGCCCCGGCAGGCCGGGGCGGGCGGCGGACCAGGTCCTCGTCACCCACGGCGGCAGCGGAGCCCTGGCCGCGACGATCCTCGCCTGCGTCGACCCCGGCGACCGGGTCGTCATCCCCGTCCCGACCTACTCCCTCTACGCCGACCTGGTGCGGATGGCCGGGGGCGAGCCCGTCCTCGTGCCGCAGCGCGACGACCTGCACCTGGACCTGGACGCGGTGGCCGCGGCCGCTCCCGGCGCCCGGATGGTCGCGATCTGCAACCCGTGCAACCCGACCGGCGTCGTGTACTCGGCGGAGGAGCTGGAGGGGCTGCGGGACATCGCCGAGCGGCACGGCCTGCTGGTCCTGGCCGACGAGGCGTACGACGAGATCGTCTACGACCCCCGGCGGTTCACCTCCGTCCTGGACATCCCCGGCCTCGCCGAGCGGGTGCTGTACGTCCAGACGTTCTCCAAGACGTACGCGATGACGGGCTGGCGCATCGGATACCTGGTCGCCCCGCCCGACGTGGTCGCCGCGGCCGCGGTGGTGCACACCCGCATGGCCGGTCCCCTCAACACCGCGGTGCAGCACGCGGCGCTGGCGGCTCTCACCGGACCCCAGGAGCCCGTCCGGCGGATGCTGGACGAGTACCGGGGGCGGCGCGAGCTGGTGATGCGGCTGCTCGACGGCGTGCCCGGCACCCGGCTGCGGGCCCCCGACGGCACGTTCTACGCGTTCGTCGGGCACGACTCGCGGCTGACGTCCGTGCAGGTGGCCGCGAACGCCCGCGAGCGGGGGGTGGCGGTCCGCCCGGGAAGCGAGTTCGGCGGTGAGGGCTCGGTCCGGCTGTCGTTCGCCACGGACCGGGAGACCCTGACCAAGGGGCTCCTCATCCTGCGCGACATGTTCGAGGACATGGCGACCGGGTGAGCCGGCCGGGGTTTCCGCTTCCGACCAGTGGAAACTTCGATCACATGAGCCAGCGAACCCACGAGCACGTCGACGAGCGGACGGCCCGCAAGGTGGCCGAGGAGGCCCGGGAGTCCGAGTGGCGGCTGCCGAGCTTCGGCAAGCAGCTGTTCCTCGGCGACCTGCGCCTCGACCTGATCCATCCGCACCCCCGCCCGTCGCCGGAGCAGCGGGCGAAGGGCGAGGGGTTCCTCGCCAAGCTCGCCGCGTTCTGCGCCGCCGAGGTCGACCCGGCGCGAATCGAGCGGGAGGCGCGCATCCCCGACGAGGTCGTGCGGGGCCTGCGCGACCTCGGCGCGCTCGGCATGAAGATCCCCGAGAAGTACGGGGGGCTCGGGCTCAGCCAGCTCTACTACGGCCGCGCGCTGATGGTGGCGGGGTCGGTCAGCCCGGCCCTCGGGGCGCTGCTGTCGGCGCACCAGTCGATCGGCGTCCCGCAGCCGGTCAAGATGTTCGGGACGCCCGAGCAGAAGGACGCCTGGCTGCCGCGCTGTGCCCGGGAGGTCAGCGCGTTCCTGCTCACCGAGCCCGACGTCGGCTCCGACCCGGCGCGGCTGCGCGCCACGGCCGTCCCCGACGGGGACGACTACGTCCTCAACGGGGTCAAGCTGTGGACGACCAACGGCGTCGTCGCCGACCTCGTCGTGGTGATGGCGCGCGTGCCGAAGTCGGACGGGCACCGCGGCGGCATCTCCGCGTTCATCGTGGACATGGCCACGCCCGGCATCACCGTCGAGAACCGCAACGCGTTCATGGGGCTGCGCGGCATCGAGAACGGCGTCACGCGCTTCCACGACGTGCGGGTCCCGAAGGCGAACCTGATCGGCGCGGAGGGCGCGGGCCTGAAGATCGCGCTGACCACGCTCAACACCGGGCGGCTGTCGCTGCCCGCCATCTGCGCGGCGGGCGGCAAGTGGGCCGCCGGGGTCGCCCGGCAGTGGTCCAGGGAGCGGGTGCAGTGGGGGCGGCCGGTCGGCGAGCACGAGGCCGTCGCCACCAAGATCGCCTTCATCGCGGCGACCGCGTACGCGATGGAGGCGATGCTCGACCTGTCCGGGCAGCTCGCCGACGACGAGCGGAACGACATCCGGATCGAGGCGGCGCTGGCCAAGCTGTGGTCGTCGGAGATGGCGTGCCGCGTGGCCGACGAGCTGGTGCAGCTGCGCGGCGGGCGCGGCTACGAGACGGCCGAGTCGCTCGCGGCGCGCGGCGAGCGGGGCGTGCCCGCCGAGCAGCTGCTCCGCGACCTGCGCATCAACCGGATCTTCGAGGGCTCCAGCGAGATCATGCATCTGCTGATCGCCCGCGAGGCCGTCGACGCGCACCTGTCGGTGGCCGGGGACATCATCGACCCGGACGCCTCCGCCGGGCGCAAGGCGCGGGCCGCGGCGAAGGCGGGCGGGTTCTACGCGCGCTGGCTGCCGACGCTCGTCACCGGCGCCGGGCACCGGCCGAACGCCTACGCCGAGTTCGGCCCGCTGGCCCGGCACCTGCGGTACGTCGAGCGGGCGTCCCGCAAGCTGGCCCGGTCGACCTTCTACGCGGCGGGACGCTGGCAGGGCGGCCTGGAGTACCGGCAGGGGTTCCTCGGCCGCATGGTCGACATCGGCGCCGAGCTGTTCGCGATGAGCGCGGTCTGCGTCCGCGCGACCGCCGACGCGTCCGACCAGGGGCCGCTCGGCAGCATGGGCGCGAACGGCACGGGGCCGGCCACGGCGCCGGGCAGATCCGCCCTGCTGCTCGCCGACGCCTTCTGCCGGCAGGCGCGCGTCCGCGTCGAGGAGCTGTTCGACGGGCTGTGGCGCAACACCGACGCGATGGACGTGAAGCTGGCGCGGGCCGTCCTCGCCGGGGACTTCGCCTGGGTGGAGGAGGGCGTCCTGGACCCGTCCATCCCGGGGCCGTGGATCGCGCCGTCCGAGCCGGGCCCGAGCGAGCGGGAGGACGTGCACCGGACGATCGGCTGACCCGGCGGGGGGGGATCGGCCGCGACACGCCCGGCGGATCGCGGCCTCGGGAGGGCGTCCCGCCGTCGCGGGGCGTCCGGCTTCGGCGCGGGAGTAGACTGACCCGACCTTCGCGCCAGAGATCGAACCGTCCCGAGGGGGCGGGGGAACGGTCCGGCGAGCGAGAAGCCGAACGCCAACGCACCCAGCGAGCGGGAAGTAATGCAGTCATCTGGTCAGAAGAAGTCCATCGCAGGCACCCTCCTCAGCCTCCTCGGCAGCGGTCCGAAGAAGGCCGGAACGGCCGCCGGGCCCGCCCCTGACGGGGACGTCGTCCAGCCCGCCGCCGGAGAGGGCGCGCTGGAGAACCACCTGGGCGGGGACGAGGCCCGCAACTACCGCGAGTACGAGTACCAGACCGTGGCCCCGCACGTCGGCCGCTCCATGCTGGAGGTGGGCTCCGGCCTCGGGCACTTCTCCGAGCAGTTCGCCGGGCGCCTGGACTACCTCGTCGTCAGCGACAACGACCCGTACTGCGTCGGCGAGCTGCGCAAGCGCCACGAAGGCAACGACGACGTCGAGGTCATCGACCTGGCCCTGCCCGCCGACATCAAGATCCGGCGCAAGGTCGACACCGTCGTGATGATGAACGTGCTGGAGCACATCAAGGACGACGTGCAGGCGCTGCGCGACCTCGCCGCCGTCACCGAGCCGGGCGGCCGCATCGTCATCTGGGTGCCCGGCTACATGCAGCTCTACGGCGACTTCGACCGCAAGGTCGGGCACGTCACCCGGTACACGCCGGCCACGCTCGAGGCGTCGGTCCGGGAGGCCGGGCTCGTCCCCGAGGTGCTCAAGCCGATCAACTTCCTGGGCGGGATCGCCTGGTGGTTCGCGGTCCGCCGCGGCGGCGCCGGCTACCCCGACCCGAAGCTCGTCAAGATCTACGACCGGACGGTCGTGCCGCTCACCCGCACCATCGAGCGCTTCGTCAAGCCGCCGTTCGGCCAGACGGTCTTCTGCGTCGCGCGCGTCCCGCGCTAGCGCCGCGTTCCGCGCGCGGACGGGGACGGGTCACCACCGGTGGCCCGTCCCCGTCGCTTTTTTCTTGACGCCGAAACGGTATGTCTCGCATCGCCGTCCGGGCCCGGGACCGCAAGACTGTGCAGTGGCCGGACGGGGTCCCGGTCCGCCTCTCCGGGCGGAGAAGCACCGCCTGCTTCCGTGGGCCGCGTCCCCGAAAGGCCAGCCACGAAAGTTCCCGTGTGGTCCGACGGTTCGCGGTGGGGAATCCCGGGAGGGGAGATTCCCCGCCGTGAATCAGGCGGGCGGGCGCCCGCTCAGGCGCCGACCTTCGGGGTGGCGAACAGGGCCAGCCGGTGCGCGGTCGCGGCGGCCTCGCCGCGGCTCGCCACCTCCAGCTTGCCGAGGATGTTCGACACGTGGACGCTGGCCGTCTTCACCGAGATGAACAGCGCCTCGGCGATGTCGCGGTTGCTGCGGCCCTCGGCGACCAGGCGCAGCACCTCGAACTCGCGGGGCGTCAGCCCGAGCGGCGCGGCGGCGTCGCCGCGCCGCGGCATCCGGGTGCGGCGCAGCAGGTCGGCGACCCTCTCCGCGAGGGGCCGGGCGCCCAGCGCGTCGGTGATCAGCGCGGCGGTGTGCAGGACCGACGCGGCGGCCTCGTGGTCCCCGGCCGCGAGCGCGGCCTCCGCCGCGCGGGCCAGGGCCCGCGCCCGGTAGTAGGGGTTGCCGAGGGCCTCCCACGCGGCCGCGGCCTCCTCCCAGGCGGCCCGGTCGAGGATGCCGCGCGCCCGGGACAGTTCGGCGGCGAACGTGAGGCAGTGCGCGTGCTGGAGCGGGCCGCTCGTCCCGAGGGCGGCGGCGCGCTCCTCCAGGCGGCGCAGACGCTCCTCGGCGGTGGCGCCGATCTCGCCGCAGGCCGCCGCGCCCACGACGAGCGCGGGCCAGGTGTAGCGGGCGTCGTCCGGCATGCCGGTGTGCTGCAGGACGGGCTCCAGCGCCGCCAGCGCGGCCTCGGGGCGTCCCTCGGCGAAGGCGATGTTCGCCTCCAGCCAGAGGGTGCTGAAGTAGTCCTGCGTCTTCATCCACTTCAGCTTGAGCTTCATGATCTCGCGCGACCTCGCCAGCCGCGCCTTGGCCGTCGCGATGTCGCCGCGCACGAGCGCCACCCAGCCGGACAGGACGAGCAGCGAGGTGCGGGTCGTGATGGCGGGGTCCTGCTCCAGGGCGTGGTTCATCACGGCCAGGGCCTCGTCCCACCGGCCGAGCGAGACCAGCGGCTCGGCCTCATTGATGGACAGAAACGTTCCCTGCGTGCGGCCCACGCCGTACTGGCGGGCCAGCTCCGCGCCGTGCCCGGCGACGGCGGCGGCCTCCTCGTGCCGTCCGGAGCCCTCCAGGAAGTGCGACCTGATCACGTAGTAGCGGAGCAGCACCCGGTGGTTGCCGCTGCGCTCGGCGCTCTCCCCGACCTCGGCGAGGCGCGTCTCGTCGTCGTAGTCGATGTCGGCGCAGAACAGCGTGATGAGCGCCTCGGTCTCCGCGACGGGGTCGCCGAGGGCGCGCGCGATGGACAGGGACTCCAGCGCCGCCTCGCGGGCCGCCTCGATGGAGGTGGTGATGCGCACGTAGTTGCCGAGCGTGGACAGGGCCCGGGCGCGCAGGATGGTCGGCGGGTCGGCCGGCAGCGCGTCCACCGCGGCGCGCAGGTCCTCGACGAAGCCGGGGCGCGCCACGTGGTAGAGCATGCGGCCGCGCTGTTCGAGCAGCGCCGCCCAGCGGGCGGTGTCGCGCTCGCCGTCGGCGGCCTCGACCTCCTTCAGCGCGGCGGTCGTGAGCTTGATGCCGCGGTCGAACTCGCCGGCCAGGTCGGCGGCGTTCGCGGCGTCCTCCAGGACCGAGACGTGGTCGGCGCCGATGCGCTCCGCCGCGTCGGGGACCTTGTCCCACAGCTGGAGCACGCGTTCGAGCATCGCCAGGCACTCGGCGTAGGCGACCGCCTTGCGGGCCTCGCGCGCCGCGCGCCAGGACGCGACCAGCGCCCACGTGCTGTCGTGGGCCTGCGTCCAGTGGTAGCTCAGCTCGACCCAGAGCCGCCGGGCCGGGACGAGCCCGGGGTCCTTCTCCAGGGCCTCGGCGTAGCGGGTGTGCAGGCGCGTGTACTCGCCCGGCAGCAGGTCGTCGTGGACGGCCTCGCGGATCAGGGCGTGCCGGAACGCGTAGCCGTCGCCGTCCACGACCAGGACGTTGGCGGCGACGGCGGGCCGCAGGACGCGGGTCAGCGCGGCGTCGTCGAGCCGGGACACCGCGGCCAGCAGCGCGTGCTCGATGCGGGTGCTGCCGCCGCTGGCGTCCCGCAGGACGTCCTGCGTCTCCTCGGGGAGCCGCTGGACGCCCGCCAGCAGCAGGTCGCGCAGCGACTCGGGCAGCTCGCAGGCCAGCGTGCCGTCGTCGTCGAGCAGCGCCTCGATGAACAGGGGGTTGCCCTCGCTGCGGGCCTCGATCCGCTCGACGAGGCCGGGCGGCGGGATGTGGCCGAGCAGCTCGGTGACGAGCGCGGCGACGTCGGCGCGGGCCAGCCGGCCGATCTCCGTCCGGCGGACGCGTTCGAGCCGCTCCAGCCCGGCGAGCAGCTGGCGCAGCGGATGGGTGCGGTGCAGCTCGTCCGACCGGTAGGTCATGACGATCAGCAGCGGCGCCGAGCCGAGATTGCGGATCAGGAAGGCCAGCAGGTCGCGGGTGGACCGGTCCGCCCAGTGGGCGTCCTCGATGACGAGCACGACCGGGCCGCGCTCGGCGAGCCGCTCCAGCAGCGTCAGCACGACCTCGAACAGCCGGGCGCGCTCCTCGCCGGACGCGGCGTCGCTCTCCGGCTCCCCGAACTCGGGCAGCAGCCGGGCCAGGGCGCCGGTGTCGCCGCGCGGGACGAGCCCGGCGACGCCGTCGACGCCGATGTCGCGGACGAGCCCGCGCAGGATCGTGGTGAACGGCGCGAAGGGAAGGCCGTCGGAACCGAGCTCCAGGCAGCCGCCGACCAGCGTCCTGGCGTCGGCCTCCCGGCTGAACTCCCTGACCAGGCGGGTCTTGCCGAGGCCCGCGTCGCCGCCGAGCAGCACGGCGCCCGGCGCGGCGGCGAGGGCGTCCCGCAGCTGCCGCAGTTCGGCCGACCTGCCGACCAGGACGGGACTCATCGCACGCGCGTTCACGTCACAAGCATGCCAAAGGGATCGGACAATCCCACCCGTATATCACTCCGTGAGACGCCAGCCCTGGCCCCGGTGCTCGTCCAGCTCCGGAACCGCTCCCCGCGGGAGCGGCGGGTGGACGGCCGTCCGCACCGGTCCCTCGTCCTGGACCCTGCGCGCCCTGAAGTGGTCGAGTTCGAGCATCTCGGCGCGGGACAGCAGGGGCGCCACCGGGGCCCCCGCCCGCGCCAGTCGCTCGACGGCCTCCTCCCGGGTGAGCCCGGCGACCGCGGAGGCGACCGCGCCGTCCAGCTCGCGGATCCGCTGGAGCCGCTCGGCGAACGGGACGGCGGCGTGCTCGCCGATGCCGAGCGCGCGGCAGGTCGCCGCCCAGAGCTTCTCCTCGGACACGACGCCGAGGGTGATCTTCTGGCCGTCCCTGGTCGGGTAGACGCCGTAGCCCGGCACCGGCCCCGCGCCCGACCGGCGGGTCGCCGCCGGAACGGTGCCGACCCAGTGCGCCAGGACGTCCGCCATGCCGAGGTCGATGCGGTCGCCGACCCCCGTCTCGCGGGCCTTGAGGCAGGCGGCCGTGATCGCGAAGGCGGCGGTCGTCGCGGCCGCCATGTCCGCGAGGGGAAGCTCGTCGGCCTCCGGCGACACGGCGTCGGGGGGCAGCGCGGCCGCGTGGGCGCGGTAGTTGATGTCGTGTCCCGGAACGTCCCTGAGCGGGCCCTCCGCGCCGTATCCGGAGATGGAGCAGTAGACGAGCCGCGGGTTCAGCGCCCTGAGGGTCCGGTGGCCCACGCCCAGCCGCTCGGCGACGCCCGGCCTGAACCCCTCGACGAAGACCTCGGCGTCCGCGGCCAGTTCCCTGAGCGCCGCGAGCCCGTCCTCGGACTTGAGGTCGAGCACCATGCCGCGCTTGTGCCGGTTGAGGACGTCGAAGTGGTCGCGGAACATCCGCATCGGCTCCCCGCCGGGCGGCTCCACCTTGATCACGTCGGCGCCGAGCTGGGCGAGCAGCTGCGTCGCGTACGGCCCGGGCCGCCACATCGTCAGGTCGAGGACGCGCAGTCCGTCCAGCGGCGCCATGGTGCTCCTCGCGTGTCGGGGACCATCACCGTGCCGTTCCGCCGCATCCGGAGTCAAGCGAGCGCTTGGTCGTCAAGGGTCGCGGGAGCGGCCGCCGCCCCGCCGTCCCGAAGAAGAACGGGCCGCACGCCCGGCGCCGGTCGCTCGGAAGCGACCGGCGCGGGGTGCGGCCCGCCGACTGCTCGGGGAGGCCCGGCGGGCCTCCCCGTCGTCGTGTCCGCCCGGCGCCGGGCGCCGGACGGACACGCTCAATGATCAGAACGCGTCCCTCACATCCGGTCGGGTGAGGGAACGCCGAGGAGCTCCAGGCCGGTGACCAGCGTGCGCAGCGTGACCGCGCACAGGGCCAGCCGGGACGCCCTGGTCTCCTCGTCGACGCCCTCCTTGAGCACCGGGCAGGCCTCGTAGAAGGCCGTGTAGCGGGTGGCGAGGCCGTAGAGGTACTCCGCCACCAGGTGCGGCGCCGCCGCCGCGCCCGCCTCCTCCAGCGTGACGCCGAAGTCCAGCAGGTGCAGCGCCAGGTTCCGCTCCTCCTCGGTCCCGATCACGATCGGGCCCGTGGCCGACTCCGGCGTCAGCCCGGCCTTGCGCAGGACGGACTTCATCCGGACGCCGGCGTACTGCACGAAGCCGGCGGACCTGCCGGTGAACGCGATCATCCGTTCGAGGTCGAACGGATACTTGCTGCTCCGCGCGACCAGCAGGTCGGCGAACTTCACCGCGCCCACGGCGACGTCGCGGATGATCGCGGCACGGGTCGCGGCGTCGAACCGCTCGCCGCGACCGCTCTCGTCGAACTTCGCCGCGGCCCGCTCGTACGCGCCGTCCAGCAGTGCGGACAGCGGGACCGCGTCGCCGGACCGGCTCTTCAGCTTGCCGCCGGTCGCGGGGTCGGTCACCATGCCGATCTTGGCGTGTTCGAGCACGGTACCCCTGAGCAGGAAGTCCGCCTTCTCCGCGACGGCGAACAGCAGCTCGAAGTGCTCCGTCTGCTCATCGCCCACCACGTAGACCACCCGGTCGGCGCGCAGGACGGCGACCCGGTAGACGATCGTGGCGAGATCGGTGGTGGTGTAGTTGTACCCGCCATCGCTCTTGCGGACGATGACCGCCTTGTCCTCGCCGTCCCTGCCCTTGAAGTCCGGCAGGAAGACGCACAGGGCGCCCTCGCTGGGCACCGCGAGGCGGCGCTGCTCCAGCTCGTCGACGATCTCGGGGAGGAGCCCGTTGTAGAAGCTCTCCCCCTTGGCGTCGTCGGCGGTCAGCCTGACGCCGAGCCGCTCGTACAACGCGTTGTAGGAACGCAAGGAGACGTCCACGAGGAGCTGCCAGTACCGCAGCGTCTCGTCGTCGCCCCGCTGGAGGGCGACGAGCCGCCGCCGCGACCGTCCGGCGAACTCCTCGTCCGACACGAACTTCGCGTTGGCCGCCTTGTAGAAGGCGCCCGTGTCGCTCACGAACGCGTCGAGCCCGGCATCGGTGCCCCCCTCGAAGTCGAGGAGGTGCTCGATGAGCATGCCGAACGGCGTGCCCCAGTCACCGATGTGGTTGTCCCGGATCACCTCGTGCCCCAGGAACTCCAGGATGCGGGCGACGGCGTCGCCCACGATCGTCGTCCGCAGGTGGCCGACGTGCATCACCTTCGCGACGTTGGGCGAGGAGTACTCCACCACGATCCGCTCCGGCCTCAGGGCCGACAGCACCCGCAGGCGCTCGTCGGCCGAGATCCGCCGGAGCTGTGCCGTGATCCACTCGTCGCTCAGCGTCAGGTTGATGAAGCCGGGCCCGCTGATCCGGACCTCGGACACGACGTCACCGACGTCGAGATGGTCCACGATCTCCTGCGCCACGACCCGGGAGTCGAGGTTCAGGTTCTTGGCCAGCATCAGGGCGACGTTGGCCTGCAGATCGGCCTGCTTGCCCCGCCGGATGACGGGGTCCGTCCTCCAGTGCTCCTGCCCGAAGGCGGCGGCGATCGCGTCCTTGAACTTCCTGGTGAGCACGTCCACCGGCGACGGGCCGGTGATGTTCAACCTGTCTTGGTCGGGCATCATCGCGTGTCTCTCCTGTTCTTGTTTGTCGGTTTGCGGGTCGATCCCGCAACGGTGACCGTCCGCGTCCGCCGGGCCGCGTCAACCCGGCGCCCGCCGCTCCCTACGACTTGATGGACGGACGTCCGGCGATCAGATCGCTCAGCCGGTCCCCGAGGCGCTGGACGGGGAGGCGGTACCGGCGCTCCCTCGTCCGCGCCCGCCGCTCCTTGCGGGACCCCTCCGCGTAGCGGCGCCGGGCCCACGGCGAGTCCGGCCGGGCCAGCCGGATCGCGCCGACGATCGCGACGAGCCCGATGAACAGGCCGATGACGCCCGTCCAGACCTTGCCCTTGAGGAGGGCGATCACCGCGACGCACAGGTTGAACAGCAGGACGCCCGCGACGCCCCACACCCCGTCCCCGGCGGCGTCGTCCACGCCGAGGGGCCGCAGGCCCAGCAGCATCAGCCCGCAGAGCGCGATCATGATGAAGACGACCTCGACCGACAGCCGGCCCTGCTCGCTCCAGTAGACGTCCTGGAGGTGCAGGACCAGGGCGAACTCGTCGAGGACGAGTGCGGTGCCCGCCCCGAACACCGCCGCGGCGGCGGCCGCCCACCCGGACGAGTCGTCCGTGAGGGCCAGTCCGCCCACGCCGCCGACGCACATGAGCACGAGCCCGAACACGACGTGGTGGATGTGCCGTCCGCCGGGCGTCACGTTCCCGGGCCACCACCGCACCTGCCGCCGGATCATCCGCACGCTGAACCGGATGAACAGGAACGCCGCGATGAAGGCCACGATGAAGCAGAACAACCGGAGCCGCCCGGCGTCCGCGATCTCCCGCGTGAACCACTCCTCCACCCCCGCCCCCTTCCCCGAGGCGGGCAAAGCCCACCTTTACCCGCCGGCCCCTTCCGCGGGGCGGGGGCGCAGGCCGAACCAGACGAGGCCCGCGCCGGCGAGCGTCACGGCCACGTCCACGCTGAGCGCGAGGCGGATGCCGGTCAGCTCCGCGCCGCGCGTCGCGGCGATCGAGGCGAGGATCGGGATGCCGACGGTGATGGCCACCTGCTGGGTCATCAGCGTCAGCCCGGTCGCCAGGCCCTGCTCCTCGTTCGGAAGCCCGGAGGTGCCGGTCACGGTGTACGCCACGATGGACGTCACGTGCCCGAAGAAGCCGATGAACAGCGCTGGGACCAGGATCAGGAGCGCCGTCCTGTCGGTGCCGAGGAGCACCAGCGGCAGGGTCGCCAGGCCCTGCACGGCCAGGCCGCAGGTCAGGACGGTCCGGCCGCCGAAGCGCCCGATGGCCCGTCCGGCGAGCACGCCGGCGCCGACGGACGCCAGGCCGGGGACGCCGAAGACCAGTCCGGTCGCCAGCGGCGAGAGGCCGAGGACGTTCTGCAGGTAGAGCGTCGTCAGGAAGATCATGGCGGGCTCCATGGCGAAGACCACCAGGCCCGCGGCGTTGCCCCACTTCACCGTGGGGCGGCGGAGGATGCGCACCGGGGCGAGCGGCGCGGGAGAGCGCAGTTCGATCACCCAGAAGGCGGCCAGCAGCACCACGCCGGCGACGGCGGCGGCGGCGTTCTGCTCGATGACCGCGTAGATGGCGGCCAGCAGGCCGCCCGTCACGGTCACCGCGCCGGGCAGGTCGAGCCGGAGCCGGGCGGGGCGGCTGCTCTCGCCGATCAGGGCGGGGGTGGCCAGCAGCACGGCCACGGCGACCGGGACGTTGATGAAGAAGGCCGCCCGCCAGCTCAGCAGGCTGACGAGGGCGCCGCCGACCAGGGCGCCGACGGTGAAGCCCGCGGAGAGCAGGGCGCCGTTGAGGCCGAGGACGCGCTCGCGCAGCGGGCCCTCGGCGAACGTGCTGGTGATCAGTGACAGCGCCGCGGGGGTCGCCATCGCGGTGGCGAACCCCTGGAGGGCCCGGGCGGTCAGGAGCGTCCCGGGGCCGGCCGCGAAGCCGCCGAGCAGGGAGGCCGCGGTCAGCAGCGCCATCCCGGCGAGGAACAGCCTGCGGCGGCCGAGCAGGTCCGCCAGCCGGCCGAACACCAGCGTGAAGCCCGCGGCGGGGAGCGCGTACGCGGCGGCGATCCAGGGCAGGCCGTCCACGCCGAGCCCGACGCCCTCGCCGACCATCGGGAGGGCGACGTTCAGAATGGAGAAGTCGACGGACAGCGTGAACCCGGCGCCGAGCAGGACGAGCAGGATCAGCCGTTGCCTGCGGTCGATGCGCGGGGGTCCGCCCGCCGCCCCGGGCGGGGCCGCCGCTGTGGGCGGGGTGGTTTCCGTGGGCGGGGTGGTTTCCGTGGGCATGGCGAAGCGCCCTTTCCGCAGGGGGTTCCGGGGGCGCCGGACGATCAGGGCGTCGTCCGGCGTGAGGCGGCCGTGAGCGGCCGCCGGCTCGGCGGGGGGCCGGGCGGGGCTAGCGGGCGTCGCGCTCCGCCGCTTCGGCGATGCGCTTGATGTTCGCCAGGCGGCGGTCCCAGTCGGCCGCCAGCGAGGCCATCCACCGCGCCGTCGCGTTCAGGGCCGCGGGCCGTACCGCGTACCGCACCTCGCGTCCGACCCGGCTGCTGGAGACCAGCTCGGCCGCGTCCAGGACGCCCAGGTGCTTGACCACCGCCTGCCGGGAGACCGGGAGCCGTTCGGCGAGGGTCGTGGCGGTGGCCTCGCCGTGTTCGGCGAGGAGGTCGAGCAGGCGGCGCCGCGTCGGATCGGCCAGCGCGTTCAGGACGCCGTCGACCGGCGCGGCGCCGCCGTCAGGACTGTCGGTCACGCGGCTTCGACGCGGGTCTTGAAGGCGTCCAGCACCTGCGGCCAGCCGCCCGTGTTGTCTTCCACGGCCCTGCGGCGCAGGTCCTCGGATCCGGCGAGCTCCGCGAACCCGCTCTCGACGACGCGCAGCCGCGTCTTGCCGCCCTCGGGGGTCAGCGTGAACTCCACGAGGGTGCTGTTGTCGTCGCGCAGTTCCTCCCCGGGGAAGGCGCTGACCCATCGGTAGGCGACATAGGTGGGCGGATCGACCTTCTCCACGCGCACGGGGAAGTCGCCGTGCGCGGCGTTCCTCACCACCATCGACTCGCCCTCCGCCGCCCCGCCGGGCGGGCCCGGAACGTCGGCCACCCAGAACCCGGGGTCGGCCACCAATGACCAGACCCTCTCCAAGGATGCCGCGATCAGGGTTTCGCGTTCAATTCGGTTCTCGCTCATCCGGCCGCTCCCATGTTCGTCATTCTTGCAACCTCAGGGTTGCACATGGGGTGTCAGATGCGCAACCTTACGGTTGCACGTTGAGGGAGGATCTTGTCTGGGCAGGTCAGGGGCGGGTGATGTCCGGTACGCGCAAAGCGCGGCGTCCGTCACAGGAAAGACCGGGAGCCCGCCCGGGGGTTCACTCGCGGGAACGCACCGCGAGAGGAGCCGTTCCCATGCCGGAGACCCCTGGTTCGGAGTTCTGGAAGAACCTCAGGCCGATCGAGAACTCGCAGAAGCCGGACGCGCTGCCGGAGGTGTACCTGCCGAAGGTCGCCACCGACGACGACCGGTACTACGTCCCGTTCACCGAGACGGTCGGGTCGCGGCCGCTGTGGATCAACGTGAAGGACAACACGTGGTCCGACATCCTGCGGTCCAAGGAGGCGGTCCTTCCTGTGGACGGAGGCCACCTGGCCGTATGACGCGGATCACGTCATAGGCTCCGTCGCGGGGACGCGCCCCGCGTCGGGAGGAGCGGATCATGCCGGCACCAGCACCGATGATCTCCGAGGCCAGCACCGTGGAGGTCGCCCCGCGCGATCGCATCGGGTTCTGGGAGGACTACAACCGCAGGGCGCTGGTCGGGCTGTCGTGCACCTCCTACTCGGAGCGGGGGCTGCTGGCCCGGCAGGCCAACTTCCGGCTCGGGACGGCCCGGGAGGGCGCACTGGTGGTGGCGCTGCGGGCCGTCCTGGAGAACCCGGGGGCGCGGTCGCGGGAGAACGTCCTCGACCTGCTGCGGATGATCGCCACGGAGCGGTCGGGCGGGCGGTCCGCGCCCGCCGCCTACCAGACGCAGCTGATCGTCGCCGAGGACTACGTCGATCGGCACCTGCACGATCCCGGCCTCACCCCCGGGGAGGTCGCGGGCGTGCTCGGGGTGTCGGTGCGGCATCTCGGCCGGATCTTCGAGACGGCCGGCACCACCCCGGCCAGGCACATCCTGGAGCGCCGGCTCCAGCGGGCCCGCGACGAGCTCGCCTCCCCGGCCGCCGCCCGTACGACGATCGCGGACGTGGCCTACCGCTGGGGCTTCTCCAGCCAGGCGCACTTCGCCCGCCGCTTCCGCGCCCGCTTCGGCCTGACCCCCTCGGAGGCGCGGGCCGCCTCCCGCTGACCTGCGGTTGCGCCGGTGAGCGAGCCCGGAAAGGATGATCCACACGTTAAGCAAAGGCGGCGTTGTGGACATCTCGGTCAAATATCAGCCCACCAAGGACGAGGTGACCCGGGCTTTCACCCAGGGTTTCAAGAGGCAGCTCACGATCCTGTACGCGGTTCTCGTCATCGCCCTGATCGGGGGCGCGGCCTACAGGTTCGCCTCGGGCGACCCGGGAATGGGCATCGGCGCGCTGGTGGCGGCGGTCCTCAGTCCCCTGGCGGGGACGTGGTGGCTCCGCAGACGCGCGCGGAAGATGCTCGCGTTCCTCTGCGTCCCGACGACGGTGCGGGTGACCGACAGCGGCTACGAGTGCCGGACGGAGGAGTCCACCACGGAGATGCGGTGGACCCTGTTCTCCCACGTGTTCCCCACCCCGGAGTTCTGGCTGCTGTACGTGAACGGCCAGCCCGCCGCCTTCCTCCCCAAGGCGGCCTTCGACACCGCCCAGCAGGCCGAGATCGACGCCTTCCTGGCCGCTCGCAAGATCAGTCGGAGTCGGTGACGGCCAGCACGGCCACCGTCCGGCCGTCCGGGCGCAGGACGGCGATGCCCGCGTCCAGCGGCGGGACGACCTGGAGATGCCAGTCCGAGCCGTAGAAGAGCCAGGTGCACCGGTCGGCGGCCCGCTCGATCGCCGCCAGGCCGGTCTCCTGGACGCCCGCCAGCGCCGCCAGCGACTCCCATGCGGCCTTGCGCGCATAAGCGCCGTGCATGCGGGGCCCGTACGCGCCACCGGAAGCGGCTCCGCTGAAGAGCGTCCGCAGGACGTCGACGGTGACGACCCGCCGTACCCCGGCCACAGTGGCGCCGGTGCTGGCCGCCGGGAGGAGCCGGAGCAGCGAGGCGCCGAAGTCGGAGGGAGCCAGCGCGCGGTCCAGCCGGAACAGTCCGGCCTCCAGGGCGTCGGCCCCCGACGGCCAGTTGCGGTAGGCGCTCAACGCCTGCCGAGCCCCGGGCCAGTCGACCGCTGCCGCGTCGACGTCGAGTCCGGAAGGGCCCGGCGCGTCCGGCGCCCCCTCACCGGGCGGCCGCCAGGGCTCCGCCCGGCCGGGATACCGGGGCAGCCCGAGATGCCGCTCGGCCCCGACCGGCCGAAGCGGCAGGTCCGCCAGCGGATGCCCGGCGGCCCGCAGCCTCGCGGCGAAACCGCCGGCGGACGTCGCGTCGTGGCGCAGGGCCGTCTCCTGGAGGAGGCAGGCCGCCAGTTCGTCCGACGCCTCGGCGCCGTCGAACACCGCGAGGAGATGCTCGGGAGGCTGGGCGCAGGCCAGCCATTCCGCGACCTCCGGCAGGCTGTAGCGAAGGTCGCCGCCCCCGGCCCGCCCCTCGACCGCGAGGGCACGGACGCGCGCGGTGCGCTGCGCGTCCCCGGGCGCGCTCGCCAACCGCTCCAGCGCGGCCTCGAACCCGTACCGCATCGGGTAGGTCGGCTTCTCCACCTCCAGCAGCGCGGCCAGCAGCCGTTCGAGCCACTCCGGCTCCGCCTTCTGGACGGCGTTGTCGGTCACTTTGACGGCCCTGTCCCAGTGGCGGTCCTCGTAGGTGTCCGCCAGCCCCATCCGCCGGACGGCCTTCTCGATCTCCACACCGCGCAGTCTCACACCCGAGACGCCCGGAGAGCGACCTCTACGCTGACCCGGTGATCACAGTTCCACGGCACGCCTCGACCTACACCCTCTTCGTCCCGGACGAGGAGGCCGCCCGCGAGGGGGCCCGGGCGCTCACCGGACGCGGCCACGCGCTCGTGCGCGTCGCCCCCGACCCCACGACCGGCTCCGGATGGCGGATCGACAGCCTCGACGAGGGCCCCTACCCGGACGACGACGAGCGCTGGTGGAGGGCCGCCGAGCACCGCGCCGTCGCGGTGCTGGCCGAGGGGCTCGGCGGCCGGCTCTCAAGCACGATGGCCCTGACCGAGACCGCCCGCCACATCTTCCCCGGGGGAGAGCGCGTCTGCGACCGGACCGCCGGCGACGTGCGCGAACTCCGGGTGGGCGCCCTCTCCCGCGAGCCCTCCCGCACGCCCGCGCCGGCCATCGTCCACGGCCTTGCCGAGGAGGAGCCGTCCGGCGCCCCCTCGGGCGAGCCGATCGTCCTGCAGGGGCTGGACGACGTCGACTGGTCGTCTCTCACCGGCGCCTACGGACCGGCCGGCGAAGTCCCGGACATCCTGCTCGGCCTCGCCGCCAACGACGAGGGCTGGGAGGACGCCGTCGAGGAGTACTTCAGCACGGTCGTCCACCAGGACACGTGCTACGACTGCACTCCGGAGACCATCAGGTTCCTCGTCCAGCTCGTCCGCGCGCCGCAGCTGTTCCCCGCCTACCGGCTCCACCTGCTGATCCACCTGGCCTACATCGCCACGATCGACCCCGTCCCGGCCGCCGGCGAGCCCGACTCGGACGAGGCCGCCACCTGCCGGGCCGTCCTCGACCGCCTTCCCGACCTGCTGGCCCTCTGGCCGGACGCGCCCGCGGCGGTGCGCGCGTGGCTGATCGTCCTGGCGGCGGTCCGTCCCGGCGCGGCGCCGCGGCCCGAGTTCCACGAGTTCCGGGGACGGTTGGACGGCCCCAGCCCCGCCCTCGACCTCGCGCTCGCCCTGATCTCCGGTGACGACGGCGCCGTCCGCGACCTGACGCTCGCCGCGGCCGCGTGGGACGAGGAGGTCTCCGCCAAGCTGGAGGAGCCGTTCCCCCGCCGCACCCGCGACCTGAAGGTCCTGTTCCACCTCGCCCTGGCCGAGCTCGCGCCGCGCTAGGCGGCTCAGCGGCCCTGGAAGTCCGGGGGGCGGTTCTCCAGGAAGGCGGTGATGCCCTCCTTGGCGTCCTCGGTGGCGGTCAGCCCGACCAGCTCGGACAGCAGGTGGGCGACCTGGTCCTCCAGGGGGCGGCCCTCGATGGCGAAGAACGCGTCGCGGCCGCGGCGCAGGCCGACGGGGCTCTTGGACGCGATCAGGCGGGCCAGCTCGTCCACACGGGCGTCCAGCTCGGCGCGCGGGACGACCTCGGTGACCAGGCCGATGTCGCGGCCCTCGGCGGCGGTGACGCGGGCGCCGGTGTAGTAGAGCTTGAAGGCGTGCTTCGGCGCGACGTTCCGGTTGATGATCGCCATGATCATCATCGGCCAGAGGCCGACGTTGACCTCGGGGGTGGCGAGTGCGACGTCGTCGGCCGCGATGACCAGGTCGCAGGCGGCGGCGAGGCCGAGGCCGCCCGCGACGGCGTGCCCGGCCAGCCGGGCGATGATCGGCTTGCCGAGCCGGGGGAACGCGGTGAAGAGGCGGAAGGGGGCGCTGTCCCGGACGGCGGCGGCGTCGGCGACCGGCCGGCCGTCCGCCTGCGCCTGGCCGAGGCCGCCGAGGTCGGCGCCCGCGCAGAACGCACGGTCCCCGGCGCCGGTCAGGACGATCACCCGGACGCCGGTGTCGGCCTTGGCCCGCTCGAACGCGTCGAGGAGCTCGCCGATCATCTGGTCGCTGAGCGCGTTGCGGGCGTCGGGGCGGTTCAGCGTGATCCGCGCGATCCGCTCGTCCGCCGAATACAGGATGGTCTCGTACATGTCCCCGGCCACCTCCGGACGGTACCGCCCCCCGGAGCGGGCTCCGGGGGGCGGTTCCTCGACGGGCTCAGATGCGCTCGATGATGGTGGCGTTGGCCTGGCCGCCGCCCTCGCACATCGTCTGCAGGCCGTAGCGGCCGCCGGTGCGCTCCAGCTCGTGCAGCAGCTTGGTCATCAGGACGCCGCCGGTCGCGCCGAGCGGGTGCCCGAGGGCGATGGCGCCGCCGTTGGGGTTGGTCCTGTCCAGCGAGGCGCCGGTGTCGTGCGCCCACGCCATCGGGACCGGGGCGAACGCCTCGTTGACCTCGAAGACGTCGATGTCGTCGATCTTCAGCCCGGCGCGGTCCAGGGCCTTCTCGGTGGCGGGGATCGGGCCGGTCAGCATGTAGACCGGGTCGGAGCCGCACACCGCGAGGGTGTGGATGCGGGCGCGCGGGGTGAGGTTGTACCGCTTGACGGCCTCCTCGGAGGCGATCAGCACCGCCGAGGCGCCGACGGAGATCTGCGAGGCGACGGCGGCGGTGATCCGGCCGCCCTCGCGCAGGGTCTTCAGGCCCGCCATCTTCTCCAGCGTGGTGTCGGCGCGGGCGCCCTCGTCCTTGGTCAGCCCGGCGATGGGGGCGATCTCGCGGTCGAAGTAGCCGGCCTCGATGGCCTTGGCGGCGCGCTGGTGGCTCTCCAGCGCGAACCTCTCCAGGTCCTCGCGGGTGAAGCCCCACTTCTCGGCCATCAGCTCGGCGCCGCGGAACTGGGAGATCTCCTGCATGCCGTAGCGCTCGGCCCAGCCCTCGCCGAAGGGGAAGGGCATGCCCTTCTCCAGCGCCATGGCGACGGAGGAGCCCATCGGGACCATCGCCATCTGCTCGACGCCGGAGGCGACGACGAGGTCCTGGGTGCCCGAAAGCACGCCCTGGGCGGCGAAGTGGATCGCCTGCTGGGACGACCCGCACTGCCGGTCGATGGTCACGCCGGGCACGCTCTCGGGCAGCCCGGCCGACAGCCACGCGGTGCGCGCGATGTCCAGGGACTGCGGGCCGACCTGCATGACGCAGCCCATGATCACGTCTTCGACCCCGGAGGGGTCGACCCCGGTGCGGTTGACGAGCTCCTTGAGCACGTGCGCCCCGAGGTCGGCGGGGTGGACGTCCTTGAGCGCGCCCTTCTTGGTACCGACGGGGGTACGGACCGCGCCGACGATGTACGCCTCGGCCACTACGCCTCCAAAGATCTGGGGTTCCGTCCCGAAACCGAGTGTGATTCGGTTAGTCAGTATGAGATTACATCCTCCCGGCGCGGCGCGCTGTGAGGTGGGTCTCGGGGGACCTACGTCCCCTGCCCGGCGGGCCGCGTGCGGGGCCTGAGGACCTCGCCGTCCGCCTCGTCGCCGAGGGACGCCTCCGCCAGTCGCGACAGGACGTCCGCCAGCTCAGGATGCTCCTCGGGAGCCCAGCCGTCCAGATGGCGGGCGAGCCCCTCGCGCCGGACGGCGAACAACCGCTCGGCGGCGTCCCGCCCGGACGGCGTGACGGTGAGGGCGCCCTCGCGCCGCAGGACGTAGCCCGCGTCCACGAGCCGGTCGACGTACGGGCGGCCCTGCTCGACCCGGACGCCCGCGCGGTCGGCGAGGTCCCGGCCGGTGACGGACTCGTCCTTGGCGATCCGGCACAGCGCCCACACGCTGCCCGCGGGCAGGGACACGCCCGAGAGCGCCGCCAGCCTGTCGTACAGCTCGAAGGCCCGGGCGTCCCTGCGCATGAGCTCGCTCAGGGCGCGCTCCATCTCGTGCCTGGACGACCGGACGGTCGGCGCCGCGCCGAAGCCCTCCCCGTAGTCGGGCGTCTGCGACGTCGCGCGCAGCGGGACCTCGCGCAGGAACCAGGTCAGCACGAACGCGGCCGCAGCCACCGGGACCGCCCAGAAGAACACCGAGTCGATCGACTCCGCGTAGGCGTGCAGGACGGCGTTCTTGACCGCGACCGGGTACCGGTCGAGCAGCCCCGGATTGCCCTGGACGGCCGCGGGGTCGAACCCCGGCGGCAGGATCCGCGCCAGGTCCGCCACGTGGCCGGCGAGCTGGTTGCTGAAGATCGAGCCGAACACCGCGACGCCGAACGACCCGCCGATCTGCCGGAAGAAGGTGACGCCGGACGTCGCGGAGCCGAGGTCCTCGTACGACACCGCGTTCTGGACGGCGATGACGAGCACCTGCATGACCAGGCCCAGCCCGAAGCCGAGCAGCGCGAACCGCAGGCTCATGCTCAGCGTGGTCGAGTTCTCGTCCAGCGCCGAGCACAGGTAGAGCGCCAGCGCGATGATCGGCGTGCCGATCATCGGATAGATCTTGTAGCGGCCGAACCGGGTGATCAGCTGGCCGGAGCCGATCGAGCTGAGCAGCATGCCGAGCATCATCGGCAGCAGGTAGACGCCCGACAGCGTGGGCGAGACCCCGTGCACCACCTGCAGGAAGATCGGCAGGAACGTCAGCGCGCCGAACATCGCGAAGCCGACCGCGAAGCTGATCGCGGCGCCGAGGGCGAACACCGGGTGGCGCAGCAGCGAGGGCGGCATGACCGGCTCGGCGGCGCGCCGCTCGACCAGCAGCCACACCCCGATCAGGGCCACCGAGCCGGCGCCCAGGCCGATGATCGGCGCGGACGTCCAGGGATAGCGCGTCCCGCCCCAGGTCGCCATCAGGACCAGCCCGACGGCCCAGCCGACGATCAGCAGCGTGCCGAGGTAGTCGATGCGGTGGCGCTCCCGCTCGCCCTTCGCGTGCAGCACGGCGGCGATCACCGCCAGCGCCACCACCCCGATGGGCAGGTTGATGTAGAACACCCAGCGCCATGTCAGGTTGTCGACGAACCAGCCGCCGAGCAGCGGCCCGCAGACGCTGGCCACGCCGAACACCGCGCCGAACAGGCCCTGGTAGCGGCCGCGCTCGCGGGGCGGCACCACGTCCCCGACGATGGCGACGGCGAGCACCATCAGTCCGCCGCCGCCGAGGCCCTGGAGGGCGCGGAACACGATCAGCTGCGACATGTCCCGCGACAGCCCGCACAGCGCCGACCCGATCAGGAAGATGACGATCGACGCCTGGAACAGCCGCTTGCGGCCGTACTGGTCGCCGAGCTTGCCCCACAGCGGCGTGGACGCCGTGGAGGACAGCAGGTACGCCGTGACGACCCACGACAGGTGGTTGAGCCCGCCGAGGTCGCTGACGATCGTCGGCAGCGCGGTGGACACGATCGTCTGGTCCAGCGCCGCCAGCAGCATGGCGAGCATGAGGGCGCCGAGGACCACGTAGAGGTCCCTGCCCTTCGGCATGGCCCGCTCGTCCCGCGCCGTCGCCGTCGCCGTCATGTCGCCGCCGCCGTCATGCCGTCGTCCCCCTGCCGCCGCCCAGATGCCGGGTACGTGCGGGGAGATGCCTACCCACGAGCCGGACGGGATCACCCGCCACGGGCGGGCGGCCCGAGGGGGCGGGTCAGCGCACCAGGTCGCGGGCGACCTTCGCGGCGCCGATCGAGGCGGCCCCTCCGGCGACCGCCACCGCGCCCGCGGTCACCCACAGCGGCATGCCCCTGCGGGTCTTCAGGCCGCTCACCACGTCGATCGAGTCGACGGCGAGGCCGATCCGGGCCCACAGCCGGCGCCCGGAGTCGTCGCCGCTGAGCAGGTAGCCCGCGCCGAGCGCGATCTCCCGGGCGGCGAACATGCGCGCGACGTAGTCGCGGCCCGGGTCGGCGGAGCCGCCAAGGCCCATCAGCTTCACGGTCAGCCTCGGCGCGGCGAGCGCCGCGAGTCCGAGGGCGACCCGGCCGCGCGCCAGGCTGGTCGCCAACTCGTCCACTTTGTCCCGGCCGTCTTCTTCCTTCGCATCTGCCACGAGGCTGAGGGTATCGGCCCGCCTCCGCCCCCCGACCGGCGGGTAACCCCCGCCTTACACGTCTATGGTTCTGGGAGGCGGCTCTCCCCGGACGAAGGTGGCCATGGAAGGCATCCTCACTCTCATCGTCGCGTCGCTGCTCGCGGCGTTCTGCGTGCGCTGGGCCGCCGGGCGGCTCCGGCTGAACCTGCCGACCCGGGCCGCGGTGATCATCGTGTTCGTCATCGTCGTCCTGGCGCTGTACGGCGAGCACCTGCGGAACTGACCGGCGGAACCGGCCGGCGGAACCGGCCGGCGGGTGAATTCTCGGCGCCGGCCCCGAACCTCCCGGCCCTTCGGGGAGTCATAAGTGGCGAAACCGGCTTCACGCCCGTTCGCTGTCCGCCGGCGCCGACGCGTCCCGCCCGTCTGGGCGGGGTCCCCCCGGCACGCGCCCGCACGGTGGACGCGAACGGGACCCCGTACGGCGAAGCCGGCCGAGCCGAGGGAGAGCACCCGTGCCGCATCCGGCGCCCGCCGTCCAGGAGACCGGGGGCACGATCGCCCCGCATCTCAGGCGCCTGCTGGAGTTCGTCGAACCCCAGGCCGGCGACGTGTGCCTGGACGTCGCGCGCGGGCGCGGGCCGATGCCCGCCGCGCTCGGCCCGCACGTCCGCCATGTGACCGCGGTGGACGCGACGCCCGTGGCGGCGGCGTCCGCGCGGGCCAGGCCGGGCCGGATGGAGACGGTGGAGTTCGGCACGGGGCCGGTCCGCATCACCGGCGAGGCCCGCGGCCCGGACGGCTCCCGCGACGGCCGTGGCGGCGGCGGCCGTCCGAGGCCCCCGGCCGCCATGACGCGCGAGGACCCGCGGCCAGGTGCCGCGCGTTCCGCCCCGCGCGTCCCGGTCAAGGCGGACGCCACCGCACTGCCGTACCGGGACGCCATGTTCTCCCTGGTCACCGCCCGGTTCTCGCTCTACAACCTCGGCGATCCGGGCGACGTGCTGCGGGAGCTGCTGCGGGTCTGCCGGCCGGGCGGGCGGGTGGTCGTCGCCGACCTCGTCCGCGGCAACCTCGCCGGGCCCGAGCGCGACCGGATCGAGCGCCTGCGCGACCCCGACCACCCCGGCACCCCGTCCATCGCCCGGCTCACCGAGATGATCACCTCGGTGGGCGGCAGCATCCGCCGGCTGGACGTGTTCACCGTGGAGCGCCCCGTCGAGCCGTGGCTCGCCGGGGCCCGCGACGGCGCGGCGGCCGACCGCATCCGCGCGGCCATGCTCGACGAGGTGGACGGCGGTCCGCGCACCGGCGCCAAGCCGCGCGTCATCGGCGGCGAACTCTGGTTCACCCAGTCCTGGGCGCACGTCGCCGCGGAACCCATCTAGCGCCGCGGGAGCCGCGGGCTCCGGACGCGCCCACCGGCCGCGCGCCGGGCCGAGCAGCGCGAAGGCCCGCGCCGGGGAGCTCGGCACGGGCCCGTCGTCAGCGTGCGGACGTCACTTCTTGCGGATGCCCATCGCCGGGTACATCTCGGAGTACCCCTTGCCGCCGAAGTACGAGGTGAGCTGCGCGTGGTTCGCGCCGGACGCGGACGGGAGGCCGCCGCGCAGGTCCGCGATCGGCGCGGCGAACCCGCACCCGCTGGTCTTCGGCACGGCGAACGTGTCGTCGGTCGAGTTGATCTTGACCCAGAACGTGCCGTCCGGCCCGGAGGCCCCCGTGATCTCCTTCAGGTCCAGGTCGAGGGAGACCGGCGCCGCGTTCGAGCCGACGTAGCACGTGTCGCCCAGCAGCTGGTTGACGAGCTTCAGCTTCAGGGCCAGCCGGGTCCTGCGGTTGGGGATGTCGAGGTCGATCTTCCCGGCGTACTGGGGCTTCACCTTCAGGGAGAACAGCGGGATCCCCTCGGTCCCGGGGACGCCGAGGGCGCCGCCGGCCACGCTCATCGCCGTGCTCCGCATCTTCACGAACTTGGAGATCTCGGCGCCGGTCTTCGGGTCGTAGCCGGCCAGCAGCGTGATCCGCATCGGCGCGGTGATCTGCTGGTCGATGTTGCCGATCTTCATCCTGCCCCCGCTGGTCACCAGCACGTTGCAGTACCAGTTCGCGGGGTCCGCGCCGACCGGCAGGACGTCGGGGCAGTCCGAAAGGTCCAGCGTCGCGGGCGGCGCGTCCGCGGTCGCCCGGGCGCCGGGCTTCGGGGCGGTCTCCGCGGTCGCCGCGGGCGCGGCGGCCAGGGCGGCGGCCGCGAGGCCCGCCGAGAGGGGCAGCACGGCCAGGCGCTTCAACATTGACGACACGGGGGTCCTCTCGCTGGGGGTGGAAACGCGGCGGGGGGCCTCCCGAGGCGCCGGCCCGAGCTGGCTACTCGCGAGTATGGAGCGATCCAACGGCATAGGAGACGCACTGTCAATAGAGTCCTCCCGCTACCGTCCGGAGCCGGTGAGGGGCACGGGTCGCGGAGAGACGCCGAGCTCAGGGGCGCGCCGGGGACCCGTCCGGCACGCGCGGCATCCGCGGGGCCCGCCGGCGCCCGGCGCCGAGGGTCACGCGATCAGCACGGCCGCCCCGGTGAAGCGGTCCGCGGCGAGGTCGGCGAGGGCGCGGTCCGCGTCGTCCAGGGGGTAGGCGTGCGTCGTGACGGCGACGTCCAGGCGCGCGGCCAGCGTCAGGAACTCCTCGCCGTCGGCGCGCGTGTTCGCCGTCACCGACCGGACCTCGCGCTCCTGAAACAGGTGCCGCTGGTAGTCCAGGGACGGGACGTCGCTCAGGTGGATCCCCGCGACGGCGCACGTCCCGCCGCGGTCGAGGCGTTCCAGCGCGGCGGGCACCAGCTCGCCCGCGGGCGCGAACACGATCGCCGAGTCCAGCGGGGCGGGGGCCGCGTCGAAGGAGTCGCCGGCCCAGGACGCGCCGAGCTCGCGGGCCAGCTCGCGGGCGGCCGGGCTGCGGGTGAACACGTGCACGTCGGCGCCCTCGGCGAGCGCGACCTGCGCGGCCAGGTGCGCCGAGCCGCCGAACCCCCAGATGCCGAGGCGCCCGCCCGGCGGCAGGGCCGCGCGGCGCAGCGCCCGGTAGCCGATGATCCCGGCGCACAGCAGCGGGGCGGCGCGGGCGTCGTCCAGCTCGGCGGGCAGCGCGTAGGTGTAGGCGTCGACGGCGAGCGCGTACTCGGCGTAGCCGCCGTGCGCGTCCCAGCCGGTGTAGACCGAGGACGGGCACAGGTTCTCGGCGCCCCGGCGGCAGAACCGGCACGCGCCGCACGTCCCGCGCAGCCACGCGACGCCGACGCGGTCGCCGGGCCCGTGCAGGCACCCGGGGCCCGCGGCCTCGACCCGGCCGACGATCTCGTGGCCCGGCGTCACGCCCGGCAGGTGGACGGGCAGGTCGCCCTCCGCGACGTGCAGGTCGGTCCGGCAGACGCCGCAGGCCAGCACGCGGACCAGCAGTTCACCCGGGCCGGGCGAGGGCGTCTCGCGGTCGGCGCGCCGCAGGGGCCCCGCCTCTATCGGGGACGGTGTCTCCACCACCCAGGCGCGCACCGGCTCACCCCGGGTTCAGCGGCAGCTCGAACCAGACGGCCTTGCCGTCGGACGTCGGGCGGGCGCCCCACCGGCTGGCGAGCTGGTCGACGAGGTAGAGGCCGCGGCCCCCCTCGTCGGTCTCGCCCGCGCTGCGGATGCGCGGCAGCCGCATGTCGGAGTCGAACACCTCGACCCAGATGGCGTCCGCGCCGCGCCGCAGCCGGAGCCGGAACTCCTTGGTCGGCGGCTCGCGGCGGCCGAGGTCGGCGCCGAGGTTCCAGTCGTCCTCGTCGAACGCGCCGCCCTCGAAGGGGTCGGCGTCCAGGGAGCCGAAGTCGGTGTTGAACTGCACGGCCGGCGGCGCGCCCAGCGGCTCCCCGCCGCGCCCCGGCTGCCCCGCCGGGACCGGCACGACCATCTCGCGGCGCGGTGACGGCGTGGCGGTGGCGTGAAGGACGACGTTCGTGACGACCTCCGACACCAGCAGGCACGCCAGCTCGGCCTGCTCGTCGAGCATGCCCCAGTTCGCGAACGCGTCGGAGGCCATCCGGCGCGCCTCCGACACCATGATGGGCTCGGCGGCGAAGGTGCGCTCCTCCACCGCCAGCTCCTCGGCGGCGGTGCGGATCACCACGATCGCGACGTCGTCGTCGATGTCGCCGGGCACCGCGTCGTAGGCGGCGTTGGCGATCGCCTCGACCCCGCCGCGGGCGACCCCGGCGACGGCGGCGCGGACCATCTCCCGCGCCTCCTCGCGCGTGTGGTAGTCGCCGTCGTCCTTGGAGCGGCGGTCGATCAGGCCGTCGGTGTAGAGGACGAGCGTGGAGCCCGGCTTCAGCTCGGCCGACTCCTCGTTGAACAGCAGCTCGCCGCCCATGCCGGGGGAGCGCAGGCCGAGCATGCCGCCCTCGCTCTCGAAGTCGAGCTCGCCGACCTCGCCGTCGACGATCAGCAGGGGCGGGTCGTGCCCGGCGTTGGCGAACTCCAGGACCCGCGACCAGGCGTCGTAGACGAAGTAGGTGCACGACACCAGCGGCGGGCGGACGAGGTCGTCGCTGTTCCAGCCGGACCGCATCCGCTCGGGCCGCGTCATCGTGCGGACCCACTCGTCGAGCTTGCGCAGGATGTCGGCGGGCGGCTTGTCGTCCTGGGCGAAGGCGCGCAGCGCGGCGCGCAGCTGGCCCATGACGGCGGCGGCGCGGGCCCCGCGCCCCTCGACGTCGCCGATGACGAGGCCGACCCGTCCGGCCGACAGCGGGATCACGTCGTACCAGTCGCCGCCGACCTGCGTCTGGATGCCGTGCCCGTGCGACTCCAGGGGCCGCGCCGGCTCGTACCGCCAGGCGATCTGCAGGCCGTCCAGCGGGGGCGGCCGGTCGCCGGGCAGCAGGTGCTTCTGGAAGGCGAGCGCGGTCTCGCGCTCCTCCTCGAACAGCAGCGCGTTGTCGACGGCGAGCGCGACGCGGCTGGCGATCGCGCCGAGCAGGTCGCGGTCGAAGCCGTCGTAGTGCGGGTCGGGGCGCTTGGACAGGTTCGACAGCGCCAGGCTCATCACGCCGAGCAGCTCGCCGCGCACCAGCAGCGGCGCGGAGATCACCGAGGTGATGCCCATCTCGTGGCCGAGCCGCTGGGACGACTCGCTCGGCGCGGTGAACCGGTGCTGGATCATGTCCTCGACGAGGACGGCGTCGCGGCGGTCCATCGCCTTGGCGCTGAAGTGGCCGGGCGGGTAGGAGACGGGCTCGCCGACCTCCGCCCAGGTGCCGGGCGGCGGCTCCCAGCCGCCCGCGTGCCGCGACACCCGCCGGTAGAGGCGGTCTCCGCTGTAGAGGTCGATGAAGCAGTGGTCGGCGAACTGCGGGACGAGCGTGTCGGCGACGCGGCGCAGGGTGCTCTCCAGCTCCAGGGACCCGGCGAGCCGCTCCCCGATCCGCTCCAGGAGGCCGTAGCGGTCCTGCTCGCGCTGGTTGGAGCGCAGCGCCTCGCGCGCGAAGATCACCACTCCGTCGACGGCGCCGGAGGGGTGGCGCAGCGGGACGGCGTGCGCCCGCGTGTACACGGTGGTGCCGTCGGCGCGCAGGTTGCAGAAGGTGCCTTCCCACACCCCGCCCTTGAGGACGTGCTTGGCCAGCTCGGTGGCCTGCTCGTGGTCCTCCTCGGCGATGCCGAGCGACAGGATGGAGTGGCCGATGATCGCGTCGCCGCCGAAGCCGAACAGCTGCCGGGCGAACGCGTTGCCGTAGATGATGTTGCTGAACCGGTCGCAGACGATGACCGCCATCTCCATCTGCGCGAGGACGGTCTCGGGCGGCAGGTGCGCCTCGTCAGGCGCTTCCCCCCAGTGGCTCATCTCCCCATCCCGATACCCGTCCCGATCCTCGCCCCGATGACCACCGCGCGTCGCGGCGCGGACGTCCTACGTGGTTGCCTCGTCGTATTGAACGACGAACCCGCCGCCGGGATACGCCCGAAAGGCGCGATGTTATGGAGATCTTCGGTATAGACCGTCGAGGCGGGGGTGCACACGCCGACCGTGTCAGCGCCTGCTGACGAAGACGTGCTCGGCGATGCCGCGTGACAGCTCCGTCGCGGGACTGTCGTCCTCGTCGTCACCGACCACCCGCACCCCGTCGTCGGTCGCCCGGAGAATCACCTCTCGTCCCGGTTGTATCCCTATCTGCTTGAGTCTAAGCATCAGGTCGCTGTCGCTCTGCACCTGCTCGCTGATCCGGCGGATCACCGCGCCAGCGCCCTGCGGGCTCGCCACCGCGGTCATCACCGCGAGCGGCGGCTCCTCGGCGTCGTCGCCGTGCCCGCCGAGCTCGTCCAGGCCCGGGATCGGGTTGCCGTGCGGGCAGGTGGTCGGGTTGTCCAGCAGCGCGACCAGGCGGCGCTCGACGTCCTCCGACATCACGTGCTCCCACCGGCACGCCTCGATGTGGACGTCCTCCCAGGGCAGTCCGATGACGTTGACCAGGAGGCATTCGGCGAGGCGGTGCTTGCGCATGACGCGCGTCGCGAGACCCCGCCCGCTGTCGGTCAGTTCGAGGTGCCGATCGCCCTCGACCCGCAGCAGCCCGTCGCGCTCCATCCGCGCGACCGTCTGGCTCACCGTCGGGCCGCTCTGGGAGAGCCGCTCGGCGATGCGCGCGCGAAGAGGGATGATCCCCTCTTCCTCCAGCTCGAAGACCGTCCGGAGATACATCTCCGTGGTATCGATCAGGCCGTGTGAGGTCACAGCTCCCTCCAGTCTTATGGGCAAGAGTCTACTTGCTCGGGCCCCACGTCGCCGGGCCCTGCGAATATCCCCCTGAAGCCGGGTACCAGGAAACGCGAGATGAACGCGAAACCTTCCCACGACGCGGAGCCGTTCCTGCCCGGGACACCCGAGGAGCGGGCCGACCTGGACGCGCTGCGCCGCGCGGCGGCCGACTGCCGGGGCTGCGACCTCTACCGGAACGCCACCCGCACGGTCTTCGGCGAAGGCTCCCCCGGCGGGCGGATGCTGCTCGTCGGCGAGCAGCCCGGCGACCAGGAGGACCGCAAGGGCCATCCCTTCGTCGGCCCCGCGGGGCGCGTCCTCGACCGGGCGCTGGAGGAGGCCGGGATCGAGCGCGGCGACGTCTACGTCACCAACGCCGTCAAGCACTTCAAGTTCAAGCGGCAGGAGGGCGGCGAGCGGCGCATCCACGAGACGCCGAACGCCGGCGAGATGCGGGCGTGCCGCCCCTGGCTCCTCGCGGAGCTGCGACTCCTGGACCCGGAGGTCGTCGTGGCGCTGGGGGCGACGGCGGGCAAGGCGCTGCTCGGCTCGTCGTTCCGGGTGACCAGGCAGCGCGGGCGGCTGCTCCCGCTGCCCGACCTGGAGGCGGTCGGCACTCCGGCCGCCGGGCGGGAGTCCGGGGACGAGCCGTCCGCCGAGGACGGCGCACGGCTCCTCGCGACGATCCACCCGTCGGCGGTCCTGCGCGCCGAGGACCGGGAGGACGCCTACCAGGGCCTCCTGGACGACCTGAGGATCGCCGCCTCGGCCCTGCGCTGACGGCGGCTCAGTCCTCGACCCGCACGGGCTCGGCCGGCACGGCCTCGGCGGTGCGGGTGTCGTAGCGGAGCAGGGAGGGGACGGCGAACCCCGCGACGACGACGAGCGCGGCGCAGGCCAGCCCGCCGCCGACCCAGGAGGCGGTCGCGCCCGCGACGCTCGCGGTCGCCCCCGCCCGCACGTCCCCGAGCCGGGGGCCGCCCGCGACGACGACGGTGAAGACGCCCTGGAGCCGTCCGCGCATCCGGTCGGGCGCGTACGTCTGGAGCATGGACCGGCGGAAGACCGACGACACCAGGTCGGCCGCGCCGCCGACGGCGAGCAGGACGACCGCGAGCCAGAGGCGGCCGGCCAGCCCGGCGGCCGCGACGGCGAGGCCCCAGACGGCGATGGCCGCCACGAGCGCGATCCCCTGCCGGTGCACGCGCCCTATCCAGCCGGACGACAGGCCGCCGAGGAACGCCCCGACCGCGATCGCGGCGAACAGGTAGCCGACCGCGCCCTCGCCGCCGAACCGGGTCTCGGCCACCTCGGGGAACAGGGCGCGCGGCATGGCGACCGACATCGCGATGACGTCCACCACGAACGACATGAGGAGCACCGGCTGCGTCGCGAGGTAGCGGAGCCCGTCGAAGACCGACCGCAGGCCGGGCGTGCCGGTGACGTCGCCGAGCGGCGGGATCGGCGGCAGCCTGAGCGCCGCGTACAGCACGACGGTGAACAGCACGGCGTCGAGCGCGTACGCCGCCGCGTAGTTCCAGTGGGCCAGCAGGACGCCGGCGAACAGCGGCCCGGACAGCATCCCGAACTGGCTCGCGGTGAAGTTGAGGGTGTTGGCCGCCGGGACGAGCGGCCGGTCGACCAGCCGGGGGACGATCGCGCTGCGGGTGGGCGAGGACACCGCGAACCCGACCGCCTGGACCGCCACCACGACCATGATCAACGCGAGGCTGCCGACCCCCAGCAGCGCCTGGACCAGCAGCAGCAGCGTGGCCGCCCACATGACGCAGGACGAGGCGAACAGCAGCCTGCGGCGGTCCATGTGGTCGGCCACCGCGCCGCCCCAGAGCCCGAAGACGATCAGCGGGACGAGGTTGACGACGCCGAGGGCGCCCACCCAGGCCGAGGAGCGGGTCATGTCGTAGACCTGGACGGGGACGGCGACGGCGGTGACCTGGAACCCGACGAACGACACGCCCTGGCCCAGCCACAGCCGCCGGTAGGCCGGGTGCCGGAGCGGCCGGGTGTCGATCGCGAGCCCCCGCAGCCGCCTGCGGCGGACCGTTCCAACGGGCGGCGGGGGTTTCTCCGGCTCGGCGTCGTCCTGCTCGGCGGACCGGCCGCGCCTTCCGGTCTCCCGTGGGTCGGCGCCGTCGGCGGGGGGCGGCTGCTGTTCGGGTGTCACGGAGCCAGTCTCTCCGTCACCCATCCCTCCGGGTCCCCGGGGGTCGCCCTCCGGTAGCGGATCCGGTCGTGCAGCCGGTCGCGGCGGCCCTGCCAGAACTCGATCGTCTCGGGCTCCACGCGGTAGCCGCCCCAGAAGTCCGGCAGCGGGACGGCGCCGGCCGCGTCCCCCTCCGGCGCCTCCGCCCCGCCGAAGGGGGACGCGGCCGGATCCGGCCAGCGCTCGGCCGCCTCGGCGTAGCGGCGCTCCAGCACCTCGCGGTCCCGGATGACGCCCGACTGGTCCTCGCTGGCCCACGCGCCGATCCGGGACCCGTACGGGCGGGTCCGGAAGTAGGCGGCCGCCTCCTCGCGCGAGAGCTCGGACACCGGCCCCGCGACCCTCACCTGCCGGTACAGGGGATGCCAGGGGAACACCAGCGCCGCGCGCGGGTTCTCCGCGAGGTCGCGGCCCTTGTGGGACGTCAGGTTCGTGAAGAACCGGAAGCCCTGCGGCCCGTAGCCCTTGAGCAGGACCGTCCGGGCGCTCGGGACCCCGTCGCCGGAGGCGGTGGCCAGGATCATCGCGTTCGGCTCGGCCAGCCCGGCGGCGTGCACCTCGGCGAACCACACGGCGAACAGGGCGAGCGGGTCGGCGGGGAGCGCCGACTCGGACAATTCGCCCACCTCATAGGATCTGCGGAGCCGTGCGGGGTCCGGCGTTGGGGAATCCACAGCGTCAGAGCCTCTCACCCCGAGCCCTGTGCAACTTGCAGGACCCCGGGGTACTGGTCAGTAAGGCGGGCAGGGTTCAATGGCACGGCACCGCCTTATCACACGGGACGAAAGGCAGGACGACACATGTCCGACTTCAAACCCGGTCTCGAAGGAGTCGTCGCCTTCGAGACGGAAATCGCGGAACCGGACAAGGAGGGCGGCGCCCTCCGCTACCGGGGCGTCGACATCGAGGAACTCGTCGGGCGTGTCTCCTTCGGCGACGCCTGGGGGCTCCTCGTGGACGACAGCTTCACCCCCGGCCTGGCCCCAGCCGACCCCCACCTGCTCCCCGTCACCTCAGGGGACGTGCGGGTGGACGTGCAGAGCTCCCTCCCCACCCTCGCCACCGCGTACGGGATGAAGCCGCTGCTCGACATCTCCGACGAGGAGGCCCGCGCCGACCTCGCCCGGGTGTCGGTGACGGCGCTGTCGTTCGTGGCGCAGTCCGCGCGCGGCGTCGGCAAGCCGATGGTCCCGCAGCGCCGGATCGACGAGTCCGGAACCATCACCGAGCGGTTCATGGTCCGCTGGCGCGGTGAGCCCGACCCCAAGCACGTCCGGGCCATCGACGCGTACTGGGTCTCCGCCGCCGAGCACGGCATGAACGCCTCCACCTTCACCGCCCGCGTCATCGCCTCCACCGGCGCGGACGTGGCGGCCAGCATGTCCGGCGCGATCGGCGCCATGTCGGGCCCGCTGCACGGGGGCGCCCCCGCCCGCGTCCTGCCGATGATCGAGAAGGTCGAGCAGCTCGGCGACGCCCGCAAGGTCGTCACCGACATCCTCGACTCCGGCGACCGGCTGATGGGCTTCGGGCACCGCGTGTACCGTGCCGAGGACCCGCGCGCCCGCGTGCTGCGCCGCACGGCCAGGGAGCTGGACGCGCCCCGCTTCGAGGCCGCCAAGGCCCTGGAGGACGCGGCGCTGGCCGAGCTGCGCGAGCGCCGCCCGGACCGCCCCATCGAGACGAACGTGGAGTTCTGGGCCGCGGTCATCCTCGACTTCGCCGAGGTCCCGACCTCGATGATGCCCGCGATGTTCACCTGCGGCCGCACCGCCGGGTGGGCGGCGCACATCCTGGAGCAGAAGCGCACCGGCCGCCTCGTCCGGCCGAGCGCCCGCTACACCGGCCCCGGCAGCCGCTCCCTCGACGAGGTCGCCGGTGCGGCGGAGGTCCTCAAGCGCCAGGCCGGCTGACGCGGCCGGTCCCCCGCCCCAACGCGCCTGAGGCCCCCGGTCGAACCGGGGGCCTTTGCCGTGCACGGAGGCGCCGGCCCGTCCGAGCCGCTTCGCGCAGGCGCCGCCGTGCCCGGGCTACTTCACGGCGGCGCCGCTCCCCTCCCCCGGCGGGCAGTCGGCCCGGCCCTGCCCGCGGGCGACGAGGCGGCCGCACACCTGCCTGACCTCCGTCGTCCCGTCCTGCCGGATCGTCGCGAGGATCACCGGCCGGTCGATCACCTGGTGGCCGGCGCCGCGGGAGGCGAACCGCAGCACGCCGCTGGCGCCGTTGCGCAGCACGTCGTGGTCGGGGTCGTTGAGCGCCGCGAACACCGAGCCCGCCGACGGCAGCGCCTTCTCCTGCCAGTACACCTTGCTCGCCACGGTCGCCACGAGGGTCGCCGCGTCGTAGCCGACGGCGGCGCGGGTGATGGACGGGCGCCGCCCCGACGGGTCGTCCTCGTCGTCGGTCATCTCCCGGACCCCCGGGTCGTAGTCGGAGTAGAACGTCTGCGGCGACTGGTCGCCGATCCACCGCCACGTCCACGCCTCCCGGGCGGCCAGCGGCGTGAAGTACAGGTCGAAGGTGTTCTTGCGGCCGAGCTCCTCGGCGTTGTCGCTGACGTACTTGGCGATCTCGTCGTCGGCGAGGACCAGCGGGCGCTTGGGGCAGGAGAGCTCCAGCACGTTGACGAACGAGCGGAACTCGTCCGACCGCCCCGCGTAGTAGAAGAGGTCGGGCTGGTCCTGGCAGGCCTCCCTGACCGACTTGTTCAGCTCGCCGGGGTTCCTGTACGGGCGCATCAGCGCCTTGCCGGGCCGGAACGACCGCTGGAAGTCGGTCGCCAGGTTCGCGCTGTAGAGGTCGTCGGGGTCGCCGTCGTAGATGACGACCGCGTCGTCCACCTTCCCGCCGCCGACGTCGCCGTGCCGCGCCCAGTACGCGGCGTGCCGGGCGGTCCGCGCGTTGGGGGACGCGAGCCGGAAGTAGTAGGGCGAGTATCCGGCGTCGCCGTCGAGCAGCGCCGTCCCGTCGTAGCTGTTGGCGGTGCCGACGAGCGGAAGCGCCGACTTGGCCAGCAGCCTGATCGCCTCCTGGGTCTGCCGGCGGCTCTGCTCGAACCCGATCACCGCGACGATCGAGCGGTCCTTCAGCGCCCGCGCGCGGATCTGCTCGGCGACGTCTCCGGCGTAGCGGAACTTGGCGCCCGCGTTGGCGACCAGCACCCGCAGCCGCAGGTCGTCGCCCTCGGCCGCGTCGTTGAACCGCTTCTGCGCGATCGCCAGCCCGATCAGCTCGCCCTGCACCCCGGCGAGCAGGTCGATCCGCTTGTTCTTGATGGACGGGTCGGCGGTCACCGGGCCGAGGTAGACCACGGTCGCGTACGGCTTGCGGGACTCCATGACGTGGTCGTTCAGCGACTCGATCCGGTCGAGGACCCTGTTGAGCCGGTTGTCGTTGTTCTTGCCGCCGGAGTCCTCGCCGAAGCGGAACGACCCGTCGGTGATGCCGACGCACTCGCCGTTCGCCATCCGCCTGATCCCGAACGGCGAGCAGTACCGCTCCACCTGCACGGAGATGACGGAGACGGACGCGGCGGCGACCGCGACCATCGCGATCCACGGCAGCGCCGGATGGGCGAGCCGGGGCCTGCGCCGCACCGGCCGGACGGGCGGCAGGTCGCCGCCCGGGTCGCGGGTGACGTCCACGCGCAGCTCGCGGCGCGATCCGAGGGCGCCGACGCGCCGCTGCTCGCGCGTGTAGCGGTCCCACAGGCCGCGCGCGGCGATGACGCTCTGCGGCTCGTCCGAGCCCACGTCCACCCGGACGGCCCGCGCGAGCCGCTCCAGCAGCCGGGGCCCGGACGGGTCGGACGGCTCCGCCGGGGCGGCCGGGTCGACTCCGGCGACGACGACGAGCGGGTCGAAGCCCGGCGGCCGGTCGCTCGCCTGGCCGTCGGCGCGGACCCGCTCGACCAGCTCGACGAACGCCACCCCCGGATGCCCGGCGGACAGGTGCTCGAAGATCAGCACCGGGTAGCGGACCCGGGCCCACGCGGCCCGCCGGTAGTCGCGCCGGTAGTTGCGGCGCAGGTCCTCCAGGAACGCGGCGACGAGCAGCAGGTCGAGCTGCTCGCCGTGGTCGTCCGGCTCGACCGGGCGGGGGTCGAACACGCCGAGCGCGAAGCCGAGGAAGCCGGTGGAGTCGCGGTCGACGTAGGGCTGGCGCAGGAACCAGCCGAACCGCCGCACCCCGTACCAGCCGCGCGTCCGGGCGACGATCTGCACGGTCACGAACGCCAGGCCGACGACCGCCGCGAGCACGGCGGAGGCGAGGTCGAGCGCCGCCGCCGTCCCGGCGCTGATCAGCGCGACGGCGGCGATGCCGATCGGAGCGATCTGCTCCAGGAACGATAAGAAGGTGGCGCGCCTGCCGGGCACCTCTTCGAGGTCGCGCAGGACGTCGCGCCCGCGCCGCCGGATCACCCGGTTGAGCTCGCGGCGCCGCGCGTTCTCGTTGTCGCCGACCGGCGGGTGCGTCAGCCGCCGGACGAGCAGGTGGTTCTCGCGCTCGGACGAGGAGGCGCCGCGCGGCGGGGGGCGCTCGCCGGCCAGCCGGATCTCCCGCAGGTCGCGCAGCCACAGCGCCATCTCCAGCAGCGGGAAGCGCAGCGCCGGCTCGCCCCGGGCGCGGCTGCTCGGCTGCGACAGCTCGCGCTTGGCCTCCCGCAGCACGCCCGCGACGCCGGTGGCGGGCGTGTCGGCGGCGATGTGCGACACCGGGGCCCGCTCGTCCTCGCAGCGCGCCTTGAGGATCTCGGCGGCGTGGGAGGCGGCGCGCTCCGGCCCGAGCAGCAGGAGCAGGGGCCGCAGCCGCTCCCGCCACCGCCACGGCGGCCGCTCGCGCAGCCGCTCGAACAGGTCGAGGACCCCGCGCAGCCGATCCTCGCTCAGGATCCGGTCGCCGTCGCCCGCCATGCGCCACGCCTCGCTTCCGTGCCTCGCCCGCTTCTGCCCCGCAGCCCCCCGACTCGCCGTCCCCGTTCAGGTTGGACGCGCGGAACGGTCGATCGGATCGAAACTTTCCGCTGATCATGCGCCGGTTCCCGAAACCCGGCCACTTTGCCATCATGGGGCGGCATGAGAGCAGCCCGCGGCGGAGACGACGAGCCCCTCGAAGGCGACATCGGCCCCGCGGCCGGCGCCGTGTCCGGTGCGGGGCACGGCCGCGCGGCGGCGCCCGCGCTCTCGGAGGCCGCGGAGGCGGCGCAGGCGCTGAGGCGGTTCGACGCGGAGCGCGAGGAGCGCCGCCGCGCCACCAACGCCGTCGCGGGACGGATCGCGGTCGCGCTCGCCGCCCTCTTGCTGGCGTTCCTCACCTACGACTCCACCGCCACGGCCGTGCGGGCGCACTCCCGGGGCGACGCCTGGATCTACCCGCCGGCCGTCGTCGGCGGCGTCTGCGCCGCCGGGCTGGTCGCCCTGCTGACCTGGGGGTGGCGCCGCCGGCGTCTCGGGATGTGAACTCGACCCACGATCTTCGCCGCAGGTCAGATAGCCTCGGGTGAGTGACCGACAGCGCGAATCCCACCATCGACATCCCCGCCGATCTCAGGCCCGCCGACGGCCGTTTCGGGTGCGGTCCCTCCAAGGTCCGTCCCGCGCAGCTCGCCGCCCTGGCCGAGTCCGGCTCGACCTACATGGGCACCTCGCACCGGCAGAAGCCGGTGAAGTCCCTCGTCGGCCGCGTCCGGGAGGGGCTCGCCGAGCTCTTCTCGCTGCCCGAGGGGTACGAGGTCCTGCTCAGCAACGGCGGCACCACGGCGTTCTGGGACGCGGCCGCGTTCGGCCTCGTCCGGCAGCGGTCGCAGCACCTGACCTTCGGCGAGTTCTCCAGCAAGTTCGCCAAGGTCACCACGGGTGCGCCCTGGCTGGGGAACCCCACCGTCATCTCCGCCCCGCCCGGCACGCACCCCGAGGCGTCCGCCGAGGAGGACGTGGACGTCTACGCGCTCACCCACAACGAGACCTCGACCGGCGTCGCCATGCCGATCAGGCGCCCGGCGGGCACGACCGCGCGGGACGGCCTCGTCCTGGTGGACGCCACGTCCGGCGCGGGCGGCCTGCCCGTGGACGTGTCCGAGACCGACGTCTACTACTTCGCGCCGCAGAAGTGCTTCGCGGCGGACGGCGGCCTGTGGGTCGCGCTCGCGTCCCCGGCGGCGCTTGAGCGGATCGACGAGATCGCCTCGTCCGACCGGTACGTCCCGGAGTTCTTCAACCTGAAGACGGTCGTCGACAACTCCGCCAAGGACCAGACGTACAACACCCCGGCCGTGGCCACGCTGCTGCTGTTCGCCGAGCAGATCGAGTGGATGAACGGGCAGGGCGGCCTCAGCTGGACGACGTCCCGCACGGCCGACTCGTCCCAGCGGCTGTACACCTGGGCCGAGAAGACCTCGTACACGACGCCGTTCGTGGTCGACCCGGCGCAGCGTTCGCAGGTCGTCGGCACGATCGACTTCAGCGACGACGTGGACGCGGCGGCCGTGGCCAAGGTGCTGCGCGCCAACGGCATCGTCGACACCGAGCCGTACCGCAAGCTGGGCCGCAACCAGCTGCGCATCGGCATGTTCCCGGCGATCGACCCGGGCGACGTCGAGGCGCTGACCGCCTGCGTCGACTACGTCGTCGAGCGCCTCTGAGACGAGCCGGAGCCCTCGGGGGGCCACGCCGCTCCCCCGAGGGCCGGTTCAGGCGACGGTCAGCAGACCGCCGGTGCCGCCCGCCTGCCGCACCACGCGATGGAGCAGGCCGGCTCGGTCGCCCTCGGCGTCGGCCGGGGTGAAGCCCGTCCAGACGCGCGGGTCCATGTCGGTGTCCCGCGCCGTGGGCACGAACGCCGCCGTCGCGAGGACCTCGGGCAGGTCGCGGCGCCCGGGGCGGCGCTCCATGCCGACCTTCAGGTAGGTGCCCTCGCGCAGCAGCACGACGGCGGCGAAGCGGACCCGGGTGTGCCGCTCGACCTCCCGGAACCAGCGCGGGTTCGACGCCCAGTAGATGTTCTGGTCGGTGTCCACGGCCATGGTCAGCGGGCTGAGCGCGCCGCGCGCCAGGTGCACCTCGGTGGGACGGTCGCGCTCGACCCACGCCAGCGCGACCCGTCCGACCAGGGCCCCCAGAACGCCGGTGATCTCGGCCGGGGGCCGGCGGCCGGCCAGCAGCCGGAGGATCGGCTCGCTGCCGGTGGCGCCGGACGCGGGCGGCGGCGCGAACCGCGCCCGCAGCCCGGCGGCGTCGATGTCGCCGTCGTACGCGCCCACGACCGTGGCCGGCGAGCCGGCGACGACCATGGGGCCGGCGTCGGCGGCCTCGGCCGGAGACCCCTGCGCCGCCCAGCGGGTGTGCCCGACGGCCGCGGCGGCGCGGTCGAGTTCGTGCAGGAACTCCGGCCGCCAGACCCCCGAGAACCGGCCGCGCCCCTTCACCACCCGGCAGCCCCCGCCGCCGGCCCCGCCGAGCCCCGGGGCGGCGCCGAGCAGCGCCAGGCCGGCCGAGTCGGTCCCCCGCTCCTCGGCGAGAGCGCCCAGCATGACGAACACGTCCGACGCCCGACCCGGGTCGGCCGCGAACGGCGAGCGCACCACCCCGAACAATCCGCACATGCAGGATGAGATGCGGATCGCGGGCGGGCGGTTCACCCCCGCGGCCTGGGCACGCACCGTGACCGGCCTTACCGGTGCTTATCACCCCATCAGCCACATTGGCCCCGATTAATTCCCACCATTGATCAGGGGCCCGGCACCCCGCCCTGTCCAGGGCCCTGGGGCCTACTTCTATGGCCGCATGTGGACCTTTCGTCCGCCGTTGATCAACGCTCCGCACGTCAGAGAGAATGGCCAGGCGGGGGCGACCTCTGGAGAGGAGAGTGAAAATTCCACTCTTCTGGGAGCGCACCGGCGACGGCGGCGGACGACTCCCGCGATCATCCGCTCCGACCAGGCGAAACACCATTCTCACCGACCGCCTGTCAGGACGGATGTGACAGGTTTTCTCGAACGTGTCACCACCATCGGGAACCTTGGTGGCGGACGCGGCATCGAACAATGCGATGCTCCCCGGTTTTGACGCCGGCACCCCTGCCGGAAGGACTAATCCCTTGAATGGTGACAGCCGTAATGACTATAGTCATCGATTCCGTGACCAGACGAATATATCGTCTGCCGTTCGGTCGCCGTTCAGGACGGGAGGGTTCCGCCCGGTGAGGCCTAGAGATCATCTGAGGTGCCCGTGACCGCGGTGGTGCTGGTCGGCGACTTCCCCAGCACGGGAGTCCTGCAGGCCACGGTGGCTCAGCGGGTGGCCGTGGAGGGCCGCGGCGACGAGGCCGCGCCCGCCTTCGTCGACCACATGGAGTACGCCCTCCGGCGGCGCGGCGCCGTGCTGGTGCTGTACCCGGCGTGGAAGAGGAGCCGTGCGCAGCGGCTGGTGCGCCTGGCACGCTCCGCGCTGCTCACCGACCGGATCGCCGGCCTGCCGCTCGACGTGCCGCCGCTGGCGCTGTCCCTGGTCGCCGACCAGTTGACGTTCGCGTCGGCCCACGCGCGGCCCGGAGTCCTCGCGACCCTCGCCCACCGGCTCTGCGCGACCCTCCACGCCGGAGCCTGGGTGAACAGCGTGGCGCGCCTCGAGCACGTCAAGACCGGACTCGGGGCGCACGTCTCGTCCTACCTGCCCGGCGGCGGGTTCTCGGTGACGGCCGGCGCCCACCCGGAGGTGCACCGCATCACCGCCGCCAAGCCCGTCCCGCGCCTGGCGTCGCGGCCCGCCGACCCCGTGCTGATGCTGGTGGCCGACGCGAACGGCGACGCCGGTTGGCTCCAGAGCAGGATGCGGCCGGTGCTCGCGGCGGTGACGTCGACCGCGGTGGCGCCGCAGCCGATGAGCGCGGAGTACTGGGGGACGAAGAAGTACACCGAGTTCGTGGCGTTCAGCGGTCACCCGCACGCGCTGCGGAGCCTGCTGGCCGGTTCTTCGTACAGGGCGTGCGGATGGTGCGGCGAACCGACCGCGCTGCCCGAGTGCCCGTTCTGCCTCATGGTCCAGCCGGTCCGGGAGGCGGCGCCCACCGAGGCCGTTCCCCCTGGTCACCCGCAGCGGCCGCACCCTCAGCCCTCTGGGGCCCAGCCTCCCCGTCCCCAGCCCCAGCCCCCGGCTCCCCAGCATGTCCAGCGACCGGCCGCCCCACCGCAGCCGTCCTGGCCGCAGGCTCCGCATCCCCCCGCGCCCCACCCCGTCCAGCCTCCCCAGGTCCGGCCCGACGAGGAGGCGCCGCCGACACGCCCGCAGTACCCGCGCCAGGACGGCGGTCCGCCGTCGGCGCCCCCCGACCAGACCGATGACGCCCCGTCCCTCACCACGCTCCTCGACGACGCGGCGCCCCGGCGGGCCGCGGCACCGGACTCCCCGCCCGAGCGGACGCCCCGGACGACCCCCGACGACGAGTGGCGCGATGGAACCGTCATCTTCCGTCCGCAGCGCCGCCGGTAAGCCTCCCTGCCCCCCGACCAGAACGGAGTCCCATGAACCCGCGCCAGCGACGTGGAGTTCTGCTGATGATCCTGGCTGCGCTCGGCGCCGTTGCCGTGTTCATCAGCATCATCGGCTATGTCGGCTCTGTTCGGGCCGAGGTCGGTGTGAAGACCGACGTGCTCATGCTCAAGCGCGCCGTCCCCGCCTTCAGCCCGGTCACCGCGGCGGACCTCGACCGCATCCGGGTGCCGAAGCGGTGGTCGCCGGAGACGATGGTGACCGACACGGCCGCGCTCAACGGCAAGGTCGCCGCCGCCGATCTTCCGGCGGGGGCCTACTTACAGACGGGCATGCTCGTCCCCGGCCCGACCCTGCAGCCCGGCCAGCGCGAGATCGCGATCATGATCGACGCCGAGACGGGCGTGGCGGGCAAGGTCCACGAGGGCATGCCGGTCGACATCTACGCGACCTACCAGACGCAGAAGGGGAACCAGCAGCAGTCCTGCGCGGCGCGGATCGTCCGGGCGGCCAGGGTCATCCAGATCGGGCAGACGACCCAGGTCAAGGACGAGAAGAACAGCTCGGTGACGCAGTCCCAGGTTCCGATCACCTTCGCGCTGAGCGCGCAGGACAGCCTCAAGCTCACCCGCGAGGAGAGCTTCGCGACGAAGATCAGGCTCGCCCTCATCGGCGGGTCCGGAACCGGCCTGGACGGCACCCGGCTCCCGCCGGTCTGCGAAACGCTTCCGGCGAGGTGAGACCGGTGAACATCCACGTCCTCCTCGGCGTCGAGGACCGCGATCTCGCCGCCGCCCTCAGCGGGCAGTTCCGCGAGATCCCCGACATCGAGCTCGTCGCGGTCGAGACGACGTCCAACCATCTGGCGGGGACGGTCGCGACGACCCCGAACCTCGACGTCGTGCTGGTGCACCAGGGGCTCGGGCCGCTGCCGGCGCTCGACCTCATCCGCGACCTGGTGATCCGCCAGCCCCAGCTCGCCGTCATCCTGATCGCCGACGACGCGACGGCCGAGATGCTGGCGGCGGCGATGGCGGCCGGCGCGCGCGGGGTGATCTCCAACGAGCCGACCCTGTCGGAACTGCAGAACCGCGTCCAGCAGGCGTCGGAGTGGTCGCGCAGCATGCGCCGGCACTTCACCTCCGCCGAGATCCCCGGCCGGCCGGGCCGGATGGCCAGGCTGGTCACGCTCACCGGCGCGAAGGGCGGCGTCGGCACGACCACGCTGGCGATCCACCTCGCCATCGCCGTTTCCAGTGCGGGGAGGACGGTGTGCCTGGTCGACATGGACCTGCAGAACGGCGACATCCCGGGCTACCTCGACGTCCAGCACCGGCACAGCCTCGCCGACCTCGCCGCGGCCGCCGGCGACCTCGACGGAGCGGTCGTGGCAGAGGCGCTGTTCGTCCACCCTGCCGGACCGCACCTGCTGCTCGCGCCCGCGCACGGCGAGGACGCGGAGGAGATCTCGGCCCGTGCCGTGCGGCAGATCCTCACCGTCATCCGGTCCCGGTACGACGTGGTGATCGTGGACGGCGGCACCCATCTCGCCGACGCCAACGCGACGGCGGTGGAACTCGCGGACGAGGCCGTCATCGTCACCACCCCCGACGTGCCGGCGCTGCGCTCGGCCCGCCGGCTGGCGCAGATGTACGCGCGGCTCGCGGTCCGCAAGGAGGACGAGGTGAGCGTCCTGCTCACCCGGCACGACAGGCGCAACGAGATCCAGCCCGAGCTGGCGAAGAAGATGGTCGGCTCGCCGCTGCGCGGCGTCACGGTGCCGGCGGTCTTCCGCGCCCTGGAGGAGGCGGCCAACACCGGCTCGCCGGGCGCGGTGAAGAACGCCGACTTCCGCAAGGCGATCGGCAAGGCGGCCCTGGACCTCGGGCTGCTCGACGCCGGGGGCGGGCAGGGCGCCGGCGCGGCGGCGGCGCCGGACACCGGCGACCGGGGCGAGGCCGCGATCGGGTTCGCCGGCGTCTTCCCGCTGATCCTGCTGGTCCTCGTGCTGGTGTGGCAGATCGTGCTGGTCGGGCTGACCTCCACCTACTCCAGCCACGCGGCGAACGAGGCCGCGCGGGCGGTCGCCGTGATCGGCTACGACAAGCGCGACACTCCCGAGGCGCGAGCCAACCGGGAGGAGGTGCGGCGCCGCGCGGTGGCCCGCATCAAGGGCAGGTGGAAGGACCGCGACCACCTCACGCTCGACGTCGTGGACGGCTACGCCGTGGTCACCATCGACACGCCCGTCCTGATCCCCGGGCTCCGCAGCTCGTGGGGCATCCGGACCCGAAGCAAGATCGTCTACGAGGGCGAGGGGTGAGGGACGTGGCGGCGCACGACGCCCGGCGCCGGGACGCGGGCGCGGCCGCGATCGAGTTCGCGGGCGTCCTCCCGATCGCGCTCTTCGTCATCTTCGCGGCCTTCCAGGCGTACATCTCCTTCACCACGGTGTCGCGCGTGGAGAACATCGCCCGCACCGGAGCCCGCGAGGCCGCCCAGCACTACGACCCGTCCCTCTGCGTCGAGTACGCGAACCGGGTCAGGCCCTACTGGCTGAACGACTACAAGATCGATGGAGGGCGGACCGAGGTGGCGGGAGCCGACGCCGTGTACTGCCATGTCGAGGCCAAGCTGCCGCTGCTGTTCAAGGGGGTCCCCTTCGACTACACCGTGAACCGCACCGTCACCATGCCGCTGGGATAGCCGATGGCACTCAAGGACCGTCTCGACGACGACCGGTCGTCCAACGACCGGATGAGCAAGAGCACCGTCCAGCACTGGCGGCAGCGCCTGCTGGAGGAGGTCAACCTCGACGAGCTGGCGCGGCTGACGATGGCGCAGCGGCGGGCCCGGCTGGAGAAGGTCGTCGGCCTGCTGGTGACGCGGGAGGGGCCGGTGCTGGCGGCCGGGGAGCGCGCCAACCTGATCCGCCGGGTGGTGGACGAGGCCCTCGGCCTCGGCGTGCTGGAGCCGCTGCTCGCCGACCCGACCGTCACCGAGATCATGGTGAACGGCCCGGACTCGATCTTCGTGGAGCGGGCGGGCCGGGTCCACCGGCTGGACGCGGGGTTCGCCAACGAGGACCAGCTGTACCAGACCATCGACCGGATCGTGGCCCAGGTGAACCGGCGGGTGGACGAGTCGAGCCCGATGGTGGACGCCCGGCTGCCCACCGGCGAGCGCGTCAACGTGATCATCCCGCCGCTGTCGCTGGTCGGCCCGATCCTCACGATCCGCCGGTTCCCGCGCTCCTACAGCATCGAGGAGCTGGTCTCGATGGGCTCCATGGACCAGGCCACCGGCATGCTGCTGGCCGCGTTCGTGCGCGCCCGGCTCAACCTGGTCATCGCCGGCGGCACCGGCACCGGCAAGACCACCATGCTGAACGCGCTGTCGGCGTTCGTGCCCGAGTCCGAGCGCATCGTCACCATCGAGGACTCGGCGGAACTGCGGCTCAAGCAGGAGCACGTGCTGTCGCTGGAGTCGCGTCCGGCCAACATCGAGGGCAAGGGCGCGATCACCATCCGCGACCTGGTGCGCAACGCGCTGCGCATGCGGCCCGACCGGATCATCGTCGGCGAGGTCCGCGGCGGCGAGACGCTGGACATGCTCCAGGCGATGAACACCGGCCACGACGGCTCGCTGGTGACCGTGCACGCCAACTCCACCGAGGACGCGGTGTACCGGCTGCAGACGCTGGCCAGCATGAGCGACGTGCGGCTGCCGTTCGAGGCGATCCGCGACCAGATCGGCAGCGCCGTCAACGTGATCGTGCAGCTCAACCGGGGCCCGGACGGGTCGCGGCGCATCGTCGAGGTGGCGATGCTGGAGCACGCCCGGCGCGGCGAGATCACCACGCGTCCCGTGATGCGGTTCGAGTCCGATCCGATCGGCGCGGACCGGGTGGTGCGCGGGCGCTTCCGGCCGGTCCCGCTGCCGCGGGACCTGCTGACCAGGCTCTTCCACGCCGGGGAGAGCGTGCCGCCCGCGTTCGCCGGCGCGCCGTCCCCGAACGGGACCGCGCATCCCGGTGGCCGCCCGCGAGGGGAGCAGTCCCGATGAGCCTTCCACTTCCGGTGATCCTGGCGATGCTGGCCGCCGTCCTCGCGCTGGCGACCTGGGGCATCGGCGACCTGGTCGCGGGCTGGGGGCAGCAGCGCCGGCTGGTCGCGCGCTCCGAGATCGGCGGCGACGGCGACCGCGTCGACGGCCTGCTGGGACGGCTGGACGTCGCCCTGCGGCGCACCGCGGTCGGGCAGGCGCTGGCCCGGCGGCTCGCGGCCTCGGGGATGCGGATGCGGGTGTCCACGCTCGTGCTGCTGATGGCGGGCAGCGGCCTGGCGGCGATCGTGCTGATCAGCCAGTGGATCGCGCCGGTGTTCGGGGTGGCCGCCGCGATCGGCGTCGGCTTCGCCTTCCTCGCCTACCTGCGCCGCAAGGAGGACCGCCGGCGCGAGGCGTTCATCGCCCAGCTGCCCGAGCTGGCCCGGGTGCTGGGCAACGCCACGCACGCCGGGCTGGTGATGCGCACCGCCATCGAGATCGCCGCCGACGAGCTCGCCGATCCGGCCGGGGAGGAGGTGCGGCGCACCGCCGACGCGCTGCGCCTCGGCCAGTCGGTGGAGGACGCGCTGCGCGACCTCGGCGGGCGGCTGCCGTCCCGGGAGCTCGGCGTGCTGATCAGCACCCTGCTGGTGTCGGCGCGGGCGGGCGGGTCGCTGGTCACCGCGCTGCGCACCATCGCCAGCACCCTGGAGGAGCGCAAGGAGACCCGCCGCGAGGTCAAGACGATCATGGGTGAGGCGGTGGTGACCAACTGGGTCGTCGGCGGGTTCAGCGTGGTCGGCGTCATGATGATCAACTTCATGGTGCCGGGGGCCCTGCGCACCATGAGCGAGCACCTCGGCGGGCAGGTCATCCTCGCCGCGGCGGCCGCGATGTTCGTGGTCGGCCTGGTCGTCATCGGCCGGATCACCCGGATCGACGTGTGAGGCGGTGGACGAACAATGATCATTCTGGCCATGGCGGGCGCCGCGGCGCTGTGCGTCATCCTGGCCGCGTGGGGGTTCGGGCTGGTGGCCGCGGGCCAGCGGGTCGCCGCCTCGGCGGTGCCCGAGCCTCCCAAGGCGGACAAGAACGAGGTGTTCATCCTCGACGCCATCGCGGACCGGGTGGGGCGGCCGTTCACCGGCGCGGCGATGGAGCTGCTCAGCCCGTGGCGGGCGGCGATCCGCAGACGGATCGACGCGGCGGGCCGTCCCGGCGGCATCACCGTCGAGGGCTACGCGCGCCGGACCGCGGGCTACGCCGTCTTCTTCCTCACCTTCGCGCTGCTGCTGGCCCTGAACGGGCATCCGCTCTACGGCACCGTCTGCCTGATCGGCTGCCTGCAGAACGAGTTCGTCATGTACGGCAAGAGGGTGGCCAGGCAGGACGAGATCCAGCGCTCCATGCCCGACTTCCTCGACGTGCTGGCGGTCACCGTCAGCGCCGGTCTGAGCTTTCGCCTGGCGCTGCACCGCGTCGCCGAGAGCATGCCGGGCGCGCTGGCCGACGAGTTCATGGTGGCGCTGCGCCAGATGGAACTGGGCACGCCGCGCCGTGAGGCCTTCGAGGACCTGCGCGACCGCAACAACTCCGAAGCGGTCAACCAGTTCGTGACGGCGCTGCTCCAGGCGGAGGAACTGGGCGCGCCGCTCACCACGGCGATGATGGACATCGGCAACGACATGCGCCGCGAGTCGGCGCAGTGGGCCAAGCGCAAGGCGCAGCGCACCACACCGAAGATCACGGGGATCACTCTGGGGCTGACCCTGCCGGCGCTGATGCTCGTGGTCATGGGGGCCGTCTACTACGGGTCGGGAGTGGGGGCCGGTGGTGGGCTCTTCGGCAACTGACCACGTCTTACCCACAGGGGGCATGATGGGCGACGCGCCGGCACCGCTGGGCGGCACCCGGGCCGCGGCCTGGGAGCGGCCCGTCCAGGGGGAACTGACCGAGCAGGTCGGCGGAGCCTTCCAGATGCTCCTGCAGATCCGCATGTTCATCGCGGCGGTGACGCTGTCGCTGGTCCCGCTCGAAGTCGAGTACCTGGACGTCTTCCTTCTCGTCCTGACGGTGGCGCTGCTGTCCTGGCTGGCCGGGCGGTACTGGCGCTACGTCGCCCCCCGCCTCGCGCGCCACCCCCTGCTGTTCGCGCTCGACATGGCCGCCTCGTTCACCGTCCTCGGCCTCGGCGGCACGTCCGGCCCCTACCTGCTGGCGACCGTCGCCACCGCCGCCCTCGCGGGCCTGCTCTACCACTGGCGCGGCATGCTGACGGTGGCCGGGCTCCAGACCCTCTGCTACTACGTCACGTTCGTGTTCACCATCGACTCCGCGCCGGACGCGCAGCCCCCGACCTTCCAGGACGTCCTGGGGCAGCCGCTGTGCTACCCGCTCGCGGGGTTCGCCGGGGTGGCGCTGCGCCGCCTGCTCGACGCCAACGCCGAGCAGGAGTCGGCCCGGCGGCTGGCCGAGGTGAAGGCGGCCGCGGCGGAGGAACGCGCCCGCCTGGCCCGCGAGATGCACGACTCGCTGGCCAAGACCCTGCGCGGCATCGCCCTGGCCGCCACGGGGCTGCGCGTGTGGGTCGAGCGGGACCGGGACCGGGCGCTGGACGAGGCCGACCGGATCGCCACCGCCTGCCAGGTCGCCTCCCAGGAGGCGCGGAGCCTGCTGTCGGAGCTGCGCCGCGACACGATCCCGCGCTCGCTGTCGCAGGTGGTCGCCGAGACAGCGCGGGACTGGTCCGACGCCGCGGGCGTCCCGGTGGTCTGCGAGATCGCCCCGGACATCGATCTGCCCTTACGGGTGCGGCACGAGGCCGTGGCGATCCTGTCCGAGGCGCTGACCAACGTCGAGCGGCACGCCGGAGCCGGCTCGGTGCGGGTCCGGCTGGCCCGCGGGGACGGCGAGGTGCGGCTGACGGTGTGCGACGACGGAGCGGGATTCCGCCCGCCCGAGCTCACCGCGCTGGCGCGGGAGGGCCACTACGGCCTCATCGGCCTGCACGAGCGGGCCCAGCGGGTCGGCGGCGTGGTGAAGATCCTTTCGACCCGGGGGAAGGGCACCACCGTTCTGGTCCGGCTGCCCATCGACGAACGAGCGCACCGATTGGCCGAGGTGAGTTGAACGATGGCCCGAGTCGTGGTGGTCGACGACAATGTCGTCGTGCGGTCCGGATTAGTGTCGCTGCTGGAGGCCTCGGGCATCGAGGTGGTGGGCGAGGCCGGCGACGGCCGGACCGCCATCGAGATCGTCGAGCGGGTGCGGCCCGACCTGGTGCTGCTGGACGTGCAGATGCCGCTGGTCGACGGCGTCACCGCCGCGCAGACGCTGAGCCGCCTCACGAGGGTGATCATGCTGACCTACACCGAGGATCCGCGGATCGTGCGGGAGGCCATCGGCAACGGCGCCTCCGGCTACCTGGTGCACGGCCAGTTCTCCGCGCAGAAGCTGGCCGACGCGGTGCACGGCGCGCTGCGCGGGGCGAACCCCCTGTCGGAGGCCGCGGTGTCGGCTCTCGTGGGGGCGTTACGCGAGGTCTCCGCCCGTCCTGAGCCGCCCGGCGCCGACGCCGGCACCGAACCCGGCGGGGAGCCGCGCGACGACACGCCCGCGGCGTCCGGGCCGTCGGGACCGTCCGGGCCGGCCGGAGCGCCGTCCGACGACGGCGAGCGGCGGGTCGCACGGTTCGGGCTCTCCGCCCGGGAACTGGACGTGATGCGCCTGATCGTGCAGGGCAGGACCAACGTCGAGATCGCCGGCCACCTGTTCCTGGCGGAGAAGACCGTGAAGAACCACGTGAACCGGATATACGCGAAACTCGGCGTCACCTCCCGCGCCGCCGCCATCGCGCAGTGGATGGGAACCGCAGGGGAGGACACCCGGTGACCGCGTCCGGGAATTCCCGCCCCTTAGGTCCGAGGGCCCTATCGGAATTGGGTCCGCGCCGGGTCCGTGATTGGGTCGACGGGCCCTGGGAGGGCACCGCCGATTTCCGTAATGTTCCAGTCAATGGAGCAGATGGAAACGGCGGTCAGGAGGCAGAAAATGAGCCCGATCCTTCCCCTGTACGTGCACACCGAGACTTTCATGCGGAATCGTGCCGACGACGTCCAGGACTTCGTCCGGACCCGGATCGCGCGCATCCGCGACGCGGAGGACCGCGGGGCCAGCGCGATCGAGTACGCCGGCCTGGTGCTGATCGCGGGCATCATCATCGTCTTCCTCATCACCGCCGCCAAGTCGACCATCAAGCCGAAGGTCGAGGGGGCCATCAACGAGATCTTCGGCGGCGGCGGCGACGGCGGGGACCCGAAGAAGAAGTAACGCCTCGACTGACCGCGGTCGCCGAGCTGCGGCGCACTCGACAGGGAGAGCCACCGGAGGGTGGCTCTCCCTGTCTTTTTCATGTGGATTATCCATTCCGTGTGACGGGAGCAGACAGATGTTCGAACCTGGCCGGGGACATTCTTGGGGCTTTCGAGCCGGAGTGGGCGCGGCCGCCCTTCTCCTGGCCCTGTCCGCTTGCGGCGGTGGCGACGACGGTTCCGACCCGCCGAAGAAGACCGGCGGACCGGCCGGCAAGGCGCCCGGCACCGGAATCTCGGTGCCCATGGCGCACCGTGCGGGGCCTGCGCACGTGGAGCTCCTCGCGTTGAGCCGGACCTCCGGCAGCGCCGTCACCGGGCAGTTCCGCATCGTCAACGACGGACAGAGCCAACTGAACCTGCATATCAGCCTGTTCGAAGGCGGCCGTGAGGGCGACATCCGAAGTCTGGAGGCCAACGGCATCGGATTACTCGACGGCGCGGGCGGCAAGCTCTACATGCCGTTGAGGAAGGCCGACGGCACCTGCCTGTGCTCCTCACTCGCCGACAAGGAACTCGCCCCCGGCGCCTCGCTGGACGTCTACGCCGTGTTCCCCGCGCCGCCCGCCGGGGTGAACAGGGTGACGGTGACGCTTCCGCTGACGGTGCCGATGCAGGACGTCCCGCTCTCCAGCGGCCCCGTCCGGGCGCTGCCGGACCAGACCGATCCGGCCTCGGTGTCGCTGGCGTCGCCCCGCATCCTCACCGTGGCGGGAGTCGCCGAAGGCGACGAGCAGTCCGTGGACGACGACGGCGACAAGCGTGCCGTGCGGTTGTCGTCGGACGTGCTGTTCGCGCTGAACAAGGCCGATCTGACCCCGCAGGCCGACAAGCTCCTGCGCGGCGTGGCCAAGCAGATCGACGCCTCCCGGGGCAGCACGGTCAAGGTCGACGGCTACACCGACTCCAGCGGCAACGACGCCATCAACCAGCCGCTGTCCGAGCGGCGCGCCAAGGCCGTGGCCGACCGGCTCAAGCAGCTCGTCACCCGCACCGGCGTGACCTTCCAGACCGCCGGGCACGGATCGGCCGACCCCGTGGCCCCGAACGACACCGAGAGCGGTCGCCGCAAGAACCGGCGGGTCACCGCGAGCTTCACCATGCCTTCCCCGCCGGCCGCTCCGGCGGGCGGGCGGCCCTACCGCTGGGCGCCCGGCAAGCCGGCCTCGTCCAAGACGGCCGCCTTCACCGCGGCGGAGGCCAGGAACCTCCAGGTGGAGGTGAACTCCATGCACCGCGATCCGGCGGGCCTGACCACCTTCGTCTGGACGCTGCGCAACAACGGCCGGTCCCAGGCGGACGTGGGCTCGGCGTTCCAGCTGGACCTCCAGTACAACGGCAGGCTGAGCCCCGTGTCGCAGAGCACCGACGGCATCTCCATCCGCGACACGGCCGGCGACGTCTGGTACTACCCGCTGCGCGCGTCGAGCGCCGAGTGCGTCTGCACCTCCCTGCCCCGGGCCGACGCCAAGAAGGTCCTCGCCCCCGGCGAGAGCGTGACCTACGCGGGCGTCTACCGGCTTCCTCCCGAGGCCCGGACCGTGGACATCGACTTCCCCTGGTCCGGCCAGGAGGGGCTCCGCATGAAGGGCGTCGCGGTCAGGTAGCCGACACGGACCGGCGTGGTCCGCGCGGCCCGCGAGGCCGCACGGGCCACGCCCGTCAGCGGCGGTTCATCTTCAGCAGCTCGAACAGGGCGGAGTGGGCGTCGGTCCACACCGGGCCGCCGCTGCGGATCCCGTGCCAGCGGGTGGAGCGGGCGGCGAGAGGGCGCAGGTCGTCCGCCGACCGGGCCATCGCCACCCACTCGGACGAGAACGACAGCCTGTCGCCCTTCGGGGCGGTGTCCGACGCGGTGAGCGTCGCCATCCCGGCCGCCCGGCCGGTCGCGCCCAGCATGGGGGCCAGCTCCAGGTTGCGGTTCGACACGTTGAAGACCAGGACGCCGCCGGGCGCGAGCTTGGCGGCGTACAGCCCGATGGCCTGCCGGGTGAGCAGGTGGGTCGGCACCGCGTCGGAGCTGAAGGCGTCCAGAAGGATCATCCCGTACGAGCGGTCCGGTGCGCGCTGGAGCTCCAGGCGGCCGTCGCCGACGATGGTCCGCACGCGGCAGGGGCAGTCGCGGAGGTAGGTGAAGTAGCGCGGGTCGCGGGCGATGCGGACCACCGCCGGGTCGATCTCGAAGAAGTCCATCCGCTGGCCCGGGCGACCGTACGCGGCGAGACCGCCTGCGCCGAGCCCCACGACGGCCACCCGCCCGGACCGCGGCCCCGCGCCGTACGCGGCGAACACGTCGCCGATCGGCCCGCGCCGCGCGTAGTACGAGACCGGCGTCATGCGCTGCCCGGGCGCGCGCAGCTGGAAGCCGTGGACGGTCGTCCCGTGCACGAACGTGGCCCGCTCGGGGGTGAGCCGCACCTGGTACTGCCCGAAGAACGTGCGCTCCCGGTCGATGCTGTGCGACTGCTTGACCGTGAACGGGACCAGCACCGCCGCCACCGCCACGGCCGCCAGTACACGGGGCCGCCGGACGATCAGCAGGATCCAGGACGCGGCGAGCGCGAACCCGGCGCAGCGCAGGGCCGTCGTGTCCATGAAGCACAGCAGCAGCGCGGCGAGCGGCGCGGTCACCAGGAACGCCCACCGGGTGGGCGCGGACCCCGGGATGCTCCGCGCCGGCCACCGCGCCGCCAGGGGCAGGAGGCCGAGGCTCGCCACGACCACCGGCAGTTCGGCGGTCCAGTTGAACACCAGCGGGGCCACGATGCCGTTGAACAGGCCGCCGAGCGCGCCGCCGACCGAGGTGACGAAGAAGAACTCCGTCAGCCGCCGGGGCGCCGGCCGGTCGGCGGCCAGCAGGCCGTGGCAGGTGAGGCCCGCCAGGGCGAGCAGCGCCAGGTCGAGGGCGATGGCCGCCGGGGCGTACCCGATGCCTCCTCTGATCAGCGTCCAGGGCAGCACGACCGCGGCGATCGCCGACGCGACCACCGCTGCGGGCAGCCGGCGATGCGTGCGCAGGGCGAACGCCACGATGAAGGTGACCAGGTACAGCGCCAGCGGGATCACCCACATCAGCGGCACGGGCGCGATGTCGGTCGACATGTGCGCCGTGACGCCCAGCATGAGCGAGGACGGCACGAACGCGAGGAACAGCCAGCGCCCGCGGCGGCGCCATCCGATGGGCTCCTCCCCCGCGTCCTGAGCGGGGGCCTCCTCCGCGGGCCCGGTCTCCGGAGCCTCGCTCTCGGGAGCGCCGGCCGCGCCGGGCCGGACCGCCCGGCGGACCACCACCGCGCACGCGGCCATCAGCGTCACGAAGACGCCGTAGCCGATCGCCCACCAGGTCGCCTGCCCGCCCACCTCGGCCGCCGGCTCGATGAAGAGCGGGTAGGACAGCAGCGCCAGCAGGCTTCCCGTGTTCCCGGCCGCGTAGAGGAAGTACGGGTCGCCGGAGCGCGGCAGGTCGGACCAGGAGTACCAGCGCTGGATCAGCGGGCTGGTCGCCGCGACCGCCGTGAACGGCGCGCCGACCATGACGGTCAGCACCAGCAGCAGCCACAGCGCGGGGGGAGCGGACGCCGGGGCCCCCACCCATTCCGGCGCCGCGATGGGAAGCAGCGGGAGCGGCAGCAGAATGAGGACCGCGTGGAGGATCGGCTGCTTTCTCGCGCCCAGCCGCTGAGCGAAATGCGCATATCCGTAACCGAGCAGCAAGGCCCCCTGAAAGAACAGCACCGCCGTGTTCCACACCATCGGCGATCCGCCATAGGCCGGCAGGATCATCTTGGTGACCATCGGCTGCACCACGAAGAGGAGGCCGGCCCCGACCAGGCTGGCCAGGGTGTAGATCCCGACCAGGGCGGGCAGCCGCCACCGTCCGCTCCGCGCTGCCCGCTCGCTCCGGCTCGGGGACTCGACGACGACGCTCAACTGCGCGCTCCTCGCGATAGATCGGTGTCCGCATGCGGCGGTATTCGTCGATGAAGACCTCTCCGCGGCCGAGCGTAACTGTGCCCAGGACTCATTTTTGAGGGCCCGGAGACCCAAATGCGACACGGTTTATCAGGGGCGGAGAACCTGGGTCCGCGGGCCTAGCGAAACCACTCCGAGCAAAGGTGAGGAGTCGGCCGGGGCCGGGCGGGCGGCGGCGGAACGGGCCGCCTCGCTCAGCGGTCGAGGCCCCAGCGGTAGATCACATCGCGGCCGCGGGTCAGCCATGTTCCGTCGCCGAACGGCACGGCCGGGGTGAGGTCGTCGAGGTGGCTTTCCTCGGGGTAGGCGACCATCCCCAGCGGGCGTCCGGATCTCACCAGCCAGTGGCTGGACGGGCGCCACCGCTCCGCTCCGAAGAGCTCGGTCTCGATCTCGTCGTAGGCGTCCTCCAGTTCGAGGAGCAGGAGATCGTCGCTCAGATGGCCACCGCTGTGGCCGGTGATATCGGGGGCGATGTGCACCGGTTCCGTGTCCCGTTCGGAGGCGAGGAGGTCGGCGCAGGTGACCACGGTGGCGGTGTCCTTCCCGCGGGCGGAGTGCCACCGCACGTCGGTGGTGTCGCCGCCGTCGCTCAGGCCGACGGTGACGAACCCCGAACCGGAAGGGTCGCCGTCCAGGAGTGCGCGGTCCGCGGCGTGCGAGACCGCTCCGCCGGAGCCGACCCGGAAGGTCATCGCTCGGGCGGCGACGCGGAGGCCCACCGCTAAGGGGCGCGCGTCAGGCCCTAAGGCGAGGTCGACCGAACGCTGACGGCCGCCGGCCGGGACGACCAGCCGGTCGAGTTCGTCGCCCGCGACGCTGAAGAGCGCCAGGTCGATCGCGTCGTTCGGGTCCGCGCCACCGGCGGGGACGGCCAGCCACACCCGCGGCTCGGCTCCGGACGGCCGGACCCAGCGCACGTAGCGGACGGGGTTGCCGGCCGGGCCCGTGCACGGGCGTTCCCACAGCAGGGTCCCGTCCCGGGTGACGAGCCGGTAGGAGTTCTCGTCCACGAGCACGGCGTGGGACAGGTCCGGGGCGACGGGACCGGCCCCGATGATCGGTCGTCCCCTCGCGCGGCCGGGGAAGAAGGCCACCGGCTCGGCGGACCGGGCGCCTTCCGCCGTCATGTCATGGACGGCCAGGCCCTTCTCGGTGCGGACGAGCAGGCGCGGCACGGGACCGGTGCGATCGATCACCCCGGCTCCGCTGCCCAGGAGCCTGGCGTTCTTCGTGCGGTACACGAGCAGAAGCCGTGGACGGATCACTCTGCCTACCTCCTCCCGGCGGCGCCCGCCGCCGAAGACGATGCTCGGGGACCACGACTCGCCCCCACCGTGCCACACCCCGAATCGGCGGCACGGTGAGGCCGTCATGGCGGATTCAATGCCTTGACCGGATCGGGATACATGGTGTAGAGGTACGGTTTCCCGTTCGCGTCCAGCTTGTAGATCGCGCGGATCGTCGCGTTCTGGAAGTTGATCGCCTTGAACTGCGTGGGGTCGGCGGCGTTGCGGTACCACCCCTTCATCCGGCTCGCCGCCCCGGCCGGCAGGTCGTTGATCGAGAGCTCCACCGCCTGCGTGCCGCTCGGGGGGAAGGTCGTGAGCTTCGCCCGGGCGGCGCCCTCCGCCAGCGCGAAGTCGAGCGGGTCGCTGAACTTGGTGGAGAAGGGCCCGACCTTGTGCGTCCCGCCGGTGATGGCGTCGGTGTTGTCGAGCGTGCCGTCCGGACGGCGGGGGTTCGGGTTCATGGGGTCGACCTTGGTGGCGTTGTCGCCCTTGACGTACCCCTGGTAGTTGCTGGTCGGGCCGTAGAGCTGCGGTGTCCCGTCCGGGTTGTACTTGGGCTCGCCCAGACGGAGCCTGATGCGGTCGTCGGGCGGGTCGAGGTGGCGCTGGACGCCATGGGCGCCGGGCCCCGCGTTGCGGAGCTGCGCGATCTTCTTCAGGGCGGCCTCGCGCAGGGCCTGGTCGACCCTGGTCTTGCTCGCGTCGGCCTTCTCGCACGGGGTCGGCGCGGCCGCCCGCACCTGGACGGCGAGTCCCCGCGCGCCGCGCAGGACCGGCAGTGTCAGCGCGCCCGCGGGGGCCGTGAAGGATCCCCCGCGGGGCGGGCCTAAGGCCCCGGGTTTGCAGCCGGCCGCCCGCTTGGCGTCGTCGGCCTTCCGTTTCGCCTCGTCGGCGGCCTTGCGCGCGCCGACCAGATCGCCGGACTTGGCGGCCTTGCCGGCGCGTTCCGCGGCGCCGGCCGACTCCTCGGCCAGCTTGCCGGCCTTGCCGAGCTTCGAGGCGGCCCTGCCCAGCCTGCCGAGCTTGCCGATCTTGCCGATGCCCTTGCCGACGTCGTAGTAGGGGATGGCCCAGGAACCGACGTTCCAGATGGTGCGGCCGGTGGCGCCGAGGTAGTTGCCGTCCTTCCACATGTCGACGGTCTCGTCGTCGACCACCATCTGGCGGAGGGCGTCCCAGGGATGCTCGAAGACGTACTTGCCGGCGTCGATGATCGTGCCGGGGTCGGTGACGAGGTCCACCAGGCCGGTGACGTCGTCGACGATCGCCTTGCCGAGGCCGTCCCACACCAGTTGCTTGATGCCGGTGCCGAGGCCGCTGAAGAAGTTGCCGACCTGGTCACCGAAGCCTTGGGTGACCGCTTGCAGCGGCGACAACCCGGTGTACGCCTGGTTCCAGCCGGGCCCACCGCTGTCGTTGCCGCCGTTACCGGTTCCGCCGTCGGTTCCGGTTCCGCCGTCAACGCCGTTCCCGCCGTTCCCTCCCTCGGTGCCCTGGCCCGTGCCGCCGTCCGGATTCCCCGTCCCCCCGTGGAGGCCGTTCCCTCCCCCGCCTTCGGGTGACACGCAGCCGTCGCCCTGGAACACCTTGCAGATCGCGCCCCTGGTTCTGGGCGAGACCACGTTGGGAATGGACATGGCCAGCAGCCCGACGATGATCGCGGACGCGACGAGCACCAGGCTCGCGTACTCGATCGCGGAGGCGCCGGAATCCCTTTTTCGGCCCTGCCAACGACCGCACCACATCGCGCGAACCCCCGATACCCCGTGCATATCAAGATTGATGAGAGTAGACGGAGTTCTTCGGTGGGGCTTGGGCCCTGGGACCTAATTAAGTGGCCGGTGGTTAATGCCGCGCCACCATGGTCGGCACATGGCACGCCGAGGCCGGGTCCGCAGGCCCAGAACCGCACGGAAATGCCAGAACGTTCACGATCGGGCGGGGCCCGGGGGCCCTGGGGATTGCCTCGTTAAATGTTTACCGTGCTGAAGTATGCGCGCTGTGCTTTCGGCCTGGTTCTCGGCCGCGCTCGTGGCGGCGCTCGCGGTCTGCACGCTGAAGGTGACGGCCCCCGCGATCGAGCGCGGCGAACCCGTCGACGAGTACGCCCAGGTCCTGCGGGTCCACCTGCCCTGGCTGCTGTTCTGCACCTTCATGGCCGTCACCGCCGGCAGCTACGTGCGCGACCGGGACGGCGGCCGCGGCCGGGTCCTCGCCGCGCTCCCCGTCCCCCTGCTCGGCAGTCTCGCCGCCGCCGTCCTCGGCATCCCGTTCTCCGACACCGCGGTCGGCCTGATCCTCCATCTCATCGAGGCGGTCCTCGGCGTCGCTCTCGGACTGGCCCTTTCCAGAACCCTTTCCCGGCGCTGGGCGGCCGAGGCCGTGGAGGCCCGGGAACGCCGCGGCCGGCGAAAGGCCCGCCGGTGAGCGGCGGGCCCGGAATTGGGTCCCTGAAAAGGCCTGGGGGCGCGGTCGCCCGCGGCCAAAGCGGGCCGGCGGGCCGCCCGCGCCATTCCTCATTGGGCCTCAGGGCCCTGTCTTCCCGATCAACGGCTCCTTAGAGTTCTCCGGGGGTCATGGGGCCGATCTCGCGAAGATGGGGCGCAGATGCTGCGACGGATCAGATCCGCTGGCGGACACGGGGGCGACGCGGGGGTCGCCACGTCGGTCCTGGTCATGGGCGTGGCCATCATGCTCGCCGGCGGCTTCCTCATGTTCGGCCGGATCGCCCAGGCGGGCGACATGCGGAACCAGGCGCAGATCGGCGCGGACGCGGCGGCGCTCGGCACCCTCGCGCCGCTCCGCGACAAGGCCGTCGACCAGTTGGTCGGGTGGGGCCGCGACCCGTCGTCGGTCGGCTACTGGATGGTGGACTCCCCGCCCGAGAAGGTCGCGGAGAAGTACGCGGACAAGAACGAGTCCCGTGCGACCAGGGTGCGGTTGAGCGGGATGCTGGGCTACACGGCCATGGTGGAGGCCGCCACGAAGCTCTGCCAGCTCAAGCAGGAGGACGAGCTGACCGAGAAGGAGAAGGACGATCTCCGGAACGGTCGGAACCTGTGCACCGACAGGGCGGGGAGGAAGGGCATCGGCCGGTCGGGGACGGCGCGGGCCGTCGCGAGGATGATCCCGCCGCAGTGCGAGTACAGGACCGGGCCGGGCCCGGAGGGCTCCACGGGCAGCGGACCGGTCGTGGAGATCACGTGCGGCGACCGCCACGTCCGGGCCTTCCCCAACGGTGACCGGGCGGCCATCACCCGGCTGTTCAAGATCAGGCTGGTCGACGACGAGGACCCCGTCGCCTACACCGGCGCACCCGACGGGCTGAGCGGCGGCAGCGGCGCGGTCGTGTCCGAGTGCGCGAAGACCGGCAAGAAGCCGGCGGAGGACCTCGAGTTCGGCGCGGCGGTGGTGGCCTGGTCGTTGTGCTGGCTGGGCACGCCGTACGCGTGGGGCGGCGGCAACTACAGCGGGCCCACCAGGGGCATCTGCTGCTCCCCCGGCGGTTATGACGGGCGCCTCTACTTCGGGTTCGACTGCAGTGGCCTGACGCTGTACGCGGTGTACCAGGCGTCCCGAGGGCGGATCGCGCTCGGGCACTACACCGGCGACCAGGTCAGCGACCCGCGCGGAAGCTATGTGCCGACGAATGCGCTCAAGCCCGGCGACCTCCTGTTCTTCGGCGCGCCCCCGCATCACGTCGCCATTTATTACGGGGACGGGAAGATGGTGGAGGCTCCGCAGACGGGGGACGTCGTGAAGATATCCCCTCTGCGGCCGGTGACCTCGGCCCGCCGATTCGGCTGAGCGCCTACGGCAGGGGCCTATGGCACATCGGGCCCCCACCCGGGTCCGCAGGCCCTGGAAGTCGAGAAAAGGCCGGTCTACCGTTCCCGGCATGCGTGAGGGATCTCGCCGAAACGTCGGCGCACAATGGCGGGACGCCGGAGCCAGTGCGATCGAGTACGCGGCATTGGTCGGCATCGGATCGATCCTTATCGGCATGCTCGTGCTGATGATGCCCAATCCCGTCCTCCCGGCGGCGAAGAAGGCGATCTGCGAGATCTTCGGCTCCGGCTGCGAGGCGCCGGAGTACGACTACAAACCTCCGGCTTCGGCGTGCGTCACCGGCTCCGACTCCAGGAAGGTCGGTTATTCGATCACCGCCTTCTCCGTGAAGTTCGGGCAGAACTTCCAGTTCGTGAAGGTCAAGTACGCCGACGGTTCGACGCGCATCACGATCGTGCCCGCCGACTACAAGCTCGGCGCGGAAGCCGAGATCGGCGCCAAGGCGCAGTTCGGCAAGGGGAGTTTCGGCGGGGATCTGGGCGCGAAGGTGGAAGGGTCCGTCAACTTCAAGTACGGCGACACCTGGGTCTTCCCCAACGACAAGGCCGCCGACGACTGGCTCGACGACGTGAAGTGGGACCTGGCGCGCAAGGAGGCGGAGAAGGTCAGCCCCGGGCTCTGGGCCTTCGACAAGATCACCGGATGGGAGCCCCGGACCCGCGACCCCGAGATCACCCAGTGGGAGGTCGGCGCCGAGGGCGTGTTCAAGGTGGCCGCCGCTCTCGGCAACCTGACCACGAGCACCTCGGGTGAGAAGAAGGTGAAGGACATGGCGACCGGGCTCGAACTCGAAGGCAAGGCCGGGGACGCCGCGCTCGTCACGACGGACCGGAGCGGGTCGGCGAAGGACGGCTACCCGAAGACCACCTACACCTTCCAGGTGAAGGGGTCCATCAAGGGCGGCGCCAAGGTGCTCGGCTACGGGACGGGCGGGGAGGCCACCTACCTCGGCCAGACCAGGATGACCTTCGACAAGGACGGCAGATTAGCGAGCATCACCTGGCTCACGACGCAGGAGAGCAACTCCAACCAGAGTCTGAAGAACCCGGGGAAGAAGAACGGGAGCGGAACGGGCACCGGCAAGCAGGTGACCACCACCGCCACCACGGTCAACTTCGACGATTCGAACCGGGCGATCGGCGAGAAGTGGATCCGCGACAACGCCTTCATGATGCCGTTCCAGACGATCCGGAACGCCGTCGACGAGAACGGCTCGATCGTCTCCAAGGACCCCGGGCCCAACGCCGACCCGCTCGACCGGCTGATCTACGAGCGCGGCCTGGTCAGCAGGAACGTCTACACGGGCGAGGTGGACGAGTTCAAGATCGCGGCCGAACTGGCGGCGGAGATCAAGTTCGGTGTCGAGGGCGGCTACGAGGGGGAGAAGCAGAAGATCACCGACTCCCAGTACCTCGGCCCCCCGCAGAATGGTGAACGGACCTTCCAGCAATGGCCGGAATGCGCGAAGAACTGAGAGGGCGGCGATGGGTGCGAAGAGACTGACGACGGCGGCGGCGGGCGCTCTCGCGATCATCGCCGCGGTGGCCGGGTGCTCGTCCGGCGGGTCGGGGAAGACCCCCGGCGGATACGTCCGGGGCGACGCGAAGGTGCTCACGGTCGCCTACCCGAAGGACTGGGGGCGGGGGCCGGACGGCGGCGCCGCGCTGTCGGTGCAGTCCCCGCGGCGGACGGCCACCCTGTCGGTGGTCACCGATCTGGGCGAGCGGGGCCGTCCGGAGATGCTGGAGGCGACCATCGAGGCCGCCTCGATGATGAACGCCAGGGACTACCACCGGACGGGATCGAAGTCGATCAAGGTCGCGGGGGCGAAGGACGCCCGGCGCGTCGACTTCACCTTCAGCGGCTTCCTGGGGACGGGCGCCCCCGGGCAGGCCGCCGACGTCGGCGTGATCGGAGGGAACGGCAGGATGCACGTGGTCCGGCTGATCTGGCGGCGGGGGGAGCTCAAGGACGACGTCGTGGACGGCGTCATCGACTCGATCAGGGTGCGCTGAGATGGTCCGGATGCTGGGCGCCTGGGGCGCCGCGCTGATCGTCTGGCTGCTCGGCTTCTCGATCGTCGCGCGGCTGGCGGCCGGGGCCGGGGGCGGCGGCGAGCCGCTCTCCGACCTTGACCGGATCGTCCGTCTCGACCTCCCGTGGATCCTGGTCAGCGTGTCGATGGTCGTGGTGGCCGGCGCCGTCCAGCGGGACCGGGCGCGGCGGGTGCGCTGGTTGGCGAGCGTCCTCGCGGTGCCGCTGCTGGCCGTCCTCGCCGGGGTCGCGGCTCCGGTGGGCGGCGGCACCGACGCGCTGTCCGCGGTCCTGTACGTCGCCGAGGGAGTCGCCGGGACGGCCGGAGGCCTGGCCCTGGCCGCGCTCGTCGGCGTCGACCGCGAGGAACTCGGCGGGTACTGGTGATGCCGTCGTGGTCGTTCGGTCTCATGGCGCTGGGGTTCGGTGCGGCCTTCTGCGCGGTCGGCGTCCACCGCTACCGGGCGGGCCGGACGTTCCTGGCCTCCGCGCACCGGGTCGCGGGAGTCGTCGCCGGGATCCACCGGGTCGAGAGGACCGACACCTACGAGTTCTTCCCGGTCCTGCGCTTCCGCACGCTGGACGGCGCCGAGATCGAGACGGTCGCCCAGACCAGGGGCGGGTCGTTCGAGCTGACCCGGCTCAAGGGCCGGCAGGTGGCGGTGTTCTACGACCCGCGCGATCCGCGCACGGCGCGGATGGACACCTCGTCCGGGAGGGGGACGGCGGGCTCGGTCGGCATGGTGGTCTTCGGCTTCTTCCTCGTCGTCCTCGGCGTCGGCCTGGTCTTCGCGAGCCTGGCCTGAGGACGGGCCCGCTCCGCGGCGCTTCCGGGGGTCAGAAGTAGGAACCGGTCGCCGGCGCCTTTCCGCCGAAGTAGGCCTTCGCCTCGGGGCGGAACAGCAGGACCAGGATGACGATCGGGAGGATCAGGTTGAGGACGCCCCGGGGGTCGCCCTCCCCGACCCTGGCGAGCGAGAGCAGGATGTAGAAGATCTCGAGCGCGATGATGCCGCGCCGCAGCCCCGTCCCGCCGTTCGGAACGCGCAGCGCCAGCAGCAGGCTGAGGACGCCGGGAAGGGCGAACCAGAGCGCGGCACCGATCGCGGCGGCCGTGACCCCGACGGCGGCGAAGAACGCCAGGGTCATGACGAGCGTGAGCCCGGCGGCGACGAACATCAGCACGCGCACGGTCCTGACCTGATTCGGCATGCGTCCACCATCGCGTGTCAAGGGCGCTTCGCACAATGCCCGACCGTGGTGCCGGCGGCAAATCGGGCCCTTGCGCCAGCCATTTTAGGTCCCAGGGCCTAATACGGAGCTTCAGTGGAAGCATTCCGCATTCCACGCGGCATGATTATGGCGCGTGAGCCGCGCTTTTTCTCGATGCCCGCGCCCTGATTGGGCCCTGGGGCCCATGTGCGGGGCCGGTGCGGCGGATTGAATGGTGCGGGGCGCCCCGCAGCCGGCGTCCGTCCGGTCAGGTGCCGGGGCGTGGACAGGGGCGGATCGGGGCGAGGGTCGATGGTCGCGTTGGTGCTGGTGCCCGTCGGGCTCGTCGTCGGCGTTCTCGCGGCGCCGCTGGCGGCGCCGTACGTCGGTGACGTCACCCGCCGGCACCGCGCCGTCCTGGGCCTGGTCACCGCGGCGCTCTTCGGCGTGCTCGGCTGGCGGGTCGGGTTCGAACCCGTCCTGCCCGCGCTGCTGTACCTCGCGGCCGCCGGCGCCCTGCTCGGCTTCATCGACCTCGGCGTCAGGCGGCTGCCCGACCGGTTCACGCTCCCGTCCTACGGCGTCGCGGCGGTGCTGCTCGCCGCGGCGGCGCCGTTCACCGAGGACGGCGCGCGGCGGTTCGAGCACGCGCTCGCCGGCATGGCCGCGCTGTTCGCGCTGTACTTCGCGCAGGCCCTGCTCGTCCCGTCCGGCATCGGCCTCGGGGACGTCAAGCTGTCCGGCGTGCTCGGCCTCTACCTCGGCTGGTTCGGGCAGAACGCCTGGATCACCGGCCTGCTCACGACCTACCTGACGGGCGGCCTCGTCGCCCTCGGCATCATGATCGCCCGCCGCTCCCGCAAGGGCGACTTCCCCTTCGGCCCCTACATGCTCGCCGGCGCGCTCGTCGCGGTGGTGTCCCCGGGCGCGGGATGAGATGCAGATCATGGGTGGACGGTTCGAGGCGGCCGGGAGGCCGAATAAGCTCAGGAGCGTGAACCGCGCGCCCCAATGGCTGCTGCCCACCGTGCTGACCGCGCTCATCCTGGCCGTGGTCGTCGGGGCGCTGCTGGGCTGAGCGGCGCGGATCAGTGATCGTCGGGGCGCGGAACGGGGATGATCGATCCATGTCAGCACGCCGGGCCGCCGTCCGTGCGGGCACCGCGATCGCCCTCGCCGGCGCCCCGGTCTGCCTGCTCTCCCCCTCCGCCTCCGCGGGTCGTGGCGACGCGGTCGCCTTCACGATCAAGGACACCCGGATCACCGAGTCCAGCGGGCTCGCGGCCAGCTCCCTGCACCGGGGCGTCGTCTACACCCACAACGACTCCGGCGGCGTCCCGAAGGTCTACGCGCTGGGCCCGGACGGAAGGGTCGTCGCCGTGCTCACGCTCGCCGGCGCGGGAGCCCGCGACTGGGAGGCGATGGCGATCGGCAAGGACGGCCGCGGCCGTCCGGCGATCTTCGTGGCGGACATCGGCGACAACCTCGGCGGCGCCTGGCCGTACGTGACCGTGTACCGGATCCCCGAGCCGGCCCGGCTGGTGAGCCAGGCGCTGCCGGCGACCCGGTTCCGGATGAAGTACGAGGACGGGCCGCGCAACGCCGAGACCATGATGATCAACCCGCGCACGAACCGGCTCTACATCGCCAGCAAGCTGTTCGGCGGCAAGGTCTACGAGGCGCCGGCGCGGCTGCGGACCGGCGGCTCCAACGTCCTGCGCCAGGTCGGGGACGCCCCGCCCATCGCGACCGACGGCGCCTTCGCCCCCGACGGGCGGACCTGCGTCATCCGCACCTACTTCGGCGCCCGGCTGTACTCGGTCGGCGCCGACGGCCGCCCCGCCAAGACGATCAAGTCGCTGGACCTGCCCCGGCAGGTGCAGGGCGAGTCGGTGACCTACACCCCGGACGGGAGGTCGCTGCTGGTGGGCTCCGAGGGCGTGAACCAGCCGGTCTACCGGCTGCCGCTGCCGGAGGAGGCGCGGCCGTCGCCGGCGTCCTCCCCCGGGAGCGCGGGCGCGGGCCACGACACCACGAGCGGCCGCCGGGACGCCACCAACACCCGGATGGCGCTGTTCCTCGCCCTCGCGATCGCGGGGGCGGTCGGCTACGGCCTGGTGCGGCGACGGCGGTGAGGGTACGGCGGCGGTTCCACGGAGGCTCGGCTCACGCGACCGGTGAGCCTGATGTGACGGCGGTGGAGTCCCGACCTGACCGGCGCGATGGATGTCGGTTCCGGAGGGCGACCGGATCGTGGAAGGGGGCGACGGTCCCGCGGGGACCCGTGTGAGGATGCGGACTGTGGAGCATGAGCTGGTGGGCCTCGCGGGATCCGGCGGCCGGTGGCGCCCGGTCGCCGCGGGTCCGTTCACCGTCCTCGCGGTGGCGCTGGCGCTGCTGCCGATCAGGCCGGTGTGGCTGTGGGCCGCGCTGATCGGCGCCGTCGCCGCGTTCCCGTGGCTGCTCGGCGCGGTCCCGGAGGCGCGCCGCCGCCGCCCGCGCCCGTACTGGCGGCTGTCGGCGGCCGGTCTGGAGCGCGTCGGCCCCGGCGGGCTGACGATGGTCTCCTACGAGCGGTCCCGGATCGACGGCCTGGCCATCACGACCGGCGACGGCGTCCTGACCGTCTTCCACCGGTTCGGCCGCACCGCCGTGGGCGGGATGACGGCGATGGGGCTGGAGCCGCTCGCGGTGTTCGTGGCGGCCCGCAGGCTCGGCATCCCCATGCACGTCCTGGACGGCGAGGCCGCCGACCTGCTCGACCCGGCGCTCGACGAGGCCCTGCGCGTGTCCGGGCTGGAGGACGACGTCCCCGGCGGCGGCCCCCTGCCGCGCGACCACGCGGCCGAGAAGCGCCTGCTGGACCAGGAGGCGGCCCTGCTGGCCGCGGCGCACGAGCCGCCCGCGCGGGCCCCCTCCGGCCGCGCGTCCCGCACGACGCCCGAGGAGCAGCGGCTGGCCACGCCGGAGCCGCTTCCGAGCCGCCGCCGGATCATGCTCCTCGGCGCGCTCACCGCCCTGCTCGGCGCCGTCATGATCGTCCGGATCGCGCTGGACGGGACGGGCCAGTTCGGCGCCCGGCTCGCCGCGGGCTGCTGGGCGCTCGCCGCGATCGGCGGCGTCCTCGCGGCGCGCCGCCGGCTGCTGCGGGCCGCACAGGTCCGCTGGACGATCACGGCGGAGCGGCTGCTGGTGCGGGCCCGCCCCGGCCGCCGCCGCGAGATCCAGGACCTGCGCGCCGAGAACGTCGCCGCGGTCGTCGTCGGGCCCGGCCTGCGGCTGGACCCGGTGAGCGGCGAGCCGCGCCGCGCCGACCTCGCCGCGCTGGCGTTCGGGCACCGGCTGGAGCTGGTCGCCCGGCTGCCCGCCCACGGCCTGGACGGCTTCCAGCTCGCGCACGCCCTCGACGACCACGGCTACCGCGTGATCACTCCCGGGGCGCGGTCGCCGCGCCGTCCCGACTACGGGCTCGAAGGGCTGCCGGAGATCTTCGCGCAGGTGCCCGGCGGGCGCCTGGTCGTGGAGGGCGACGGGCTCGGCTGGGCGGACGCCGCCGGCGACGTGGTGCTGAAGATGCCCCAGGACCGCATCGGCGGCATCGAGCTGCTGACCGTCTCCGGGCACGCCTGGGTCCGGCTGTACGACTCCGACGGCGACGAGTTCTTCTCCGCTCCCCTCTCGGCGCTGCGGATCTCCCGCACCGACCTGCGCGACTCCGCCCGCCGCGCCGGGCTCCCGGTCAACGACGCCGAGTACGACGCCTACCTGAGCGCCGCGTTCCACTCGGCCATGTCCTCGCTGTCGGCCCCCGGCCCCGAGCCCGCCCCGGCCCTGTCGGCGCAGGGCGCCGCGCACGAGGGCGCGGCCGCCCGGCCGGAGCCGCCGGAGGAGTCCGGTTTCGTCTTCCCCGCCCACACCCCGCCCAGCCCGGTGACCGCGCCGGGCACGGTCCTCGACGCCACCCGCCGGTCCCGCGTCGGCACCTACGGCATGAGCGTCCTGCTGTGCGAGGCGGTGGCGCTTCTGGGCGCGGTGTGGCTCGGCCCAGACCTGGGCGGGTTCAACGCCACGGCGATGTGGTCGATGCCGACCGGGGCGTTGGCCGGGCTCCTCGGCTACTGGCTGTACGACCGCAACCGGTCGCAGCTGCGCGTGTCGGCCGCCGGGGTCGCCGTCGTCACCCGGCGCGGCCGGGTCGAGTGGGACCTGCCCCGCGACCGCCTCGGCGGCGTCGGCATCGACGACGCGGTCGAGCGGATGCCCCGCCTGGTGGTGTGGGGGCCGTCCGGGCGGGTGCTGCGCCAGATCACGTTCCCGCCCGACCTCGGCGAGCTGCGCCGCGCCTGCGAGCGCTACGGAGTCCCCTGGGGCCCGCCGGACGCCGACCGTCCCGCCCCTCCGCCGCCGGAGCTGTGACGCAGCGGCCACGTCGTCAGCGCCTCGTACTCCAGCTGGGCGTTGTCCTTGCCGGGTAGGTGGCTGCGCATCAGGTGGACCGAGTCCGCCGTCCACGGCATGCCCGCGAACGATGACAGCGCCTCGACGAGCGACCGCACGTCGACGGGCCGCCGCGACCGCGCCAGCGTCATGTGCGGGCGGAAGCCGCGGTGCTTGTCGGGGATCGTCCCGACCCGGCGGCCCGCGGCGGTGGTGGAGGCGGCCAGCCTCGCCAGGGCGCGGCGGTCGCCGTACAGGCCCGTCCACAGCACGCGGGCGTGCGCGCCGTTGCCGGGGAACGCGCCCGCGCCCGCCAGCGACAGCGTCATCCGCTCGTGGCGGCGGACGGCGCGCTCCAGCCTCGGGAGCAGGCGCTCCAGGGTGCGGTCGTCGACCTCGTCGAGGAACGTCAGCGTGACGTGCATCAGATCACGCCGGATCCAGCGCAGCTCGGAGACCGTGCCGAGATGGGGCCGGACGGCCTCCGCGAGCTCGTCCAGAACCTCCGGCGGCGGGACGAGCGCCACGAAAAGCCTCATGAACGCTTCCACAGGGCCACCCCGCCAGCTTTTCAGCAGGCGGCGTTCCTTGTCACGCAAATAGGGTCAACCGAATCGCCGTACCGCGCCGGTCTTATGGGGCCCGTGCGAGCCCTTTACCGCTCGGCGACCCGGGCGCGGCGAAACCGGGCGAGGGCGGGACGCACCGTCCCGCGCCCCGAAGACGCGGCCCGCTGCTCGTCGGTCCTCCACCGCAGGGCCAGGGCGCCCACCGCGAGGGCGGCGACCGCGGAGACCAGCCCGCCGAGGACGAGGGAGGCCCGCGCGCCGAAGTGCTCGGCCAGCCAGCCGACCGCGGGCGCGCCCAGCGGGTTCGTCCCGAGGAACACCAGCATGTAGAGGGCCATGACGCGGCCGCGCATCTCGGGCGCGACGCCGAGCTGCACGGACGCGTTCGCCGCCGTCATGATCGTCATCATCGCGATCCCGGTCGGCACCAGCAGCGCCAGGAACGACCAGTACGTGGGCATCAGGCCGGTGAGGACCTCCAGCGCCCCGAACGCCAGGCCCATCGCCACCAGCAGCCGCAGCCGGGGCCGGGCGACCCTGCGGGCGGCCAGCAGGGCGCCGCTGAGCGCGCCGAGCGCCAGCATGCTGGACGCGAGGCCGAACGCGGAGGCTCCGGTGTGGAAGACCTCCTTCGCCACCAGCGCGACCGTGGTGTTGAAGTTCATCCCGAACGTGGCGAGGAACCCGACGAGGATGAGCACGAGCATCAGGTCGCGGCGCCCGCGCACGTAGCGGAGCCCCTCGCGGAGCTGGCCCTTGGCGCGCTTGACGGGGGCGGCCTGGTTCAGCTCGTCCGTCCGCATGGCGTAGATGCCGAAGAGGACCGCGCCGAACGACGCGGCGTTCACCAGGAAGACCGGGCCGGTGCCGATCAGCGCGATCAGCACCCCGGCGACGGCGGGGCCGAGCAGCCGCGCGCCGTTGAAGGTGGCGCTGTTCAGCGCGATCGCGTTCGGCAGGTCGCGCTTGCCGACCATCTCGACCACGAAGGACTGGCGGGTCGGGTTGTCCACGACGGTCGCGACGCCGAGCCCGAACGCCAGCACGTACACGTGCCACACCTGCGCCGTGCCGGAGATCGCGAGGAGGCCGAGGACCAGCGCGAGCACGCCCATCGACACCTGCGTCAGCATCAGCACGCGGCGCTTGGAGTAGCGGTCGGCGATGACGCCGCCCCAGAGGCCGAACAGCAGCATCGGCAGGAACTGCAGGCCGGTCGTGATGCCGAGCGCGGTGCCGCTGCCGTGGGCGAGATCGAGGACGAGCCAGTCCTGCGCGATCCGCTGCATCCACGTCCCGGTGTTGGAGACGACCTGGCCCGCGGTGTACAGGCGGAAGTTGTGGTTGCGGAGCGAGCGGAACATGCCGGCGCGGCCCCCGGGGTCCTCGGCGGGCGCCTCGTCGCGGTCGGCCGGTTCCGGGCCCGGGGTCTCGGGGACGGCGGGTCCGGACGGTCCGGAGGGCTCCGAGGATCCGGCGACGGTGGGTGCGGACGCGGATTCCGGGACGTCCGCCACGGTCTCGTGGAACGTTCCGGCCTGGTCCGTCGCGGCCGCGGAGGGGGCGGCGTCCGGGCGCGCGGCGGGGCGGGCGGGCGCGTGCGCGGCGGGACGCGGGGCGGGGCGGCGACGGCGGGAGCGGGCAGGGCTCGCGAGGGCGGCGGCCCGGGCCGGATGTGCGGCTCGCCGCCCGCGGGCGCCGCGCGTCGCGGTCCCCTCGGGTTCGTCGGGGGTTTCGTTAGCAGAAGTCATTACCAAGGCTAACGGTAATCAACCCGCCCGCATTCCGGCAAGCGCCAACGAATCCGATCAAGTCGATCCAGGCGCCCGCGGCCCCCTGACGGCGGCTTCAGGAGCGGCTGAGCTTGTCGATGACGGGGGCGGCGCGGCGGAGGATCTCCCGCTCCTCCTCGGTCAGCTCGCCGAGGCGCATGGCGAGCCAGGCCTCCTTGCGGCGGCGCTCGTCGGCGAGCAGGGCGGCACCCTCGTCTGTGGCGTTCAGCACGACCTGGCGCCCGTCGGTCGGGTGCGGGCTGCGCGCGACGAGCCCCCGCTCCTCCAGGTAGGCGATGACGCGGGTCATCGAGGGCGGCTGCACCTTCTCGTGGTCGGCCAGCTCGCGCGGCGTCATCGACCCGTGCCGCTCGATGGCGGCGAGCGCGGCGAACTGCGTGAGCGACAGCGGGCTCGGACCGCCCTCGCCCGCCGCGGACGGCCGCAGCGTGCGCAGCCGGCGCGACAGCCGCGCGATCGAGATGCGCAGCTCCTCGGCCAGGCCGGGCGCGGACGCCGTGCGGCCCCGGATCGGTGGCAATGTCATCGTCTTCGGTCTCCTGTGCTGCCCATGCTGCCACGCCGCCACTTGACACTTTCGCTAAGCTCCTTAGCCTGTTAGCTAAAGAGACATAGAGGAGGGTCGCGATGCCCCGTGCGGGACTGTCGCCCGACGCGGTCGTGGACGCCGCCGTCGCCGTCGTGGACGCCGAGGGCCCCGGTGCCCTCACGCTGGCGGCGGTGGCGGGAAGGGCCGGGGTCGCGACGCCCTCCCTGTACAAGCATGTCCGCAATCTCGCGGAGTTGCGACACCTGGTGACCGCGCGCGTCCTGGAGGAACTCGCCGAACGGCTCGGGGAGGCCGCGCTCGGACGGTCCGGCGACGACGCCGTCCGGGCGCTGATGTACGCCTACCGGGCCTACGTGGTGGAGCATCCGGGCCGCTACGGGGCGATGGAGCAGACGGCGGACCCGGAGGGCGGCTCGGCCGGCGACGCCGCGGAGCGGCTGCTGAACATCCTGTACGGGGCGCTGCGCGGCTACGCCCTGGAGGGGCCGGAGCTCGTCCACGCTGCGCGCTGCCTGCGCTCGGCCGTCCACGGGTTCGCCGTCCTGGAGGCGGCGGGCGGCTTCGGGCTCCCCGCCGACCTGGAGGGCAGTTATGAGCTGCTCATCACGATGGTCACCGGCGGACTGGCGGGCCGGGGCCGCGTAGCCTGAGCGCATGAGCCCTCCGCGCCGCCCGGACCCGCCGCCGATGCAGACCAACGACGTCCGCATCGCGGCCGCCGGAACGGCCGCCTGGGCGGTGGCGCTCGCCGTGCTGCTGATCGTCGGGCTGCCGTCGCAGGACCGCTGGTGGCTGTGGGTGTGCGGCGCCGGCATCGGCATCGGGCTTTTCGCCATGTGGTACGTCCCCCGGCTCCAGGCCGGCCGCGCCCGGCAGGAGGCCGAGCGCGCCGCCAGGCGCGAGACGCCCTCCTAGGGCTCCCTAGGCCTCCAGGTCGTCTTCGGCGAGCAGGACGGGCAGGGTCTCGGGGGCCCGCAGGACGGCCTCCAGCAGGAGCCGGTCGCCCCAGTGCCCGGTGGACCAGGCGAGCGCCCGCGCCAGGCCGGCGACGCCGCTCGCGTGGACCTCGCCGTCCCTCGTCCACCACGGGACGTCCTGGCCGTCCACGATGAGGCGCTCGTGGGCGACGTAGTCGGCGGGGGCGCCGGGCATCACCGCCCTGACGGCCTCCGGGACGGGACGCCTCTCGCCGTCCGACCCCACGAGCCCCGGGATCTCCTCCCCGGCGAGCGGCAGGTCCAGGAGTTCGGCCAGGCGCGCGTCGCGCCCCTCCCCGGCGATGACGAGCGGCTGCCCTTCGAGGAGGGGGAGCAGGTCGGGGCCGTCGAGGACGAGGGCGTCCGCCGCGTCGACCACCTCGACGTCGCCGTCGACGACCGCCCGCACGCGCTCGGGCGGCTCGACGGCCGCGTCCGGGGCGTCGGCCAGCGCCGTCCAGAGCCCGCCCAGCTGGGACCGTCCCACCGGCCGCCGGGCATCGCCCAGGCGATCCAGCAGCTCCTGCGCGCCCCCGGGCTCATCGAGCAGTTCCACCAGTGACGTGCGGACGCCCAGGGCGAGTAGGAAGTGCTCGTCGAGGCCCTGCGGCGCGACGTCGTAGAGCCCTGCGAGCGCCTCGTCGCCGCCCAGGCGGAACTCGCCCGGTCTGCGGCCGTCCAGCACGGGACGGCGGCTCAGCCACCACGCCGTGTAGGACGGGACGACGACACGCCGCCCGTCGTGCAGGGCGACATGGGCGGGATCCACGATCGCGGACCGGCACGGCGGGGCGGCGAGAACCCTGAGCGCCGCCGCCCAGTCGTCGACGAGTTCGAGATCGCGGACCGCCGCGAACTCGGGGACGAGCGGGGGGAGGTCCTGCTCGCCGGTCCGGCGCAGCACCTCGTCCGCCCATAGGTCCTCGTCGTCGAGTTCGAGGCTCTCGGCCTCGTCGGCGAGGCCCGTGAGGTTGACGTCCTCGGCCCTGGCCATCGCGAACCCGTCCAGGACGCCCGCGGCCGTGAGCGTCTCCGCGCCCCACCGCTCCAGGACCTCCGCGTCCACGACGCCGAACGGCGCGTCGCCGGCCATGATCTCGCGCAGCGGGCTCTCCGGCAGCAGCAGCTCGCCCGCCGGGTAGAGCTCGCCGTCCTCGCCGGGCAGGGCCAGCTCGGCCAGCCACGGCTCGTCGCCGGGATCGGCGTGCGCGGCCGCGACCAGGCCCAGCACGGCCTCGGCGACCGCGTCGGGATCGTCGGCGTCGAAGGACTCCTCGACGGCCGCCCGCACGGCGGCGTCCGCCAGCACGGCCCGCGGCCCGGCCTCGACCGCGCCGAGCCGCGCCAGGAGCGGGTGCACGGCGTCCGGGTGGACGAAGTGCAGCCCGAGCACCTCCAGGCCCGCCGGATCCACGCCGTCCGCGATCAGCAGGCCGCGCGGCCCCCGCACCACGCGCCCCGTCCCGCCCGCCAGCGGCACCGGCAGGGCCCCCAGAGCGTCGGTGGCGGCCCCGGCGAGCGCGTCGTACACCCGGTACCACCACGCCGGTTCCCGGTCCACAGCGGCCAGCTCGTCGATCACGTCGGCCAGTTCCACCCGCCGCACCCCGAGCGCCGCCAGCGCCGGGCTCCGCGCGGGCCACTCCGGCGGCAGCAGGCCGCCCACGACGGTGTCCGTCTCCTCCTCGGCGCCCCGGCCGCCGAGCACGTCGACGAACGCGGCGGGCGCGTCCACCGCGATCGCGTCGCGCCCGCGGGTCCGGTGGGGCAGGACGGGCGCCTCCGGGAGCCGCTCCCGGATCCCCCGCCGGATCCGCGCGTCCAGCTCTCCGGCGGCGATCGGCCCCGGCACGAGCTCCAGCACCTTCGGGGAGACGGGCAGCTCGGCCAGCAGCCGCACGTAGGCCTCGGCGGCCCGGTCGGCGAGGAGGTCGGCCAGCGCGCCCGGCGCGACGTGCCGCCGGTCGGGCGCGAGCGGGAAGGACGCGATGAGCAGCGCGGGCAGGTCGAGGCGCTCGTCGCTGGGCGTGGGCGCGTGCAGGACGCCGGGCGTGTCGCCGGGGAGCCCGTCCTCGGGCAGGGCCCACCGCACCTGCCAGAACGGCCGGGCCCGCTCCTCCACGGGACGGTCCCGCAGGAGCTCCGCGGGGATCTCCCCGTGCGCCTCGACCGTCCGCCACCGGCCGCCGTCGATGATCACCTCGCCCGGGGCGCGCCGTTCGGCGGTCAGCGTCCGGACGTCCCCGTCGACGTCGATCTCGACGTGCTCCAGCGCGGGCAGCGCCAGCATGAGCGCCGCCCCCACCTGCCGGAGCTGCCGCCGGACCGGCTCCACCGCCTCGCCCCGCAGCGGCAGCCGCACGACGCTGTCGAAGCCCGCCGGGACCTCGGGCGGCCGGTCCAGGGCGAACGGCAGCCGCAGCAGCGGGACGTGCCCGCCGCGCCGCCCCAGCTCCCCGGCCAGCCCCGGAATCCCCTCGACCAGGTCCCGGGCCCGACTCAGCGACCACTCGACGCCCGCCGTCCCGGACGCGATGGCCGGGGTGTCGGTCACGGCGACGACGGCGGCGAAGCCGACGCCGAAGCGGCCGGCGGCGGCCGGCTCGTCGCGCTTGGCCGAGGCCCGCAGCGTCGAGAGGGCCTCCACCCCGGCGGCGTCGAGCGGCGCCCCGGTGTTCGCCGCGGTCAGCAGCGGCTCCCCGCCGGTGCGCAGCGCCAGCCTGAGGCGGCCCGGCACGGCGGCGCGCCGCGCGGCGTCGGCGGCGTTCTGCGCCAGCTCGATGACGACGCGGTCGCGGTAGCCGCCGAGGGCGTGGTCCTCCTCGGCGTTGGCGTCCTCGCGGAAGCGCGCCGGGGATTCGGCCCAGGCGCGCAGGACCCGCTCTCGCAGCGCCCGCGCGCCGAACACGTCCTCCATGGGATCAGCTGTGGCCGAGCGCCTCGTCGTCGAGGGACGCGGCGTCCTCGTCACCGCCGGTGGGGACGACCTCGTAGCCGAGCTCGTCGATGACCGGCGGGTTGTGCTCGGACACCGCCGGGAGGGAGACGGCCTCGGAGTGCGCGCCGCAGCCGTGGTCGGCGGAGACGACGCGGCCGTCGTCGGGCGCGTACTCGTTGGCGCAGACGCCGAACACCTGCCGCAGCGCGCCCGCCAGCACCACGTAGAAACCGCAGGTGGAGCACTGGGCGGGGGCGGACGCGGCGATCGGGGCGCGGGGCCCGGCGACGCCGTCGTACCAGCGGGCGGCGGCCTCGTCGCGGCCCTCCCGCGACAGCACCCGCACCCGCCCGAGGCCGAGCTCCCACTGGGTCTCGCGGTCGGTCGACTCGTCGACCTGCGTGAAGCCGGGCGCGAGCCGCACGTCGTCGGGCGCGGTCGGCAGCAGGTCGCCGGGGCCGAGGTCGCCCGGGCGCAGCCGCTCCAGCCACGGCACCCACGGCGGCGCGAGGAGCGCGTCGTCGCCGGGGAGCAGGACGCACTCGCTGACCGTGACGTTCCTGGCGCGCGACGCGCGGGTCACCGTCACGGCCCACCGCCAGCCCGTGTACGCGGGGTCGAGGCAGACGAAGTAGTGCGTGACCACCCGGTCGCCCTCGGCGCGCAGGCCGAGGTGCTCGCCGACCTGGGTCTGGCCGGCGGTCTCCTCGGCGGCCTCCCGGGCGAGGTCGACCGCCTCGGCGCAGGCGGAGTCGACGGCGGGTGTGCGGGACCGGCGGGCGGCCCCGGACGTGGTGCGCGCGGCGGCGGAGCGCGCGGGGCTGGACTGGCGCTGTGGGCTCACATGTCAATTCTCGCCCATGCGGGCACGTGGCCCGCACAAGGCGGGCGCCGTCCGCGAGGTGATCCCTCATTCCAGCGGGGAACGTACTCTCAGTCGAGGACTCCGATGGCCGCCCCCGGCCCCCGAGCCGGGACGACCGCGAGGAGAGAACAGGGCGGATGGCAGACCGGACACGGGCAGGTCGGTCCGCGCGCGCCGTCGCCGGGGGTGCGGCGCGGGCGTGCCGCGCAGCGCGCTCGGCGGCGCTCGGGACCGGACGGCTCACCCGCCGCGTCACCCACGCCCAGGGCGCCGGCCGCAGCGGGCTCGGCAGCCTGATCGAGGCGTGCGCGTTCAACTCCGCCGGGGACGCGCTGGTCACCGTCGCGCTCGCGGGAACCCTGTTCTTCGGCCTGGACGTCAACCAGGCGCGCAGCCAGGTCGCCCTCTACCTCGTCGTCACGATGGCGCCGTTCGCGCTGGTCGCACCGCTGATCGGCCCCGCGCTGGACCGGGCCAGGCACGTCCGCCGGTACGCGATCGCGAGCACGTTCGTGATGCGGGCGCTGCTGTGCTGGGCGCTGGCGAGCGCGCTGCCCCACGGCGACCAGGTCACCTTCCTGCCGGCCGCGTTCGGCGTGCTGGTGCTCTCCAAGGCCTTCGGGGTGCTGCGCGCCGCGGTCACCCCCCGCGTCCTGCCCGAGGAGATCTCGCTGGTGACGGCGAACGCGCGCTGCTCGTTCGCCGGGCTCATCGCCGCGTCGATCACCGCGCCCGCCGGGGCCGGCCTCGCCGTGCTGGTCGGGCCGGGCTGGGTGCTGCGCATCGGCACGGTCCTGTTCCTGCTGGGCGCCGTGTTCACCATACGGCTGCCCCGGCACGTGGACGTCCCCGAGGCCGAACCGGCGGCGGAGAAGGCCGCCCCGCGCCGCGCGTGGCGGGCGCTGCCGCGCGTCGGCCCGGTCGTCGCCGAGGCGATGCAGGCGAACGCGGTGCTGCGCGCGTTCTCCGGCTTCCTGATCATCTATCTGGCGTTCCTGCTGCGCCAGGAGCGGTTCGACCCGGTGTCGCACCACGTCGCCCTCGGCCTGCTCGCGGCGTGCGCGGGCGCGGGCGGGCTGATCGGCACCGCGCTCGGCGCCTGGATGAAGGCGCGGGCGCCGCGGTTCATCGTCTCGGCGACGCTGGCGTGCGTCACCGGCGTCACCGCCGCGGGCGCCGCGTTCTTCGGGCTGTGGGCGGCCCTCGCCGTGGCGACCGCGGCCGGGCTCGGGCAGGTGCTCGGCAAGCTGTCCATGGACGCGGTCGTGCAGCGCGAGATCGGCGAGGAGGTGAGCTCGTCCACCTTCGCGGTCTCGGAGACCCTGCACCAGCTCAGCTGGGTCCTCGGCGGACTGCTCGGCCTCGGCATGTCGATCGTCGCCGACGGGCGGCTCGCGCTCGCGGTCGTCGCGGCGGCGCTGGCCCTCGCGTCCGGGCTGCTGGTGCTGCGGCAGGCCGGAGTCCAGCGCCGGGCCGGCGGGCCCGACCGCACCGGCCCGCTCAAGGACGCGCACCACGAGATGCGCGCCTGACCTCCGGCGCCGCGAGGCGCCCGGACGGCCGGGAGCGGGCGGGGACGGTCAGGGCGCCAGGTCGTCGGCGACCGCGCGCAGCACTATGGCGATCTTCTTGGCCTCCGCGGGGGCCGGGTGCTTGCCCCGCCGGTAGGTGTTGGAGATGCCGTCCAGCAGCTTGATCAGGTCCTCGGTGATGACGACCATCTCGTCGGGCTTCTTGCGCCGCTGCTTGGCGATGGTCTTCTCCACCGACGGCAGCGTCTCCAGCACCCGCACCTGCAGGGCCTGCTGACCGCGGCGCCCCTCGACCACGCCGAACTCGATGCGCTGGCCCGGCTTGAGGGTCGTGACCCCGTCCGGCAGCGCCGACGAGTGCACGAAGACCTCACCGCCGTCGTCGCGGGTGAGGAAGCCGAACCCCTTGTCGGAGTCGTACCACTTGACCTTGCCAGTCGGCACCGGAGACCTCGTTCGGTAAGCGTCCTGAATCGACCCCAAGATTAGTGCCTCGCCGCGGGCCGGTGAACATGCCGGGGGCGCCGCGAGGCCTACGGGGCAACGCGATCGACGCTATCCCGGCCGCCCCGGAACGGCATCCGAATATCGCCGCGCAGCTCAGCCCGCCGGGGGGCGGGTCAGCCCGCCGGGAAACCGCCGAGCCAGCCGGGGAACGCCAGCAGGTCCGGCAGGACGACGTCCGCGCCGTAGGCGGTGAGGGCCGCCGAGTCGTACGCGCCGGTCGCGACGGCCACCGCCACCGCCGAGGCCGCCCGGGCGGCGTCCACGTCGCCGGTGTGGTCGCCGATGTAGGCGCCGGCGCCGTGCTCGCGCAGGGCGGCGCCCTTGTCGGCGCCGAACAGGCCGCCCACCACGGCGTCCGCCGCCAGCCCGAGGAACCGGACGGTCCGCTCGGTGTCGGCCTGGTTCTTGCCCGACACGACGACCACCCGCCCGCCGCGGGCCCGCACCGCCTCCAGCGCGGCGGCGGCCCCCGGCATGAGCACGGTCGCCGGGACCGCGACGTCGGCGTAGATCGCCCGGTAGCGCGCCGCCATCGCCGGCACCTCCTCCGGCGGGAACCAGTACGCCAGCTCCTCCTCCAGCGGGGGCCCGATGCGCCGCACCACCTGCGCGGTGTCGATCGGCACGCCCGTCTCCGCCGCCAGGGCCGCGTAGACGGCGCTGATCCCGGCGCGGGTGTCGGCGAGGGTCAGGTCGAGGTCGAAACCGATCGCGAGGCCGTCGCGGGACGGCGCGGAGGAGGAAAGATCGAGCACGTCCACAGGGTAAGGGGGTGGACACACGGAAGGACCCGCGCTCTCCTGGTAGTGGCGATGCGACGGGATCCGAGTAGGAGAGCGCGGGACCGTGTCTCGGATATACCCGGGCCCTCGACCACAAACCACCTGACCAGGGAAAACGCAGCATACGAACGCACCACCCCCGCCCCAAGGACGACCCGGGCCCGGCCCGGTGAAGGAGGCCGCACATGGCAGGGACCCAGACCGAGCCGGGCGGTGACCACCGCGCACCGCGCGCCCGCCGGCTGCCCGCCGCCGCGGCGACCCGTCGCCGCGCCGCCGGCCTGCTCGCGGCGGCGGTCTCCGTCGCCACCACGCTCGTGGTGGTGATCCTGGCCGTGCACATCGTCTTCGTCGCGTTCGAGGCCAACACCTCCAACGACCTCGTCCGCTGGTTCGGGGACCGGGCCACCGACCTGTGCTGGCAGTTCAGGGACGTCTTCCAGCCGGAGAACCCCAAGGTGGAGCTCGCCGTCAACTACGGCCTGGCCGCCCTCGTCTACCTGGTGGTCGGCCGCATCCTCGTCGGCCTCGTCCGCCGCCTGGGCCGGTAGCGGGCTAGTCGCGGCCGGGGAAGCGGACCTTGTCGAAGGGCCACGCCGTGCTGAGCCATTCGCGGACGAACCCCTCCAGCTCCTTCTCCAGGACGGAGTTCTCCTCGTCCGCGCGCACCCAGAACACCACCACCGCGTCCGAGCCGGGACGGTCCGACGGGGCGACGTGGATGCGGCCGAGCTGCTTCTCCCCGTCCGGTGTGATCACGACGTAGCTGAACGAGCGCCGCAGCTGCCCCTGCTTCTGCAGCCACGCGACGTCGATCAGGGCCTGCTCGAAGGTGAACTCGCGGTCGGGCCAGCCCCACTCGGGCCCGAACCGGCCGGCCAGCCGGTCCAGGCTGCCGATCACGGCGCCGTAGTCCTTGACCACGTCGTGCACGGTGATCGGACGGATCTGGAAGTCGGGCCCGGCCACCAGCGTGGGCACCACGAAGTCCTCGGGCAGGAAGGCCCCGTCGGCCGCCTTCCGCGGAGACTTGAACATCGCCGACCTTTCCGACGACGCCCCTTCCGGCGACGGGGCGCGGACGAAGGAACTCTAGTCCGCGGGCACCCCGCCGCGAGCGGCATCACGGATTCGGGCGCGCCGCGCGCGACGCGGGGGACCGGCCGCGTGAACATGCCTTACTGTTCTTGCGGAGGGAATTCATCACCATGACGACATCTACGCGCGACCGCATCGTGGCCGAGTCGCTCCGGCTGTTCGCCGACCGGGGCTACGCGGCGACGTCGGTCGCCGAGATCGAGGCCGCGGCCGGCCTGTCCCCGGGCGCGGGCGGCCTCTACCGGCACTTCCGGTCCAAGGAGGAGGTGCTCTCCTCGGCCATCCGCGAGCACATCGAGCGGACCCGCCGGCAGATCAGCGACGTCCTCACGCAGTCCACCGCCTTCGAGGAGCGCCCGCTCGAAACCCGGCTGCGCATGACGTGCCAGGCCGGGCTCGCCAAGATGCGCGAGGAGCAGGACCTCATCCGGGTCCTGTTCCGCGACCTCGACCAGTTCCCGAACCTGGTGGCGGAGATGCGCGAGGGCATCGTCAACCCGCTGTACGACGGCATCGCCACCTGGCTGGCGGCGCAGCCCGAGTTCGAGGGCTTCGACGAGGACTGGCCCGCGGTCGCGTCGATCCTCGGCGGCGCCGTGGTGAACTACTGGCTCGCGAACGAGGCGATGTACGAGCCGCCGACGCGCATCGACGAGAAGCGGTTCGTGGAGAGCTGGGCGCGCCTCGGCCTCGGGCTGGTGCATCTGGACCGCACGCCCGCCACCTGATCGCGGCCGGCCGGCGTTCCCCACCTCGCGCGGGCCTCTAACCTGGAGGCCCGCGTGCCTGCGGCATGCACGCGACTTAAAGTTGGGGAACGGCATGGAAACGTATGCGGACTGGTTGCGCGCGCGCGGCGACGACGAACTGCGCGCGCTGCTGGCCGCGCGTCCCGAGCTGCTCGCCCCCGTCCCCGCCGACCTGACCGCGCTCGCCGCCCGCGCCGCCACGCCCGCCGCCGTGTCCCGCGCGCTCGACCGCCTGGACCGCTTCACCCTCGCCGTCCTGGAGGCCCTGCTCGTCCTGCCCGCCCCGGCCGGGCCCGACGCGCTCGCCGCCGCCCTCGACGCCACCCCCGGGCAGGCCGAGGGCGCGCTCGCCACCCTCCGCCGGTTCGGCCTGGCGTGGGGGGACGGCGCCCCGGCCACGGCGCCCGGCGTCCGGCAGAGCCTGCCGCACCCGGCCGGGCTCGGGCCGCCCGTCCGGGAGGTCTTCGCGGGCTACCCCGCCGAGCGGCTCACCGACCTGGTCACCGACCTGGACGGCGAGGCCCCGCGCGGCTTCGCCGACTCCGGCCGCCTCCTCGCCCGGCTCGCCGAGCTGCTGAGCGACCCCGCCGCCCTGATCGAGGACGCCGGGCCCGAGGCGCGGGCCGCCCTCGACCAGCTCGCGTGGGGGCCTCCCGTCGGGCGGGTCGCCGACGCGCGCCGTCCCGTCCGGCTCGACACCGCGACCACCCCCATCGAGCGGCTCCTGGCGCGCGGCCTCCTCGCCGCCGAGGACGACCGCACGGTCACCCTGCCCCGCGAGGTCGCCCTGCACCTGCGCGGCGGGCGGCTGTTCCGGGACGTCCCCGCCGAGCCGCCGCCGCTCGCCCCGGCGGCCGAACCGCGCCGCGAGGACGTGGTCGTGCGCGCCGCGGCGGGCGAGGCCGCGGGCGCCGTCCGGCTCATCGAGGACCTGCTGGAGCGCTGGGGCCTGGAACCGCCGCCCGTCCTGCGCAGCGGCGGCCTCGCCGTCCGCGACCTGCGCGCCGCCGCGACGCTCCTGGACGTCCCCGAGTGGAAGGCGGCCCTGCTCGTCGAGGTCGCCTACGCGGCGGGCCTGCTGACCCGCAGCGGCGACCTCGACGGCGAGTGGCTGCCCACGCCCGCCTACGACCTGTGGCTGATGCGCGACACCGCCGGGCGCTGGACGGAGCTGGCCCGCGGCTGGCTGAAGTCCGACCGCGCCGCCGGGCTCGCCGGCGACCGCGACGACCGCGACCGGCTCATCAACGCCCTCAGCGAGGCGATGGTGCGCAGCAGCGCGCCGTCCACCCGCCGCGCCGTCCTCGACGTCCTCGCCGGCGCGGGCCGCGGCGTCGTCGTCGGCGAGGACGCGCTCCTGGCGCGGCTGGCGTGGCTGCGGCCCCGCCACGGAGGGCCCGCCCGCGACCGCCTCGTCGGCTGGACGCTCCGCGAGGCCGCCGCCCTCGGGCTCACCGGCTTCGGCGAGCTGGCCCCGTTCGGCCGCGACCTGCTCGCCGGCGACGACCCCGAGCCCGCGCTGGAGAAGTACCTCCCGGAGCCCGTCGACGAGATCCTCGTCCAGGCCGACCTGACCGCCGTCGCGCCCGGCCCGCTGGTCACCGAGCTCGCCCGGGAGCTGGCCCTCGCCGCCGACGTCGAGTCGACCGGCGGTGCCACCGTGTACCGCTTCACCCCCGAGTCGATCCGCCGGGCCCTGGACGCGGGGCGGACCGCCGCCGACGTCACCGACCTGCTGACCCGGCACTCGGCGACCCCGCTCCCGCAGCCGCTCCTCTACCTGATCGACGACGTCGCCCGCCGCCACGGGCACCTGCGCGTCGGCGCCCTGTCGTCCTACGTCCGGACCGACGCGCCCGCCACCCTCGACGAGATCCTCGCCGACCGGCGCGCCGCGCCGCTGCGGCTGTACCGCCTCGCCCCGACCGTCCTGGCGTCCGGGCTGCAGCGCGCCGACCTGCTCGACGGCCTGCGCGCCATGGGCCTCGCCCCGGTCGCCGAGGCGCCCGGCGGCGGCGTGATCGTGACCCGGCCGGACGCGCAGCGCGCCGACCCGCCGCCCACCGCCGAGATCGTCCGGTTCCGTCCCGACGACCGCACCGACGCCTCGATGATCTCCGCGGCCGTGCGGGCGCTGCGCGCCGGCGACGAGGCGTCCCTGCACGGCGCCGAGCACGCCCGGCAGGCCCCCTCCGGCGAGCCGCCCCGCTCACCCGCGATGGCCACCGTCGAGCGGCTGCGCGGCGCCGTCGAGCGCGGCGGCCGCGTGTGGATCGGCTACCTCGACCAGCAGGGGCAGGCGTCCAGCCGCATCGTCGAACCCGTCCGCGTCGAGGGCGGCTTCCTCACCGGCTACGACGCGACCCGCGCCGCCGTGCACCGCTTCGCGCTGCACCGCATCACCGGGGTCTCCGAGCTCGACGACGCCTCCTGAGCCGTCCCGGCGCGATCCGCCGATGTCCGGAACCGGACGCCGCGAACGACGGGAACCGGCGAACCTCGCATACGGTCCAATCAACAACCCATCGGACGGGATAGCGTGTCCGGGCGAACGGTGCGAGGGAGGCTCCCGATGAGCGGGTACGGAGGGCGTCCGCCGTCGGGCTGGGACGACCCCTACGGCGGGAACCGGCAGTGGGACACGGGCGGCGCGTACGGGCAGGGCTACGGCTACGGCCAGCCCGGCTACGGGTACGGGCCTCCGGGGGTCCCCCACCAGGCCACGAGCAACGGCTTCACCATCGCCGCGCTCGTCTGCAACGCCGTCGCGATCGTCATGTGCTGCAACATCGTGGCGATTCCCGGCGTCATCACCGCGGCGATCGCCCTCGGCCGCGTCCAGACCGACCCGGAGTCCGCCCGGAGACTGACGATCTGGAGCTGGTCGCTCTTCGCCGCGTCCCTCGTCATCGGCATCGCCCTCCTGATCGTCTGGGTCCTCTTCGGCATCATGTCCGAGCCCGACTACGGCTCCACCGAGGGGATCTGACCCGCCGCGCGCCGCGCCGCCGGACGACGGCGCGCAATAAACGCGGTGGCCGGGGCGTTGAAGACCCCGTCCTCTCCGGAACGCGCGAAGTGCGGTCGCCGCTCGGGTAGCGTGCGGCAGCGATGCCGGTGTCCGGACGAGGCATCGATCTTCCGAAACCCGACGGGGGCTTCTGCTTTGACCGACGGTCCGCTCATCGTCCAGTCCGACAAGACGCTGCTGCTGGAGGTCGACCACGACCTGGCCGACGCCTGCCGCAAGGAGATCGCCCCGTTCGCCGAGCTCGAACGGGCGCCCGAGCACGTCCACACCTACCGGGTGACGCCGCTCGCGCTGTGGAACGCGCGCGCCGCCGGCCACGACGCCGAGCAGGTCGTCGACACCCTCATCCGGTTCTCCCGCTACCCCGTCCCGAACGCCCTGCTCGTGGACGTCGCCGACACCATGGCCCGGTACGGGCGGCTGCGGCTGGAGAAGGACCCCGTGAACGGGCTCGTCCTGTCGTCCTCCGACCGGTCGGTCCTGGAGGAGGTGCTGCGCGCCAAGAAGATCAAGGGCATGATCGGCGACCGGGTCGGCGACGACGCCGTGGCCGTCCACCCGAGCGAGCGCGGCGCCCTCAAGCAGGCCCTGCTCAAGCTCGGCTGGCCCGCCGAGGACCTCGCCGGCTACGTGGACGGCGAGGCCCACGCCATCTCCCTCGCCCAGGACGGCTGGGAGCTGCGCTCCTACCAGAGCGAGGCCGCCTCGGCGTTCTGGCACGGCGGCTCCGGCGTCGTCGTCCTGCCCTGCGGCTCCGGCAAGACGATCGTCGGCGCCGCCGCCATGGCCCGCGCCCAGGCGACCACGCTGATCCTCGTCACCAACACCGTCTCCGCGCACCAGTGGAAGCAGGAGCTGCTGCGCCGCACGTCCCTCACCGAGGACGAGATCGGCGAGTACACCGGCACCAAGAAGGAGATCCGGCCGGTCACCATCGCCACCTACCAGATCATGACCACGCGCAGGAAGGGCGCCTACGCGCACCTGGAGCTCTTCGACGCCCGCGACTGGGGCCTGGTCGTCTACGACGAGGTCCACCTGCTGCCCGCGCCGATCTTCCGGATGACCGCCGACCTCCAGGCCCGCCGCCGCCTCGGCCTCACCGCCACCCTCGTCCGGGAGGACGGCCGCGAGGGGGACGTGTTCTCCCTCATCGGCCCCAAGCGGTACGACGCGCCGTGGAAGGACATGGAGGCGCAGGGCTGGATCGCGCCCGCCGACTGCGTCGAGGTCCGCGTCACCCTCACCGACTCCGAGCGCCTCGCCTACGCGACCGCCGAGCCCGAGGAGCGGTACCGCTTCTGCGCCACGACCGACACCAAGACCAAGCTCATCCAGGCGCTCGTCGACCGGCACCGCGGCGAGCAGACCCTCGTCATCGGCCAGTACATCGACCAGCTGGACGAGCTCGGCGCGCTCCTGGACGCGCCGGTCATCAAGGGCGAGACCCGGATCCGCGAGCGTGAGCGGCTGTTCGACGCCTTCCGCAGCGGAGAGATCAGCGTTCTCGTCGTCTCCAAGGTGGCGAACTTCTCCATCGACCTTCCCGAGGCGTCCGTCGCCGTCCAGGTCTCGGGCGCCTACGGGTCCCGGCAGGAGGAGGCGCAGCGGCTGGGTCGCCTGCTGCGGCCCAAGGCGTCCGGCGCGGGAGCGCGCTTCTACGCCGTCGTGGCCCGTGACACCCTCGACCAGGACTACGCCGCCCACCGGCAGCGCTTCCTGGCCGAGCAGGGCTACGCGTACCGGATCGTCGACGCCGACACCGTCCTCGCCGGCGACGAGTTCTGACGCCTCACCGCGACACCGCCCACCGGCCGAGAGCCAGCCGGCCGGTGGGCCGGACGGCGCCTTCTCGGGATCGGCGTCAGCCGCCGCCCGCTCCTCGGTCGACCCGACGAACGGGCCGACCGTCCGGATCCGAGGTCAGCCAGGAACCGTCCCCCAGCGGCTCCAGATCGTAAGAATGGCGGGAATGCGCCTCGAACCGGTCGACCACTCCCCCGGTGCGCAGATCGATCCGGTAGTGGACGTGCCATTCCCGTTCGTCGTCCGGCACATCGTCCTCTTCCCGCTCGCCGCCGATGGTGACGATGGCCGTGTCGGCGTCCAGATACCCGCCGCTCCACTCGAAGGCCGCGGTTTCGGGGTCGTGGCCGAACGCCGCCACCGGCAGGCTCAGCACCACCTCGCCGCTCGGACACTCGTGGAAGGCCACATCGGCCTGCCCGTGGTCGATGCTCATGAACTGCCCGCCGCCCGGCGCCAGGGCCATGACGCACCGGTCGTCCCACGGGTACTGCTCCACTTCCAGCGTCGCCCCCTTGAGGGAGCCGGCGAAGACGAGCGCACCGTCCTGGCCCTCGCCCACGTCCAGCAGCATCCGTGACCCGTCCGGCAGTGGCAGGTGCTCTCCGCCGTGCCCGCAGGACCCCAGATCGGCCTGCGCCCGGACTTTTCCGGACCCGGCGTCGAGAACCACCCAGGTGTCGGGGCTTCCGCGGCCCGCCATCGCATCCGGCCGGTACACCCAGACGAGCGTCCCGTCCGGCGAGAAGGCGACCGTCGGCCTGTGCCCGTACTTCTCCGCTGACCTGGGCAGCAACGCGTATCGCCACAGCTCGGCACCGTCGCGGCGCAGGCGGACGATGTCGTGCTGCGTCGCGTAGACGAGGGAGTCGCCCAGAGGGGCGACGGCGAGACTGCTCACGTCCAGGCCGGCGCCGACGTCGACGGACCAGGCCGCCTGGAGGGGGCCTTCCGCGGCGGCGTCGACCTCGTAGACGCAGAGACGCCCGTCCAGAGACCGGGCGAACAGGTGATCCATGGCGCGCAGGCTAACAGCGCACAGGGACAGAAAATGGAAAAGGGCCCCGCCGTGACGGCGGGGCCCTTTCCTAATATGTGTCCGGCGGCGTCCTACTCTCCCACACGGTCTCCCATGCAGTACCATCGGCGCTGAAGGGCTTAACTTCCGGGTTCGGGATGGGACCGGGTGTTTCCCCCTCGCCAAAACCACCGAACGTCTCAAC